>CAZTDW010000070.1:0-17897 GCA_964611835.1 uncultured Rikenellaceae bacterium | reverse complement strand
AGGGGCAGGGGATGGGTTTCTTTGATTCTTCTTTAAGGGAAGGGGCAGGGGATGGGTTTTTTTGATTCTTCTTTTAAGGGAAGGGGCAGGGGATGGGTTTTTTTGATTCATAAACTGAGTGGTCGCATCTTATACCGCACTAATTGTCAAAAGTCAGGACAAACAGAGGCTAAATAAAAAGTCTTTTTCTCCAACATTCCCTCTGACTCTTTGCAAAATCAATTAACTTTAAATCAAATCCAAAAGAAAATGAAACCCTACATATTTTGGACTTTTCCTATCATCATTTCCCTTGTTCTTTTCTGTGGCAGGACTGATGATCCGGACAAAAATCAGGATGACCCTGAAGCAGTATTCATGAATCCGCCAGAAAGCGCCAAACCCGGTGCGCTGTGGATGTGGATGGGTTCCAATATAAGCAGGGAGGGAATAACAAAAGACCTGGAAGCGCTGAAGGATGCCGGATTCAACAGGACAACAATGTTCCACCTTTCAGACATAACGACATCATTGTCGGTGGAGATAGGCAACAGGCCGGGCCCCGAAATCATTTCCCATACCGGACCCTGGTGGGAAATGGTGCGGTTTGCTGCAGAGGAGTCGGAACGACTGGGAATGGATTTCGGAATACATAACTGCCCTGGTTACGAAACCAGCGGCGGTACCTGGATAACTCCCGAATATTCAATGAAGGATATTATCTGGTCGGAACAGAAAATCAGAGGGAACCAGTCCATAGGCATTAAACTTAAGAAGCCGGAAACTGATCCAAGGGCAACAAACTATATCCCGTTTATAAACAGGGAAACCGGGATCGCTGAAAAACCCTGGATTCCCGAAAGGAAAACCTGGTACAGGGACATAGCAGTAGTGGCTGTACCTTCAGGCAATGAGGTGAATGCAAAAGATGTGGTCAATATCACAAAAATGATGGAGTCTGACGGCACTCTTCATTGGAACGTGCCTGCAGGAGACTGGAATATTTACCGTTTCGGATACACAACCACCGGCTCACTCATTTTCCCGGCACAGTGGCAGGCGACAGGATTCGAATGTGATAAGATGAACCAGGAAGCTGTTGACTTCCACCTCGATCATATCATTTCCGAAATAAAGAATCATCTGGCAAACCATATCGGCAAGGGTTTTACACATGTCCATTTCGACAGTTACGAAGCAGGGATGCCTACATGGACACCAAAAATGCCTGAGGAGTTCATGAAGAGAAGGGGATACGACCTGATCCCATGGCTGGCGATATTCGCCGGGCAAAAAATAGGAAGCAGTGAGGATTCACTGAAATTCAGAAATGATTTTGATGACACTATCAGGGACCTTTACCGCGACATTTATTTTGCCACGATCTCAAAAAAACTTGCAGAAGCAAACCTCAAATTCCTTTCTGAACCGTACGGAGGTCCATGGAGGGTAGATGAAGTTATACCGCATGTAGACAAAGTTATGACCGAATTCTTTACCGACTATGGAAAGTTTGCCCCGTATCAGTTTGAAATTACTGTTCAGGCCATACGCAAGAGCGGAAAGAACCTTATAGAAAGCGAAGCATTCACCGGCAGGCCTCCGTTCAGCCGATGGACTGAGACCCCGGCCTGGCTTAAGCCCATAGGTGATGAAGCTTATTGTGCCGGATCGAACAGGTTCATAGTCCACCGGTTTGTCCATCAGCCATGGGATGATAAATACAGGCCGGGAGCTACCATGGGAGTCTGGGGAACTCATTTCGACCGCACCCAGACATGGTGGGAACCAGCCAAAGCTATGGTAAAATACTGGCAGCGCTGCCAGGCTCTCCTTCAGTGGGGAAAGATAGCACCTTCTGAAAAAAATCCTGAAATAATTACCGGAGATTCATCCCTGAGGATACTGCATATCCATCGTAAACTTGGAAAAACAGAGGTTTTTTTTATTGCAAATACAACTCACTCTTCAGGAAATGCCGAATGCATTTTCAGTGTGACAGGCATGCATCCCGAACTTTGGGATCCTGTTACCGGCACCATGCGGGATCTACCTGAATTTGAGGATTCCGGCACTGCTGTTTCCGTTCCCCTCAGGTTTGAGGATGCACAGAGCTTTTTCATAGTATTCCGGAAGAAATCTTCAGGGAAGATGCAGGGCAAACAAGTCAATTTCACTCCGATGAATGACTTAGCCTCCATTTATGGTCCCTGGAAGGTTACTTTTGATCCTGAATGGGGCGGACCGGAAGAACCTGTAGTATTTGAGAAACCTGAAGACTGGATCAACAGGCCCGAACCCGGAATAAAATATTACAGCGGAACAGCAACGTACATGACTGAATTCGATTTACCCGGGAATGGATCGATCGATAAAAAATCAGATTTATTCATTGACCTGGGAACAGTCAGGGATATTGCTAAAGTAAAAATAAACGGCAGGGATCTTGGTGTCATCTGGACAGCCCCGTGGAATGTGAAGGTCCCCAGGGAAATCTTGAATGAGAAAGGTAATATTCTTGAGGTTGAAATAACCAACACCTGGGTAAACCGCCTGGTCGGGGATGAGCAGGAGCCTCCCGACGCAGAATGGGCGCCGGCCCATTACGGCCCTGAGACCGGAACTTACTTGAAGGAGTTTCCTGACTGGTTTGTCAGAAACCTGCCAAGGCCTTCAAAAGACAGATATTGCTTTACTACCTGGAACTATTTCAGAAAGGATTCGCCGCTGGCAAGCTCAGGGCTCCTGGGACCGGTCACTTTAAAGATTGCAAACTGAACAAATCTAAACTGCCCTTGATAGAACCTGATTACCAAAAATCTTATCTTTAGTCTCACCATAAGACCAACCTGTACTATTATTTTTCAAAAAATTGCATAGTTGTCATGAGAATCAACTACCGGCGATCATTCATCTTAAAACTGATTTTTTTCTGCCTGACATTGTCGACAGGAATCGCCATATCAGGTTATGCGGGTGAAGGGATCAGGATAAAATTTATTAACTGCAACTTTGAGAATGCCTCGCCTCTCAGCTGGGAAATTCAGGGAGATACTGCAATTAAGGTGTCGCTTCCCGCCGATTATGAACGGGAATCGCTTAACCGTCAGGCCGACCACTGGCATTTCATTCTGGAAGCAGAAAAGGGCACCAGGATAAAGCTGATAATCTCAAAGCTCCTTCCTGATGTCTATAACGGAAGAGAAGCTGCCAGCTGGTGGAATTTCAGGAATGATATCTCCTGTTATATCTCCTATGACCATAAATCGTGGGAGGCAATTGGCACCAGAAAGCTTCCCGGATTTGAGTTGCTGGCAGAGTTCACAATGAAGGAAGATTCGGTTTACATTGCAAGGATGCCTTCATATACAATCACAGACCTGGAAAAGATGAAAAAAAGGATCAGCACCAACAGGCTGGTCAGCATTTTTGATATAGGATACACGATTGAAAAGAGACCCCTTGAGATAATCCGGCTGGGTGATGAAAATGCACCACATTCGGTAATAATAAGGGCCAGGGCACATCCATGGGAAGCTGGCGGGAACTGGGTAGTGGAAGGTCTTATCAATGAATTTCTGGCCCGGGATGACAGGCAATGGCAGGAAACATTCTGCATTTACATCATGCCAATGGCAGCCAAGGATGGGGTTGCCAGGGGAATGACAAGGTTTAACCTTGCAGGGAAGGATCTCAACAGGAACTGGGACATGGAATCGGATCCCACCCTGTGCCCTGAAAAATATGCTTTTGAAAAGTTCATCAGTGAACTGATTGACAAAGGCAAAAAGCCCACCCTTGGGATCGACTTTCACAATGATGACGCAGGAGGAATAAATCTGGCCAGGCATGACAGGCGCGATTCCTTGTTCATAAGGAACATGGCTATTTTTGAGGCCCTTCTGAGAAAACATACTTCCTTTTCGGAAAACATAAGGTTTTCGTGGAAAGATCCTGATATACCGGAAACCCATGTGTCGTTTGAGAACGGGATGTATTCGAGATACGGTATTGAAGCCATGGTCTATGAGCTTAATGCCAACTGGATAGGGAGTCTTGAAAAAATGCCTTCGCAATATGACTGGATGGAAACCGGGAAAAACCTCAACATTGTTTTTTACGAGTATCTGAGATCAATGAAGCAGCCTTAGCAGGCTGCAAAATTAATCAGCAATTCCCACAGAAATTCTGCTTCATCTGAGACACTGTATTAAAATAAGTTTATTTATATTTACGGTAGCTAACCTGACATCAGTGTGTGATTTTTAGTATTTTATTAAAGCTTTAATCAGGACCTCTCTTTTAGATTGATTTTTAATTATTTACCATTTCAATTTCAGGAGGTTTTTTTATCTTAAGATATGGAAACAACCAGCAACCCCTCAAACGGATCCGTTTCTTATGAAGCTTATAACAAGCTCCAGGACCTATACATCGAATTGCTTGAAAAACACAAGGAACTCACCGGAGAAGTACCACTTCAACCTTCAAAATCAAAAAAGAAGAATCTGGCGGCACCTCTGGCAAAAGCTGACTGGACATCTACCCTTAACATAGAAGGTGAGGAGAAGAAATACGATCTTACTCCGATACTTAAAATGATTGAGAATGAAGGCCTGGAATATTTTGAAAATACCCTGAGGGATATTCATGAGAATTATGCGGTGTTTTATATCACCGAGCTGGAACGCGTGCTGAACACCCCCCCGGAAACACACGAATGGTTCAGAGGCACACTGAAACATTTCCAGTCTGAACTGTCACTCATAAAAATGCTGGCCGACGCTTTCAGGGCAGTGAAGGAAGCCAAACAACAATCTCCGGACAAAGCAGGATCTGATATACTCTGACCTTTTTCGCCTGCCCGTAAGGTCAGCCTAAGGCAGCAGCGTCAGTGTCCCCTTAAGACTGCAAAATACCGTGCCTTCATAATGTACCGATGCATTGCATGACATTAAACCTGTATCCTTTTCCTTTAAATGGATGTCAATGTCAAGGATCCTGTTCCGTTCAGGATTAATGAATGACAGGTACTTAATGTTTTGAGCCTCTGAAAGCAGCATGTTTCTGCCTGTTGCCTCCTCAGCCAGTTCCTTTATTATCTGAATCGTGCAGGCCCCGGGCAGCACCGGATTACCGGGGAAATGCCCCCTGAAAATCTCATACCGGGGATTAATGGCTATTCTGAAGGTTGACTTACCATCATCACCCTGTCCGCTGCTCTCAATACTGTAAAGCTCGCCAAGGAATTTTTTACCGGTCTTCATTTATCCTGGAAAGATGAATGTCAAGTTTTATATGCCTGTGATTGATTTTTACCGAATCCGGTTCAGGTGCATCTGAGCTGAAGAAACTAACAGAAGTCTTTTTCCCGATCCCACCCTTCCGGATAATTTTCTCTATCCTCCTGCTGCTGTCGTCGACAAGCAGGTACTTGATTCCGTTACCATCCCTGACTTTGAAGCCGGATTTACCCGCCTCCTGGTCCTTTGATACTTTTAAAATGGTAAAGTTCTGATTGTTAAGTGCAAGACTTATATCGTTTTTAAGCGTATTTATTATGATTTTTTTGTTAAGAAATTCAATGCAATGGTGCAGCATGAATTCACCGTTGCTGAAAAACTCCATGTCAAAAATTTTCATTCCGAGCTCGTTGATAAACACAACCCTGAAATCCCTTTCCGGCAGGGGCTTGATTATCATAAGTCCGGAATAGTGTTCCCTGAAAGCATCAATTCCGGAATTATACATAAAATGACTATTGCTGCTGAACCAGGGAATTGCATCCGGCTCGCGGATATCCGCCGCATCCGACTGCCGGAATCCCTTGAAGACAGATGGGGTGCATCCGGCAAATGCAACAACAAGAATGCTAGTTAAAACTAAATTTTTCAACAGGTATATCTGGATTTAGTATCTTGCCGGTAAACATAATCTGGGTATAATCATTACCCGATTCCACCATTTTTAGCATTTCCACTCCCATATCGGTCCTGCTGAACCAGATATGAACCTCATTAAGCATCTGCCTTACTTTATCCGATTTGGGCACAAGCTTTACAAAGTAGTATTTGTCATTCTCAAAATACTCTTTCGAATATTCATTGTCATTCCTGAGAATGTCGCCCTGTATGCACCCTGTAATAAACCTGTTCATCTCCCGGAACATGGGATTGGACTGGATATCAATCTGCTTCTTGTTCTTTTCATCGCGCATGAACATCTGGTTATTGCTGATGATTATCAGATACCTGTAAGGTTCGGTGTATTCCCAGCGTATGTTGTTTTCCTTTTTGAATGCGAACCTGCCTTTTGATATGATCTTCTCATTAAGAACGCTCAGATTCTTTTCCTGGGTAAAATCGCTGGTTATGCTGTTCACTGCAGCCGATGCTTTGATCAGCCGGTCGGAGAAGGAAGCCGGATTATTCATGGGTCTCATGTCCTGCTGACCATAAAGATGGGCCGGTAAAATTACCAGCAAAGTCACTGAAATTATATAAGTAAATCTATTCATAAGCCTTAATTTTCAAAAGATTATCGATTCGTTCAAACCTGTAATTCTGTCCTCTGGCACACTGGATGAATTTGTCCAGAATACGGGTCGTGATTTCCATAGTATCATGAAAAAGTATTACATCGCCGTTCTTCAGTTTTTTCTCAAGTCTTTGAAGAAGAGCATCCTCACTTTTAATAACGGTATCCTTCGATTTCAGGCTCCAGCCTATAACGGAATAACCCTTTATCGCTGCAACGGAAGCCAGCGCCGGATTGGTGACCCCATAAGGAGGCCTGAATAATCTCACTTTTCTTTTTATAAGGTTACCGATGATCTCATCATTTTCTTCAAGTTCTTTTATCATTCTTTCCCTGCTGAACAAATCAAAGAAAAAATGGTGGGTTCCTGAATGGTTGCCTATAATATGTCCTTCCCTGTCAATTCTTCTTACCACATCCGGATACGCCTTTACATTGTCACCCACACAAAAAAAAGCTGCTTTAATATTATTCCCGGCCAATATGTCAAGTATCAACGGCGTAAGGATTTTATGGGGGCCGTCATCAAATGTAAGGGCAATAATCTTTTCATTTGTGTCTGCCGAACAAATCACCCTGCAGTAAAATCCCGAGCCAACCGATGCCGATCCATAAGCCAGCAGGGCAATAGTTGCAATTATTATACCAATATAAATCCATATGCTGATATTTACATAATAATCAACGATCAACAATATTACCAGCATTAAAGCTGAAAAGGCTATTATCTTCTGATATTTCAGCATGATGAAAGAAGGATCAGAGAATGGTTGACATTTCTCTGGTGGTTATAGATCAGAACATTTCTTATCTTTTCAGGCCTGCCGTTATCAAGGCTCATATACTGAGGAACATACTGATTCCTTATTATTTCTGCAGCCATGAACATTGCGAACGCTGATGAAGTGTCATATTCCCCGCACAGATGCTTGTAATAAGCACAGGGAATCCCGTGGAAAATACTATCCCTGAGGCTATGGTAGATTCCATCAGAACGGATATCTCCATTAAATCCCATTAAAACCATGTCGATACTGCCTGGATGTACCACCATTCTCCGGATAAATGAGCTGATTCTTCCCCTGATCTCATCAATGTTTTCCGGTTTGTAAAACATCTCAGGTATTTCCGTGACTGCATATGATTTTTCATTTTTTATGCTGCTTAGCAGAAAGAATGTCATGCCCTCACCTGCCAGTGATCCTTTGCTTTTATAATCAAGAAGCCTGAGGCTTTCCACAGGTTCCTTTTTCCAGAAGCCCATCCGGTCTGTTATGGTGAATGAATCATCTGTTAATTCATCCGCCCCTCCGAGGAGTATGCTTTCTGCCGAATTTTCATGTAAAAGCAAAACCGCGTCTGTTAGTGCACTTTCAAATGAACTTCCGCGGTGGACATATGTGCTGTTATAGTTGTTGCATTTGAGATTGATTGCAATTGCAGATGAGAGCGTATTATGGGTTGACTGGATAAAAGGAGTGGGATTAAGTAGCTTCTCTTCATTGTTGTACATTGTCCTCAGGAATTTCTCCGTATCATCAATACAACCCAGGCCTGTTCCTGTTATAATACCATCGGGCTTTCCGGCACCGGCGCTCCTGAGGCATTGCAGTGCGGAACAAACTCCCATCTTTATTATGCGGCTCATGCGCCTGGATACCATTGGATCTAAAAATTCACTTACCGGGGGTTCGACGCATCTGAGCCGGCCCGTCACTGAATAATTCACCGGATCATCAGAAAGGACCGGCCCGGTGAATGTTCTCTGGGGAGATACTGCGCTTATACCGTTGATAAATGTTTGCATGTCAGCATTCAGAAAAAATCAGACTTGTATTATTTCCGCCGAATCCGAATGAATTGGACATCAGATTCCTGATCCTGAAATCTTCAAGCAGGTCCTTTTCAGGTGCAATACTTAGTTCGCTCATCGGTCTGGAGAACCTGAGGTTGGGATATATCCACCTCCGGTTGATGGCAATGACGCTCAATACGGCTTCTACAGCTCCGGCAGCACCCAGCGTGTGACCTGTGAAGGATTTCGTGGAACTGAATTTTACCGGCAGATCCCCGAAAAGCCTTTCAATCGCTTTGCCCTCTGAGAGATCGTTGTTTTTTGTACCCGTTCCGTGAGCGTTTATATAATCTATTTTGTCAGCTGTAATACCTGAAGAGATAAGTGCCTGTTTCATTGCGAGGTATGCTCCCTCCCCGCCGGGTGAGGAAGCAGTCTGGTGATAAGCATCGCAGGCGTTGCCATAACCGGTGATTTCACACAGTATCTTTTTTCCGGCCTTAACTGCAATCCTTTCTGATTCCATCACTATGAATCCTGATCCCTCTCCCAGCGTAAGCCCGTTCCTGTCCTCATCAAAAGGCCGGCAGCCATTTTTGTCAAGGATCATAAGGCTGTTGAAACCGTTAAGGGTAAAAAGCGTGAGTGAATCAGTCCCTCCCGCAACAACCCTGTCCAGGATTCCGCTTTTTATCAGCCTTGCTCCTGCCAGTATTGAGTTGGCCGACGATGAACATGCAGTGCTGATGGTTGAGATGTGGTCCTTAATACCGAAAGCGTCGGCGATTGATTCGGTACTGTCGCCGCAATCATGCGTAACAATATGTCTCAGTCTGCCTTGCGACCTGTTTGTCATATAGCTTCTGAAGAACTTCTCCGAACGGTCCATCCCTCCAACCGTTGTTGCGGATATGAGACCGGTCCTGCTCCTGCCGATATCATCAAGCAATGCGCTGCTTTTCAATGCCTCCCTTGCAGCTATGATACCCAGAAGCGTGGTCCTTGAATTGTATCCTTTCTTATGGATCGCGGCAAGCTCTTCAAGCTCTTCATCCGATGCACGTACTTCAGCAACAGGGATCTCACCGGCATGAACCGAAACCAGGTTTCTCATCTCCCCGATTCCCGTTTTCCTGCTTTTCAGTGAATCTACCGTTTCATCACAATTGAAACCAATAGAAGATATTATCCCGATACCGGTAACAAATACTTTCTCTGCCACAATTCAACTCTTTGATTTCAACTTAATGAGGTAAGGTCTTATGCCTTTCCGTTCGCAACTATACAATCAGCCATCGATTTCACCGAATACAGAATCTTTTTCCCTTCTTCAGCTGTTTTGATTTTTATCCCATATTTTTTTTCGAGCAACACGGTCAGCTCAAGGGCATCAATTGAATCGAGACCCAAACCATCCACAAACAGCGGCGCCTCCTCATCAATATTCTCAGGAGCCATTTCAACCAGATTCAGGGCTTCAATAATTTCTTCCTTAAGAGTCTGAACAAGCTTCTCCATACATCAATTCTTTTTAAAATATATATCCTGAATTACTGAAGGCTCAAAATTAACAAATCCCGAATTAGATTCATCTGTTTTTTCGATTAAACAAAGAAGTGCCTCATAATCCTCCCTGTCAATCTCCAGCCAGCCCGCAATGCATCTGTTAATTATTTCACAATCAAGCAAATACCTTATATAGCCCTCCAGAAATGCAGGATTGAATTTTTCCTGGATAAAAAAAGTGCCTTCGCCTGTGATCTTATTCCTTATGCAAATCTCACCAATAACAATATTTGGAAGGGTATAGACAAAAACCGAAGGGCTGGGAAAATACTCCGCACGGTTCATGATAGTATTCTGATGCATCCGGTCAGTGTCGAGGGATGAAGATGAGTTGACAAGGATGACACCCGTATCATTACCCGTAAAAGCGCTGCGGATCGCTTTTTCACGAAGCAGCAGTTCTGAAGACAGAAATCCCAGTTTGCACAGATTGTCCATTTTATAGAATTTCGGATAGTCGACACCCAGGTATTTATACAGGGCAGTCGAGAATTCCCTGAAATCATTAAATGCGGAGCCAAATTCATGCCTGCCGTTCAGGCCTGCCTCATTTTTCCTTATGGTACAATAACCCGTTATTTTATAGTTACCTGTCATGCCCTGTGTAAATATAGTGCAGCATTGCAGCCCCCGAATCCGGAAGCTATCTTAAGGCAATTCTTCACTTCCCTGTAGATTACCCTGTCTACAATGTTCAGATTATTCTTCAGCCCCGATATATTGTATCCTTCGGTTTTGAGAAGAACATTGTTCCTCATTGTATGCAGGCACATTACCAGTTCGATTACACCGGCAGCTCCGAGGGTATGTCCCCAGTATCCTTTGAAACTGTTTACAGGCACCTCATGCAGTCCGGCCCTGGTCAGTGCAATTGCTTCCATTTCATCATTATACAATGTTCCCGTGCCATGGGCAGAAATGAAGTCAATTGCCGGTGTTTTCCTGATGATACGGTCAACTGTAAGGAATAATCCTTCTCCTGTCCGTGACGGGCCTGAAATATGATTCGCATCATTGCTTGAATATCCCTCGCCAACCATGAAACAGGCGTCCTGCTTCAGACAGCTGTGGTTATTTGTAAGGATTATCGTACCAGAACCTTCGCCGAGCGACAGCCCGTCGCGCGAGATATCAAAAGGGCGGCACGGCCCTGTGCTTAGTGACTTGAATGAATTGAATCCTGATACAACGAATTCTGTAATAATATCTGTTCCGTTGACAACAACATTGTCATAATAACCAGCCCTTATCAGGCGTGACCCTGCGATGACCGCCTGCAGACCCGATATGCATGCATTTGATATTACTACAGGATCGGTCCTGAACTTAAAAAGTTCGCCAAGTCGCTTTGCGGAATGCCAAAGATACAATCCGGGGTCTTTTCTGCCTGAGTCTCCTTCAAGCAAATTAATATTGCCTTTCGTTGT
This sequence comes from uncultured Rikenellaceae bacterium, assembly GCA_964611835.1. Taxonomy (GTDB): domain Bacteria; phylum Bacteroidota; class Bacteroidia; order Bacteroidales; family VadinHA17; genus LD21. The sequence continues at coordinate 6,593 of CAZTDW010000070.1, read as the reverse complement.
GGAGAGAATAAAAAGCGTTCTGTTATTGCTGATATCAAGAGTCGTTTCCGCAAGAGCAGCAGTTACCGACAAAATGGCCATCTGCTCAAAACGGGTAAAATCGGATGGGTTGTAAATTTGTGAGAATAATTCCGTTAATCGGAAAGTATCCGCCAGGGATGCATAAAATGGGGAAGGTGAAATATGTTCATTTTCTGTTAACCTTATACCGGTCATGCCGGCCATCATATTTGACGCATTCTCACCCGTGGAAAACCCGAGAGATGTTATAATATTATCGGATACAACAAATACGTCAGACACCTGATTAATTAAAAAAGTGCTCAAATTTAAGAATTATGTTTCAAACAAGGCCGTTCTCCTTTTTCCAGTCGAGAAGGAATGAAGGAACACTCAGCAGCAGTTCCCTGTTCATATCAAGAAAGACCTGAACACTCATCCCGGTGGCAGCGATCTCATTGGTCACATTATTATAAATAATATATTCATAATGGATCTTTGCCGATTCGCAATTGATGAATTTCGTTACTATCCTTGCCGAATCCCCGTACAAAAGCGGTTTTTTATAGTCACACGACACTTTAACAAGGGGAATGAATACTCCCTTATGGTAAAAGTCAAGATAAGTCAGACCGTACTTTTTGCCGAAATCCTCCCGTCCATCCTCAAAATACCTGAAATAATTACCATGCCATACAATGCCCATCGAATCAACATCGCTGAACCTTATATTTATCAGGGTTTCCGTAACCAATGATTTTTTCACCATATTATCCTTTTATTGAGGTTTGTATCTTTTTCCCTTTCACCTAAAAATAATAATATTACCTGACCTGTCTGAATGACAGATCAAGAAACAGACCATGTGGCATAGCAGATTGTCCGGAATAAGATCTCCCGGAAAAGTATGAACTCACGTATAGATAATCGCAATCAGTCCGTGAAGTACTACAAAAACTCCAAGTGTAATTCCGAGGTTCTTATGCCATCTGAAAGGGATCTTAATAATTTTCAAGCCGCCCAGAATCTGAAGGACAACAAGAATTAAATTTATTACCCCGAGTGGTAAAATCAAATCATACATTCTGTTATATTTTGGATTAATTAGCTTTAACCATGGCAGTTTTTGCTCCCGCGCTCCCGTGCATATTGCAATCACCCTGGGCTTCAATTTTAATATTTTCGGTAACTGTTGTTTTATATTCAAGCGTAAAATCACCTTCAGGCGGCAGATTTTCCTTAGTGTATTCCCAGCGTTTCACTTCCTTTCCGTTGATTTTAAGCGAGATCCAGTCAGTATGATGCATTTTGCTGTTTCCTTTGTGCATCACGTTTATAACAATCGTAAGTTCAGATCCTTTTTTGATCTCAGCAGGGGCTTTTATCCCTACACTTGTCTTGTTTGCCATAAGTTCCACTGAGAAGAACAGGAGAATAGCAGGAAAAAGAATCAGTAGCTTTTTCATTTTAAAATGTATTAGTTTTTGAGAATACCAAAATACAAAATTCCCTTCTAAAGGGATATTGCATTTGCAAATATCATAACATGATTTTTACAGAAGATATCCTGATAGATTATCTCTTCCCGGAGCCACTTGTATTATTTCATTTCTGTTCGCAGCAGGATTATCTCCTGTCGATCAGCTTTACCGGCTTCCGGCTCATTCCCGGGAACTGAAGCTTCTCAACATATTCAGCCGATTCAAATGTAATCGAGGGAGCCACTCTCAGTTTAGCCCTGAAATGATCCTTTATGGTCTTCTCGAAGCTCTCTGAACTGTTGTTTGTGCCGATCCTGATCAGGATCTCATCCGTGCCTATTGTATTGGTATAAAGTTCCACCACGTAGTTCTTTACACCATCAATGTTCTCAAGAATATCATAAAGTGAAGGCGGATAAAGGGTTGTGCCTTTATATTTGATCATCTGGTTCTTGCGGCCGATCACGGGCCCGACGCGCATGGTTGTTCTGCCGCATTTGCATGGCTCATAATGCCCATGGCAGATATCTCCTGTTTTAAATCTCAGCAAAGGCATTCCTTCCACTCCCAGGGTTGTGACAGTAAGCTCACCTTCCTCCCCATTTGTCACAGGTGAATCGTTCTCATCGAGAAACTCTGCAATCAGCAGTTCCGGATGATGATGACCGCCTTTTCCATAGCTGCATTCGGTGAATGATGCTGCCATTTCAGTAGATGCATAAGTGGAATAAAGCTTTATCTCTGGCCATCGCTCGGTTATTTTACGGCCAAGGGTATTGTAAGTGAAATCTGGATTCCTTAAGGAGTCACCGATGCAGACCGCCTTGTTCACACTTGAGGAATGATAATCGATCCCGTTTTTTTCAGCATAGTCAATAATATTGATAAGGAAAGAGGGTACGGCTATCAGGGCAGTTGGCGAGAACCGGTTGATGGTATCCCATTGCAGTTCGGGAATACCGTTGCCTACCCTTATCATGGCTGATCTCAGCCTTCTCGATCCCAGGAAATACGCCATTCCGGCCATGAATCTCCGGTCAATGGTGGTCATAAGCTGGAACACTTCCTTTTTTGTGCAGTCGGCACATGAAAAACCAAGGTATTCGTTGTATGCCAGCCTTTTCATATCATTTTCAGTCATAGCATAAATGACCGGCTCACCTGAGGTCCCGGAGGTGGTCAGATAATCAATTATCCTGTCCTTTTTCACACATATGAAATCATGTGCTCTTTCCTGAAGGTCTGCTTTTTCTGTGGGTGGAACTGTAATCAGGTCATTTATGCTTTTGATCTTTTCCGTATCAATTCCATTCCGCCGGAAATGGTCTCTGTAAAACACCGAATTTTCTTCCAGGTACTTAAGAAGTATGGTGAGCTGTTTCGACTGAAAGACCTCGACCTCCCTTTTGGTCTTTTTTTCAATTTCAGGAATGAACATTTCTTTGTTTTTTAAGTGCTTTTTGTGCCAGTCTTAAAATTTTTTCCCTCTCCGCCTCGCCTGCAACATCTTTTGATAATGCCATTTGGTAATAATCGTATGCCCTTTTATAAGAACCTGTCTCATAGAAATAGTTCCCCAGATTAAAATATGTAAGATACAGCATCGGATTGGTTTCAATATATGAATTTTCAAATGAGTCAGGAATCTTATTACCGTTTCGTGAGTAATTCATCAGTTCTCCTGTCATTTTCAGATATTTCTCATAGTTTGAATATTCACGTGAAAAGAGAAAAGTATCTGCAGCGATGGTCAGACCGGGTTCGATAATCTCCCTGTTAAGGGAATCTTTTGAAATGCTTTCAGAAAAGACCTTCTTAAGATCATACGCCACAAATTTACCCAGCTGATAAGGGCTTGTCGATACCCATACCAGAAGGTCTGAGGGACTGAAAACGACAGCATGATGAGCGATAAGCTGATTTACAGCCAGGGGATTCCCCATCCCAGGATCAACCCCTCCCCTTCCCATCCTGTCCCTGAGGATCGTTACCGCATCGTACACGTTCAGTTTATCTTCCCTGGCAAGCAACTCACTGATCCTTTCAGACCTGTGCCGGCTGTCCGATCCTCTGATATTCTCAAGGTTTCTTTTATCATTTGAAAAAACATCGCCCTGAAAGTGGTTTGCACACACAATGTGGTCATTTTCAGGCATTACAACATCGTATTTCTCAGGAGATTTTTCAATGATCACAGCTTTCCCGTCTGCCGGTGAACTTACCAGGAGGGATTCCGAAACGAACAATTTTCTTTTTTCAGATATCCTGACAGCCTGGTTTATATCTCCGGCGTATTGCAAAATTTCCCTTGCAAGAATGGCCACAGGCGTCGTTGCCTTGAATGGTACGGGTGATTTTGCAGCATTGATTGTCACTGTCAGCCCTTTTTCATTCATCCCCGAAACCGCCCCGATCATATCCGCCCATGTAATCATCATAAATCTGTAACCACTGTCGGGCTTGCAGAAGAACACTATTTTATTTTCAGCAAATTTTTGTCCGGCATAAAAGTCAAAATTGCGGGCCGTTATCAGGGTTGAGTCTTCACTTTTACCGTCCCAGAATGAAAAAGAGGTACAGCCTGTCATTTTCAATGCCTGCAATGCATGCCCTATGTCGTGGGCAGCATGATAATTGAGCTGCCTCTGGTAACCGGTTCCGATGAAATCGAATTCCGGTGAACTTGAAAAAGAAGTGCCGTATATCTCGAGAAGATATTCTTCGGGGATATGCTTATGAATTCTCCTTGAAAACCATCCGATAAAATACCTGAGGAATTTAAGGTATGATTCAGAAGGAACAAGGTGGCGTATCTGTTCAACAAATGCTTCTTCCTGATAATAAAGAAGCTCTCTTGTAAGTTTACCAAAGGCTACCCCGCGTTCGAAAGGTCTGCCTTCAATATAAACCTCATAAAGACCTGACTCGCTTTTTCTTAACCAGTTGTTGCCAATGTAATATTTATTGTCTCCAGCCTCAGTCCTCTTATGCTCCAGGGATGAAAGATCCTTCACTTCCGGAGGATGTTCCACTGAAGCACGGAAAAAGCTTATTATAAAAATCAGAATAAGGAGAAGGAGTATCAACGATAATCCTCTCAGAGTTTTTTTCATTATCTGCGATGACTTAAGCATTTCTTATTTTATCCAACAGGTATTGCGTACCCAATATTCCCCCGCATGTAAGCACCGAACCGATTGTGACCCCGATAACTCCGTGAGCATTTGTATTCTGGCCCGTCAGGAGAAGATTGGGCACCCTTGTTTTTGGCATTATCAGGGTTTTAAGGGGACTGTTATAATCTTTCAGCAAGCCATAGACAGATCCTCTGCAGGTTCCGGTGTAATCGCGATAGGTAAGAGGCGTGGAGCTGTAATATGATTTTACACAGCTCCTGATGCCCGGAAAATCTTTTTCCACCTCATCAAGGAGAGCTTCTGCCTTTCTGATTTTAAATTCCCTGTAATCATCTCCCCTTTTCTCCACAAAAGTGTTTTCCCAGGGTGCAACCTCATCCCAGTTAATATAAACAGTAACAATTACCGAACTGGTAAACCTTTCATTTTTTGATCCTGGTGAGAAATGCATCATATAGCTTTCCGGCCAGCGCCCGGGAATGTTCCTGTCGCCATGCCATACATCGTCAGCCCTGTAAATGTAATAATGGCTGTTGATGTATTCAAACGAGTTCTCCTTCATTGCCAGGTACAACGAGAACATTCCATAGGTATCCTCGATACTGGAGATCCTTTTCTGATAAGCGGGCCTCAGCGGTGCGTGATCGAAAAGAGAAAGCATTGTTTTAGGATGGATGTTAGAAATAAACCATTTTGCTTCAATCTCTTCCGAATGGTTAACCACAACGCTTTTCATCGATCCTGAACCGAAAATGAATTTTGTCACCTCCGCCTCCCTGAGTATTGTTCCTCCATTCTCGACAATGCTTCCGGCCAGCAGGTCTGAGATCTGAGAACCTCCATCGACAAACCGGTATGCACTTTCAAGATATGTTGAATTGATGATCATTGGTATATACAGTGGGGTCCTGTCCTTTACTCCGGCATACAGGGGCGAATTTCCGACAAGCACATTCCTGAGTTCCTGGTTCCCGGTCAGGTTATCCAGGTAATTGCTGAAACCTGTGCTGAAATAGTTGAAATAACCGGGCCGCTGTCCCGGAAGAACATCCATATTAAGAAGATCCACAGATTTGTTTACCTCCTGCATTTTGGATGTGTAGTTGCTTATCGCATCGTGCTCTCCCGGAAAATACGAAAGCAATCTTTCTGAAAAAGGATCATATCCGTTCGCAAACCTGTACTCCCTGTCTCCTAATCTGATAATCTCATAGGCATCTGTATCCATCTTCCTGATCTTCAGTCTATCAGTGAGTTTGAAATACTTCAGGAACCGATGCAGGAACTGTCCTTCTTCCACACTCCCGATGTAATGCATTCCTGTATCAAAAACAGATCCGTCCCTGACGAAAGTCTGAAGGCATCCCCCCAGCTGACGGTTTTTTTCGATCAGGCAAACCTTAAATCCCTCCTGGCTAAGAATATAGGCACATTGCAGTCCTCCAAGCCCGCTTCCCACTATGATTACATCATACTTCATCAATATGTTTCTAAGAATGTTGCCTTAAAGGTTCTCTATGCTCATCTGATGATTCCGGAGACACAAGGTTTATAACCTTAATAAAGCTTTTAAAAACAGCACCAAAGTTAAAAATAGGATTATTGATAATTACTACTATTTTTGAAAAAAATTGACAGGGATGTTCAAAGAGAAAGATTTTGAGGATATTCGTCCTTACCGTGACGATGAAATAAATCCAGCCCTGAAAAGGATAATATCCAATCCCGCCTTTGATAAAATTCTGGATTTTTTTCTGCCCCATGAGGACAAAGATAAAATCAAGGACCTTCTCTCAGAAATTAAATCAGCTCATTCGTTCCAGAAGAAATTTGTCTACCAGCTGATAAAATCAATAATCTCCAAAAGCTCTTCGGGCCTGACCTGCAATGGAATAGACAATCTCAACCCGGGAACACCATACCTTTTCATCTCAAATCATAGGGATATAGTACTTGATTCGGCAATCCTCCAGAT
>CAZTDW010000069.1:0-18174 GCA_964611835.1 uncultured Rikenellaceae bacterium | reverse complement strand
CAAAATTCGAGGTAATCGCCGAGATAGCTGTACAGGTCTGTCAGTATCCCGTTTTTCAGAATTGTGGCTCTCTCCATGAGAGGACTTGCCGTACCTGAGAACAGGTCATGAAGTGTATACTTCATCAATTGATTGCCGAAATCATGTGATGCATCCCTGGGCAGTTCTCCCGGAAGATTATCAATCGACATGACAGTAATGTTTGTTTGCCTCAGAAAAGCCGGTTCTTCAACTTCCAGCTCTGGATTATAACCGTAAAAAGGATCAGATATTGTTGTTGCCCTGAGTGTTGATGGAACCGGACCGTTTATATCGCAGCTTATGTCGGCAATTACAGAGATTCTGAATTCCAGCTTTTTCATATCCTCCCTGGTAAAAAAGACCGGTGATCCGGGATCCCAGTAGTGGGCAGTTATAAGGATATCAGTAACCATGGCATATTGTAGAAAAACCGATTCATAATCTCCCGGGTTCTTTACAAAATGACTGAAGCTGAAGTGCTCCCTGAATTTCGGACGCGTATAATGTTCGGGGCCTATCCGGCACACAACCGGAACGTCGAAATCCTGCCCCAGATATGCATCGGGGCCTACTTCAACGATATTGCAGTTGAGCAGCGTTTCCATTGCTCCGCCAGCTACCCTTCCTGTGCCGGTGATCAGAATCTTAAGCCCCGGCTTCAGTTCAATGAGACGCAGACCTGCCCACATCTCATTAAGGTCATGACATTGATATGCGGGTTTGAGCCTGAACCTGTTTGTTTTTATTCCTCTTGCTCTCAAAGCGTTATAGGCACCAACAATTCCTGCCCACCTTCCAAAGGCAACTATTCTCTGTCCATCTTCTGTGGTAAGATACTCATAATCGATGAGGCTTATTTCCTTTTTTGCCATTTCTCTGAACATCTCCCTGTTTTGAGGCTGTTTCTTTCCCACGTGCGCAAAGAAAAGATAAATCTTCCCCGGGATAAGTGTCCGTGGATCAACCTCTTTGACTCCGAGTAATATATCACATTCACTCAGATCTTCTTTCAGGGGGATGTCAAGATACTCGTATTCCTCATCTGAATAACATCTGTAATCACTTGGCTGGACCAGGAACTGAACATTCGGATACATCTCCTCAAGAGCTATAATCTGAGGGGGCGTGAGGGGAACTCTCCTGTCAGGGGGATTTTTTGTCTCACGCAGTATTCCTGCTTTAATGGTCCTGTCCATAAAAACAATGACAACTACCTGTTTATACAAAGTTAATCTTTCCCCAAATGAATTAACATGTTTTAAATCATGGAAAGGTTATTTCATGGTTCATCCGCCATCTTCACGAGATCATTTCGTTCTTGCGGAGGGATTTCCGCCCGGTAACAGGGCAAAATCCCGGCAGATCATGAATATTCATGATCCGGGAAAAGGAAGAAAATAAAATCTTATTTTTGGATCATACCAAGTAAACAAGAGATGAAAAAGATAATACTCCTTCTTACCGGCATTTTTCTTACAGCCACTATTTATTCACAGATAGACATAGTAAAGAACGGCAAACCATCAGGAAGGCTGGTGGCAGATCTGAGTTGCAGGGAAAACAGCAGGGCTATTGGCATCTTCAATCATTTTGTTAAGAAAGTAACAGGCTCTGAACTTCCTGTTGTTGCTGCAGGTGCAAAAGAGAAAAAAGGAGACATAATAATCAGGAATCTCAATTGTGAAACTCTTACAGACGATGAAAAGGGAATACATGAGGATGGATTCAATATAAGTAATGACGGGAAATGCTGCATAATCACTGGAGGAAGAGGATCGGGAGTAACAAATGCAATGATTACGATCATTGAGGAGTATTTTGGAGTCAGATATTATTCATCCGGAGCCTTCACAATCCCTCAAAAAGCTGCTTTATCCCTGCCATCAGGACTTGACAGGACGGAAAATCCCACTTTTCATTACCGCCAGACCCAGGCTTACAGTATGGCAGAGGACACACTTTACAGGATATGGTATAAGCTGGAGGTCCCGGGAGATATCTTCGCCGGAAATCTGTGGGTTCACACCTTCGACAGGTTGCTGCCTTCACGAAAGTATGGAAAAACCAATCCTGAATTCTATTCTTTCATAAACGGTGAGCGCCGCCCGGGATCAGCAAGCCAGTGGTGCCTTACAAATCCTCAGGTTTTTGAAATAGTGTCGGCCAGGATAGATTCAATTTTCAGGGAAAACCCCGGGACAAAACTAATATCAGTCAGTCAGAATGACGGGAACTTCACAAACTGCAAGTGCGATAATTGCAGAAAGATCGATGAAGCTGAGGGCAGCCCTTCCGGAAGCTTGATATACTTCCTGAACAAACTTGCACAGAAATTCCCTGACAAGGAGTTCTCAACACTGGCTTACCTGTATTCCCTTACCCCTCCGAGAAATCTCAAACCCCTGCCTAATGTCAATATAATGCTTTGTGACATTGATTGTTACAGAGAAGTTCCCTTGACAGACAATCCTTCCGGAAGATCTTTTATGAAAAGTCTTGAGGGATGGTCAGATATCTCAGAAAATATCTTTCTCTGGGACTATGGAATCAACTTCGACAATTATATCTCGCCTTTCCCGAATTTTCATATCCTTCAGGCTAATATGCGATTATTCAGAAAGAACAATGTCAAAATGCATTTTTCGCAGATAGCCGGGAGCAAGGGAGGTGATTTCTCTGAGCTAAGGAGCCACGTTGTAGCCAAACTGCTCTGGAATGTCGATTACAATGTAGACTCCCTTATACAATCTTTCCTCGACGGTTATTATGGCAAAGCAGCTCCCTGGTTATACCAGTACATGAAAATACAGGAAGGAGCATTGCTGGGGAGCAATATACCCCTGTGGATATATGATACTCCCATCACTCACAAAACCGGGATGCTTAATCCCAATCTTATAAACAAGTACCGTAACCTCTTTGATGAAGCTGAAAAGGCAGTGGGGGCCGACTCAGTTTTTCTTAAAAGGATCTGGCAGCAGCGTCTCACAATCCAGTACGCTGAACTGGAGATAGCCAGGACAGGATCAGCAATGGATGCTGATAAAATAAGGGAAGAACTGTCACTTTTCAGGGAAAGGGCAAAGTTACTGGGAGTTACCACTTTAAATGAGAGGAACAATACCATCGGAGAGTACTGTGATCTTTATCTTAAAAGAAATCTTCCAAATCCAAGGAAAAGCCTGGCTGCCAAAGCAAAACTGACATACCCGGTACCACCGAACAAACCTTATGACAGAATTGCCGATACAGCTCTCACCGACGGACTTCTTGGAGGAGCCACATTCAACGAAAGCTGGGTCGGATGGGAAAAGATTGATGGAGAAGTGATAATTGATCTTGGAGAAGAAAAAGAAATTGAATCGGTTGAAGCAGATTTCCTTCACAAACTCGGATCATGGATCCTGCTTCCAAAAAGCATGACCTGCCACACCTCGGTCGACAACATCAGCTACTCACTTATGGGAAGACGCGAAATAGCGGAAGACCGCTCTCCTGAAGTAAAATTTGTCAGCTTTGACATAAAAAATTCAGAAAAGATCAAAGCCAGATATATTAAATTACATTTTGAGAATGTCGGGATAGGGCCTTCATGGCACTATGGAGTAGGATACCCTGTATGGTTCTTTGTCGACGAAATATGGGTATATTGAACCTCAATCGGTTTTCATGATTTTGAGGGCAATATCCTGAACATAATCGGGTGATGTGATCAGAGCCCTGCCGCCGGGATGCCCTGTAAGGTCATTACCAGTCTCTCCTGCTGTCCTGGTATCAATCCACCTGATTGAATAAGAACCGGGTTGAAGGTTAACATCAATCTCGGTTCGGGTGGTAACTGTATCCCTGCCTGAGATGTAAAGGGCAGTAACCCTCCCTTCTTCCGTCAGTCCCTGTATGCTCTTATTTCCTTCTCCCTTCAATATGACAAATTCGCTGTCAACGGGTTTCATCTTTATGAAATCAAGTGTCTTCATGAATTCAGCAAGGATCCTGAACTGGTTCCTAAGGTTTTTGCCTCCGCCTCCCGGCTGACCCTCCCTGAACATAAAGCTTCCGTCTTCATGGCCAACCGTAAATGAATAGTCGAGATGATTGAACAAAGCTCCTCCGGCAAGAATGAAATTCCAGGCTTCCATCCGGTATGTTGTATCATGGATTCCGTCAAAACCAGTCTCATTATCGCCGATCGGTTTATTGAGGTGATAGTTCATTGCAACGGTTATGGGAGGGCGTGCATAGTGAAAATTATAAACAGAGACTCCTTCACGAGGTTCTCCCACGGCCCGGTGATGATTAGCTATATTATTTGATATCAAATGCTTATTGGTAAAATCTTTTTCCGCATCCACCACTATTCCTGTCATATGGGCTTCCCACAGCCTCAATGCGGTTGTGTCTCCGAAATAAGGCTCGTTGCAGATCTCATAATAGAGATTGTCGAAATCCTTTAGTTCACCAACAATCTTCCTCACCATTTTTTCCTGTATCTCAATCAGTTCGGGATGTTTCAGTGAGAGAACCTCCTTGTGATCCTTCACTTTCACTATGTTATTTATATTATTGGTGTAAAATAATGGAGACAACTTCCATTGAACCGTATCATAGAAATTGGAAAAAAGGTCCAGCTCAACAACAATATTCCGTTTCCCCGCTTCGGTTATGAAGTTTTTCAACCTGTCAAAATATAACGGATCCCAGGCAGAAAGATCAAATTTGTTGCCTCCGTTTGCATACCCGTTTTCATCGCTTCTGGCCCATGGAGAGATAAACCGGCCATAGGCAGGCGCCAGCGTGTTGCCTTCAATATTGAAAACACCTGCCGGTTCAACATATATACCCGAAAAGGTTCGGGTTATGTTCAGCCCCGATGCTGCAAGCTCATCGAGATAAGCAACGTAGTCAAAATCAAGATTCATCACAGCTCCGTAATGCTCTGTCGATCCGATAAGTATTGCAGGTTTCTCCCTGAACAAGAAGTAATGAGGATTCTGCGGATGCAGGCCCAAAGGTCTTGCTGCTTCTTCTGAACTACCGCAACCTGAACATAATATAACTGCCAGGATTAACACTGAAACAATATTATTTCTCATGATCTTAATTTTTTTAAGCAACCTGATCTAAAATAAAATCAGAATAGTTTATAAGATTATTTTATAGACGCCGGTGGTTCGAACACCGGTTAAACTTTAATGAATATATTTTTCCTGTACATGTAATATAGCACCAGCCAGACTGTAAGGAGAGATATGCTCACGACTGCGAGTTCAGCCCCATCTCCAAGCGGTTTTGTTATCCAGCCGGTAAAATAGCCGGCAATTGCTGCAACAGGCACAATCCTGACAAAAAGATATACGAATATGGAGTTCATGCCGATAACCCTGAAGAAGAAGGTCCATTTACGAAAATGCCATACATCGATCACCAGATAGAATCCCGCCATCAGGAGAAAACTTATCCCGCCTGCAAGCAGATTGTATGTGGTTGTCCAGCAAACTTTTATAACAGGATAGAAAGGTGAGAGTGCAAGGCCGGACAAAATCAGTGCCAATCCTGAAACGGCCAGAATTCCTGTTTTGCGATATTCCGTCATTTTGTTATTCTGAAGTATCTTGCCGGCAACAATTCCCATAAGGGTTATTCCTATTGCTGAAACGATGCTTAACCAGCCGAGTGCATCATAGATCCCCTCCTGACCTGCCCCCACCATGCCTTCAGGACCATATGCCAGCCTGCCGGGCAACAGCATGCGATCGATATATCCGTTGATGTGACCCTCAGGAGTAAGGACTCCCGCACCCACCCCGGGAACCGGTACAAAAAGCTGTAATATTGAAACACCTGCAAGTATCCCGGCCAACCAGAACAGGATTGTTTTGTACGATCCGGAATATATGTATATCAGTGATGCAAAGAAATAAGCGATACCTATCTGACCGAGAATACTGGCATACCTGGCATTTTCAAAACCATCACGGAAGACTCCGTTGTATAATATGCCGAGTAAAATAAGAAGGATCATTCTCCTGAAAACCTTCCATACAAGTTTCCTGCGAATGATACCTTTCGACAAGGATGATTTTACCGAGAATGGTATTGCAACTCCTGCAATGAACATGAACAATGGAAAAATAAGATCATAAAAATGAAATCCAATCCATGTTACATGTGACATCTGGACTGCAAGTGCCTTAATCCACCCGGCACCGGTAAGTTCAGAAAGGGATCTGATAACCGTTGCACCTCCGATTATCCAAAGCATATCGAATCCTCTCAGGGCATCCAGTGATAAAAGCCTGCTCTTTTCAAATTTTGAAGGGATCTTCTCTTTAACACTCATACTAATAAGTTTTTAAATCAGGCACACAGAATATAAACAGGTTACTTAAAAATAAGATTGATGGTATCACTTCAATTCAGGAGCAGTCTGTTCAGCTGAAGTCACTCCCGAAGGCAACTCAATAATTCTGATGTTGCGGAAATGAATTGGTGCACCTTCCGACTCAAGACAAATATAGCCCTTCTTCTGGGAAGCTCCCGATACTCCGTTCACAAACTTGCCGTTCACTGAAAGTTTTATAACGCCGTCCACGCAAACAACATCATAGGTGTTCCATTCGCCTTTTCCCTTACAGCGGTTTTCAATCGACTTGCTCCTTGTGCCTCTGGGATTATCCGGCACTGTGGTCACACCACCAACCCCGAACAACTCTCCGTGAACATATGCAACAGGGGGTTGAACTCCGTCCCTGATATTGAGATTCACCCATTCAAGTTCGAGCATCTGAACTTCAACACCGTCAGGAAGCCTTGAGCCTTCGGGAGGATTTGCATTGCTCCATACAAAAGTCCCGGAATTTCCGCCTGCCTCAAGATGCTTCCACTCAATATGCAGAATAAAGTTCTCATATTGCTTTTCCGATCTCATAACCCCAATGGGTTTACCTGTGCAAACCAGAATATCTTTTTCAACATGCCATGTTCCGGGATCAGTATTAACATTCCTCCAGGCCAGAGGCATTTCTTTCTCCTTTGTCCTGAACATTGATTTGTTCAACGATGCAGACTTTCCAAATATGATCCTTTCATTCTGGGCATAAATGGCTGTGGCAGAAAATAACATTACAAATGCCAGTAACAATCCTTCCTTTCTGATTTTTTTCATCTTTTCAAAAAAATTGGTTAGTAGTTAAATATATGATATTTATTTATACATCTGACGGAAGCAAATCCACATAATCAGAACTCAATGAACTGCCGGGCAAAATCAGATTGCCTTTATTTCTCTTCATAGATTATCAGCAGCAATCCCCTGCCCGGATCCAGCGGGATCTTTTCATCGGGGCCGAAGGTCCTTTCCTCCTGGAAATCCCTGATCATGGGAGCCTTTAAAACAGCTATTGCCGGATCGATACCCAAAGTTTTCCAGTCAATCATCAAAGAGATATTTACCTTTTCATCCGCCCAGCTCGCAAGTGATATCAGAGATTTTTCCGGCTTAACGTACACCGTTGCCTTTACCTCAGGAATATTACTCCTGACCGGGCAATCCTCCAGCCAGTAACCTTTCATGACAGAAGATTCTATTCCAAAGGTATCCCATATCTCCCATACCGGCCTTGGATCACATTTCACGGTCTCCGATACCCATGGATGCCTGACCGTCATTCCGTAAACCATGCCCCGCCACCTGTTTCCGCCGCCCTGAAGCATATCACCCATCAATCCGAAAGGTATACCTGACGCCTCGACAAACCAGTTTTCGGGAGTCATCAGGTCGTATCTGAAGCTTTCACCGAACCACAGTTTATCGATATAAGGAAAATACTCGGCATATTGCATCGCAGGCCCTTTTGAAAAACCTGTATTTGAATGAAGATCAATAATACATCCGGGTTTTTCCCGGTCAAGCACTTTCCTCATCCTTTTCACAATTCTCCTGTCGTAAGTAACGTCATCCAGGTATAGTCCGTCAATGTCAACATTCCTGACGAGCCATGCCAGTCCCTCTATATAGTAGTTGTACCATCTTGAATCACCAGGTGCATTTACTATTGAAGCATCAGGGCTCTTATCAGGGAAGTGCTGGTACCACTGCGGCCTGTAATCACTTATCAGATGCTCCCTGAGCCAGGGGTACCCTCCTCCGTCACCGGTTCCAAGTATTTCATTTCCAAGGCTCCGTAAAGCCCAGAGTTCAGTAGTGTAGTTTGTAAGTTCCCTTATGGTATAATATATCTTGACTTTCTGACCTTTTTCATGCATCCTGTTAACAAACCATCTCATCGAATCGACAGCAATGAAAGGATAGTTGATATGCGGATTATAATTGTTCGCATGATGCAGGTTGACTATTTTCACTCCGCAGGCCAGATCCTCATCTGAGGGCATCGGATTTCCTCCGTTGTGGTAATATCTGTCAGTGAACTGGCTTTCAGGGTTTAAAGTTTTTACTGGCGTAATAAGAAAGGACCATTCAAAATCGAAAATATCACCTCTTTTCAATTTACGGCTTCCGCTGTAAACCACTGCCTTAACGGCATCGGGCTGTGATTTCAGGCGGTACCCACCGTTGCCGTCGTTGTGCCACGACGTTGGGAATGCAGGCCGGTAGAGGTTCATCAGCGGCCCGTGATATGAGCCTCCGCGCAGTTCGCACCACAGCCCTCCATCGGCATTCCCTATCCAGAAGCTGTCCCATGGTCCCGACCATTTCGATTCTATATCACGGGGGACGGCAGTTCCGGGAAGCCCCAGCCCCATTGCATAACGGCCGGTTTCAGGAGAAAACGGGATTTCCAGGCGGACATCATTCACAGCAATATCATTCAGGGCAGTAAGTCTGATTTTGTAATTAATGTATCCGTCGGATTCTACAGTACCTGTACCATTCATTTCAAACACTCCTGAGCGTGATTTCCATGAAGCTGCCATCACTCCCGGCGCATTTTTCAGCATAGTTGCATCTTCAGGTGGTAAGAACTTTTCTATGCCTCTTTCAGTATCCACTGTAAAAGAAACCGGGCCGGCAAGTATTTCCTTATTGTTTATCCTGATTGAAGCCGGCATCCCGTTCCGCGAGATCCTCACAGTCTTATTTGTAAGCCTGACAGTATTCTCCTGTATGAATTCGATCGGCATATAAGGCTTCACAGGATTATCATCCAGACCGATGGTTGAGTTGAGCCATCTCAGCCTTGAATGACGCCACGGTTCCGAATCTCCCCTGTCGGGAAGAACCTTTTCATCCACTTTGATGCTAACCTCAACTTTACGTGCTTTTGAGTTTTCAGGCTGAATGGTGATCGTACCTGTGTAAGTTCCGGGAGGAGCCGATTCCGGAATGTCAATTCCTATCCACATTGGCTGTACTTTCCCCATGGCCAGATCCAGTCTTTTTTCAAAAGGATTTCCGTATGGATCAATGCCCCCAAGGTTAAAACAGGTTAAGGAGGATGCAGGAATAACATTTTTCCTGCTTTTTAAATCGGTAAACGTCAATCTTATGTTTTGCAGGTCTGTCCGGGATGCATAAACTCCCAGCTGAAATGCGAAATATTCATTCCTGAATGCTTCTCCCCTGAAATTTTGCGAAGGACCGGTTTCAATCCATTTCAGTGGTATTTCATCTCTCATCCTGACAGGGAAAGCCCTGTCTTCAGGGAATACCAGGTAATCGTCAGTGAACTTTGCAAGGAATATCTTCTTTTCATACGACAGGGGAATGACTTCCATGGGATAATAGGAATCAAATGCAGTTCTGGACTGAAGCTCTACAAATGCTGCCCTTGGAAATGATCTTGTGCCTGAGGTTTTATTGATCCTGTTTTTTTCAATCCATTCTGCCGATGGTCCTGTTCCGGGTTTCAGGTAATCCTTGCCATAAAAACCCCAGTCCTCCTGTACTTCATAAGGCATATAATAAAAATAATAAATGCCCCTGTTCTTTACAGGCCCGAAAGCTATGCGGCACCTTTCCCCGGTAACTGTGAAACGATAGATATTTGGAACAGTGTCGCCAGTGGATGCTTCTATAACAATGAACCTTTTGTCACCCGGATCAGGGTCGTGTCTTCGCCAGAACATGTCCAGCAGAACAACTTCAGCCGAATCCGATACTTCTATAAGGGCTCTGTGATTACCAAACGATTCAGGCCATAATTCCTTCGAAACTGAAAATTCTGGCCTGGCAATATCCGGTTCATAACGCTTTGCCGGGAAAAGCATGAAACAAAGGATCAGTAATGCTTTCATCTTAATTTATTTATCAGTTTTTCTGCTGAGGTTCACTTATCCGGAATTTTCTGCCGGACTATAAAAATTAATCATCCCTTCAATTATAATTTACCATGGTATTCATTTGTACCTTCCGAATTCCTCAACCAGTTCAGAAACACGCTTCACACGCCTTTCCAGACCATCCGGAGGAACCTGGTCGGCAACTCCAAGTACAAAGCGAGGTTCCTTTGTCATGATCGACAGAAGATGTTTTACATGATTATCAAATTCCTCATCACTGACACAATCAGTGAAATAAGAACCCGGGATTCCACCCCATAATATACTTGTTGAGCTGCCGATGAAGGGAAGAAGGTCTTCAAACTTCATATCGCCGACAGGATGGGGAGTCAGGGCCTCAAGGACCGTAAATCCTATCGATGCTTCCTGTCTGAGCAAACCCGCGAGAGTTCCGTCAATATGAATAAATGAATATTTTCCTGCTTCTCTTATTCTTCTTGTCCATTCCTTCTGGTAATCATACATATATTGTTCAAAAAAGGCAGGGCCTACCATTTCCGATGAAAGGTTTTCAGGGATCATCAGTACCTCTGCCGGACTTGCAAGAGAAATTGCTGCAGCCTGATCAAAAGCTTTCTTCATTGTGTCAAGGAGGTCCGTGAACTCATCGGGAGCAGTGAGTGCAGTTATGGTGACCGCCATTATCCCGGCCTCCAGGGCTACCAGATGCATGAACGGACTCTTAGGCAGGTAGCATAGTACAACACCCTGGTCACCCACCTGCTCTTTCCTGAGATCTGCAATCCGGTAATCAGGTTCAAAATGTATATTTTCATATACATGCCTAAGTGCAGGGATATCTTTTTCCGACTTCAGGAAGTGTTCAACAGGAGCTTCACAGTATGAATGAGGCATGTATTCCCAGCACTCCCTTAAATCACCTTCCGGAGTCATGATCTGCCTGTATCTTCTCGTTCCCTCATTCCATTCCTTTACTTCGCAATTGGAATAAATCTCGCGGTAAGGGAAATAACCCTGGAGATAAAATCCGACTCCAAGGTCACGATGCCAGTCGATATAATCCTTTGAAAAGATGAAGTTTTCGGGTTTGCTTCCCCGTCTGACAAGCGAGTTTGCCCAGTAATCGAGATCACCAAACCAGGGTACCTGGTCGGGTTTGCCGCCTTTCAGCAACATTAAGATTCTTTCACGTGGATTCATATTAACATCGAAAAATCACATCAAGAAGCTAATAAAGCACCTCCTTTTCAATCTGTTCCAGCGTTTTGCCTTTCGTTTCGATAATGTATTTCCTTATAAAGAAGAATCCGGCAAAAGTTACGAGCGCAAGAAAGATGAATGCATAGCTCATTCCCATTTGCCTGGCTTCAAGCGTAGTACCGAATAATCCAACGATTATCGGGAAAAGAAAATTCAATGAAGCGCTTACTCCCCAGTTGGCAAAAGAACCGAGGGAAGCTCCCCTGGCTCTGATAATGTTGGGAAACATTTCAGACAACAGAACCCATATAACAACTCCCATCGAAGAAGCGAAGAAAGCAATATAGGAAACAAGCAGCACCACCAGCCAGATACCGGTAATGTTGCCGGTGAGCAGTCCGTATCCGAACAAACCAAGGACCGTCACCATTCCGGCCTGTCCGATAAGCAGCAATTTTTTCCTCCCTACCCTGTCTATCACAGCCATGGCGATAATTGTGAAAATCAGGTTTGTCAGGCCGAGAATGACGCTTTGAAGCATTGAAGTGTCGGGCGAAAAGCCGGCAATGCTGAAGATCTGGGCAGAATAATAAAACACCACTCCAATGCCTGTAAGCTGACTGAAAATACCGACGAAGATCCCGATAAGAATGATCCTCCTGTAAGGTCGTTTGAAAAGCTTTATTCTCTTTCCGGCATTTTCTATGTTGATAGATTCCCTGATCTCATTAATGGTCTGTTCCGTATCTATTTCATGCGAAGAGAGGTCCTCAATGTTCTTTCTTGCTTCATCAATCCTCCCCTTTTTCATCAGCCAGCGTGGACTTTTCCTTATAAAGAAAAGCATCACAAAGAATGCCACTGCGGGCAAAGCTCCACTGAAAAGCATCCATCGCCAGTTATTTTCACCTGAATTAAGCAAAAGGTAATTTGTTATCAGCGACAGGAGAATACCCGAAACGATTGCAAGCTGGAAAGTGGATGCCAGCAATCCGCGGTACCGGGGAGGAGATATCTCAGATATATAAACAGGGCATATGACCGACGCGCCACCTATGGCCAGTCCCCCGATGAACCGGAATAGTATAAACACACTTATCGATGGAGCAACCGCACATCCTGCCGATGATACAAAAAATAATACTGCAAGTATCTGCAACAACCGCTGAGCACCGAAAATATCACCTGGTTTGCCTATAAGTATCGTCCCCAGAATGCATCCGACAAGTGCAGAGCTTACTGTCCATCCCTGAATTGCGGGAGTAAGCTGAAAGTATCTGACAAGATCAAGCATTGCACCATTAATTATTACAGTATCATAACCAAATAGCAATCCCCCCAGAGCGGAAGCAACGGTGCAACGGATAAGAATTTTATTCATAAGAAACCAGAATTTTTGTTTTGTAATAAGCCTTTTTTGGCTTTCTCCAATTACCTCTGAGCAATCGGTTAACAATCAACCCAACATAGTAAAAATAGCTTTTTAACTCAAATTATATTGCCTATTTTTATAATGAATGTATGTTATGTAAAAAAATTTATAAACCACTTCACCATGAAACGCAGGAACTTCATCAGGAGCGCCGGGATTACGGCTGCATCAGCAATTGTAACGCCACAAATGGAAGGCATGCCAAACCTGAAAACATCTCCGGAATCCGGGGTTCAGGTAACACCGGCAACTGTAAGGGTGCGTGACAACAAGGTTTTTGTTGAAACTTATACACAGTCAGCAGTCCTTGATAAAGGGATACTTGTGTCCCTGAAAGACAAGAGCTCAGGGGAAGAATTCATTGAAAAACCCGATATAACAAATTTCAGGGCTCTTCAGCTAGTGTACCGGAACAACGAGCTTTCAAACATAAATGAGGAAAAGTTCGGCAGCACCGAAGTACACCAGTTATCAGAAAAGAGGGTCGAGATTGTCTTCCACAGCTGGGATGGAGACGGAGTTCTGACGATCTCGGCAGATGACATGACAGGGGACATGCTGATAGAACCATCAGCCAGCACTTCGAGGCCCGGAGTTCTGGCCTGCAGGTGGAACATAACAGGACTGAAGAATTCACTGGAGCTTATAGCCCCGTTATTTCAGGGCGTCAGGCTGAAAATGGATGATCCTCTCATCAGGAATATGAGATGGGGATGGCCGTTTCAGTGGGAAGCCGGACTGGCAATACTGCAGTCGTCGAACGGAGGATTCTGGGTTCACACCAGGGATGATAAATACAGGTTCAAGGCTATGCAGACCGGAATACAGAGTGATCCGTACACAATAGGGTTCGACAGTGAAGCGTACGGACCAATAGATGACAACATGAGTGCAGGAGGATTATGCTGGAGGATAAACACTTTCAAGGGTGACTGGAAAGTGCCCGCAGAAATATACCGTCAATGGTACTGGCAGGCATACGGCCTTGATGCTGAAGAAAAGCTGAGGCAGAAATGGGTGAATGACGTCAGTTTTGCGATCTCATGGTGCCCGGGGGATCCTGCAATTCTGGATGCCCTGGCAAAAAAAATCCAGCCCAGAAAAGTACTGATCCATTTCCCGAACTGGAGAACGGATAACTATGACGAGAACTACCCGACATTCATTCCGTCCGAAAGTGCAAAATCATTTATTAAAAAAGGACAACAGATGGGTTTCAATATCATGCCCCATTTCAACTCAATTGATATGGATCCTTCAAATCCGGTTTATGCTTTGGTAAGAGACTTTCCATACAGGTCGGTTGAAACAAAACAGTTGCAGGGCTGGAGCTGGTACAACAGGAGAGTAATAGGTGTACCAGAGTCGAACACCAACAGGCTTAACAACCGGGACAAAAAAGTGATGGTTAAGATACATCCCGGTCTTGGCATGTGGCGCTCAATCCTCGGACAGAATATGTTGAAACCGGTTACTGAGCTCTCCCTGAACCTTGTTTTTATTGATGTAACCCTGTGCATCTGGAATATACATAACTGCCTTGTTGAATCAATGCCTCCCACTGAAGGGATGAACAAGCTGATAAGACATGTTTCAGAACTTGGCCCCGGACTTGTAGTCGGTGGTGAAGGGCTCAATGAGATAACAGCTCAGAGACAATCATTTTCTCAGGTCCATCTTTTCAGAAGTTCCCAGGATTCGATAGAAGGGATCGAAAGGACAGGCAGATGCAATCTCAACCAGATCCTTTTCGGCCGACTTGGAAAAACGTTCGGCTATTCCAACCTGAGCGGCAGGAACAAGGACACTGAAACCAGGATGCAGCTTCACCTTGATCATGGAGCAATACCAACTGTGACAATAAGTTCAGCAGAGGAGATCTCTAATCCGAATCCGGCAGTCAAAAAGATGATCGATATTGCAAACGACACAAAATCATAAATCTGTCATTCAGCTTATTTTTAGTGAGATCATTTTAATAATGAACCTCCAGTGTCACAAATCCCATGGCAGGAACAGTCAGCTCGTCGCAAATTCTCTGTCCCGATAAGTAAACTGTTGAAGGCATAAGATCTTTCCAGCTGATATTTACTGTTTCGTCTTTATCGGAGACAGAACGAAGACGTATCCTTGAAGGCTCCCCGTTGCTGCCGGCCTTGATTACAGATACATAGACCTTATCGCTTCCGGATATCGTAAAGGGCTGCCCTGGGTTTGCGTCCTGTTTTACGGGTACAGCTATCAGCGGCTGGCTCTGCTCAACTCCGAATCTGTTTGCTGTAACAGGATCATAACCGGTATTGTGAGGAAGGATCCTGTACCGGAAAGCTACAATACCTTCTTGGCTTAGCGGGAAATTGGTGTGCCAGTGGTTGTTGAGAGCCCATGAATATATTGTTGGTGATGGTTCAAGCTTTCTGATCCACCTGGGAGAATTGGTAGCTGCTCCGAGAACATTTGCGGTAATAGTTCCATTCTGAAACATAGGGGCATCGAGGGAACAGAAAGTCACTCCCCTTTCATTGTTCGAGATATCCAGCCAGCGCTGGAAGGCGATCCAATTCCTGTTTGCTGCTGCCAGCTGATCCTTTTCCAGTTCAGCGACTCCCCATGGAATATCAAATCTGTTTACCGGAGAAGGGATATTGAATCCAAACCCAAAGTGTATCCCTTCCTTTTCTGTAACTGCTATCTTGTCAACAATATTCCTGATATCTATAAAGGGTTGCCCCGCGACAAGGGTAATCTCACGGATAAGACTTCTGCAGCCTTCTGCATCCGATACTACCTGTATTGTCGCAAGAAAAGGGCCATTCTCCTTTACCAGGATCCTGACATTTTTTGCAGATGATGCCTTTTCCGGCAGATCTTCTCCATGTAAATACCTGTAACTGTTGATGAGGCTTTCTGAACGATTGTCTGCATAATCATAGCCCGAACTGATAAGGCTTGAGATATCACCGGTCTGAGGATCAATTTTTACTTTAATCAGACCATTATCAAGAGTGTATCCTTCTGCAATTGTACCGGTGCTCTTTGTCTTCTTCTCCTTCAGAGTGTATTTTACTGAGCCAAAGGCAGGGATCCTGCCTGTCACAAAGACCAGTTCACCCGACGAAAGTTTCTGACATGGAAGCTGTTTCCCTTTCTCGTCGGTCACAGAATTAAAACTCCTGCATTGATCGGGAGTAAGGTATACAATTCCGTCACGATCCCAGGAAAGAGTATTAAAAACAGCAACAGACCTGCTTCCCTCCTGCCTGACTGGTTCAGCAGACTCATCAAGAAGCGATACACTCATTTCACGTGCAGTATCGAAGAATCCAAACTTCACTTTCAAGATATCATTTGTTATCGGCTGCTTCTTTGGATCCATATAGCACCATGTGTGTTCGGTTCCCATGATTATGTTTCTCCAGGCTTCACTTATCTTGTCTCTGGGTGCTTCTTTTTGCGGATTAAGCATCGACCATAATGTTTCAACCTGTATCAGACGTTCTTTTGAAGAACGTGCCATTGCAGTCTGCTTAGCTGCAGTACCAAGGCCGTCAGTCCAGTATTCAGTGAAATCACCTGACAGAACCGGAAGGTCGTTCCCGTATTTATCACCGAAGGCCTTCATCATCTGTGTAGCACTGGCAATTACAAGACGAGGATACGCATACTCCTCATTCCAGCTTTTAACAGCATCCGGAAGATCTGCATCTACGGGAGTATTGTCGGCCATTGCCCAGGTCATAAGAAAAATATCATAAGGATAATAATCTGATTTTTCGAGCATTGGCAGCCTATCATTGAGGTATTTGTCTACAAAGAATGCCCTCGGATTATCTGTCTTTACTATCTTCAGAAGGGTGGCACTGTCAGTATGGCCTGCCATCAGCGGCCAGTACTGGTATCCCTTGTAGATGGCACCAGGATTATAACTGCCCGGCTGGAAGAATAGGATTTTTGATTTCCCATCCTGGCCTTTCCACCAGAAGGGTTTGAAACTTAAATCAGTTGACAAACCCACCCTGTCGGATCCGTTATTCATTACTAGACAGTATTTTATCCCCATCTCAGCGGCTACCGGGACAATACCCCATGACATTCCGGGTATATCAACCTGAACAAGTGTCTCGATATCCTTTCCGGTGAGCTTTTTCATCCCGGAACACTGCCTGAAAAACTCAAACAGTTCCTCATCTGCTGCAGCTGAAGTATTCGTATGGACATAGCCGGCATCGAGATGAAGCCAACCCTTTTGAACTGCTTCTACTATAGCCTGTCTTTGTCCCTCAGTTGCATCCCTCAGATACCTCTCAACAGGCCAGAGCACTTCCGGATTCCACAGATACCTTGAACCTTCAGGGTAATTCTGAGTCTTTATTGCGAGATCAATGCCGTATTTCAGGTTTCGCTTGTGTATAAGCTCCACGTTTTCATGAGTATTTGTATACCCGATATCTACATGTGAATGGGGATATATATATACAGTCCACTGACGTTTCCGTGGAACACTGACGTTTGTGACAATTTGTTTTTTACCACTTGTCAGACGTACAATGCCTTCATCATCAGAAGTTACCCCCACTCCCTCAGGAAGTAAAACTACCAGACTATCAATACCTTCAGGTTTATTTAGGCTTAGATTTTCAACCTTTCCGGGAAATTCGACCGATACTGTACCCTGCCCTGAAAATTTGTTTCCCATGAAATACAGCATCACTTCTCTTCCGGGTTTTCCGTCTGTCCGGTGACGATAGTACGATCTGACCTCATATTTAACCGAATCGGGAAAAGACAAAGCCTTTGTGGTCCGGTTCGTTTTATTCTGCCCGAACGACGAAGGCATGATTGCCAAAAAAACAATCAGAACAGATGGTAAATACCCTTGTTTTATACTCATGTTTCAAATAATTTACACACAGAGCTGACTCAGAGACACAGGGTATTATTTATCAATACTTTGTGGCTTTCTATGCTTCTTCTGATCTCCTCTGTGCAAGTTCTTTACAATTTTAAATAATTTATGCAGCCTAAAACTCTTTAATCAGCTCAAGCATTTTCCGATCGAGTTTATGTCCCTTGAAATCCTCATATTGGACATCGGCTCTCTGGCTGTCCAGTATCCCGAAGCCCCCTCTGAAATTCCACATTGCCCATCCCCATCCTGCCTCTTTCCACTGCCTCATCAGTTCCCTCAGCCAAGCCAGCACAACGTCGTGAGGAGTGCGGCTGAAAGCTCCGAATTCGCCTACATGAACTCCCACTCCCAT
>CAZTDW010000068.1:0-18512 GCA_964611835.1 uncultured Rikenellaceae bacterium | reverse complement strand
GGATATAAATAATCCGGCAGTGATCTGTTTTACTATTGTCCGGGCAGAGAAGGTTGTGAATTTTTCAAGTTCGGCGAGTTTATTATACTTGCTGACCAGATCATTGGGGTCCTTTATTTCGGTATAAATACCCGGGCTGTCGGCAATATAGTGCTGGGCAAAAGGAAAACAGATTACCCTGCTTAATTCGGGATGTGCCAGATCCGGGAAAAGAGTGTTTTCGGCTATCCGGATATCCTCCGGAGGAATATCGAGTGCTTCATGAACTTCGGCCGGATCAAATATCACTGCAAAAGGATGATCTTCCCCTTCTGTAAATCTTTTACCGTGGCCTACTGAAGTATTTCCCATCAGCCACAGCGGCTGATCAAGCTTTCGCAGTTTCCCCCTTTTCAGGCTGCCTGTCAACACAAGTTTCCTGCCTGTCTTTTCCTCCTGAATGTCAAGGAAGACTTCTCCCTTTGAATTAGTCGTAAAAATAGCTCTTTTGCAGTTCGGATCAGCAATCCCTTTGGTTGGCAGGGCAATGATCGTATTGCTTAAAATATCAATAAAAATGAAAGACAGTAATCCGGTTTTCTTATCTGTTGCAATGAGGTAAACCTCCACCCTTGTGCCCCAGAAAGTACTTGCACGCGTGTTAAGGTTGCCGATTCCCATGTAGAAGTCAGGTTCATCATCGGCAAATAATCTGGTCTTTGCCAGTTCATAACGGTCGGGCAGCAGAGATTTTGCATATTCGATATTGCCAAGCCTGAAGAACAGAAAAAGACTGTACGGATCAATGGCAAAACCTATATAGGGAGTCTTCTTTGACGCTCTGTACAGAAATCGCTTCATTATTTTTGAAGGCAACAGTCTTTTTAATTTCTGAAAGAACAGGATATCGCTGACTTCCTTGGGATCGATAAGGCTTTCAACTCCTTTGATGAATTTTTCTTCGTTCCGTATTTCCATAGGTCGGGCTGCAAATAAAAATGAAGATCTTTTGCATAAACCTACAAGATTAATTTCACTTTTGAAAATCCAACTCAATAAGTCTCCTCAGGAAACTGGTGCCGGTTTTGATGTTTGCGAAAAAGCATAAACTGCTGCAATTAATTATGCTGCGCTTCGTCAACCGATTTTCAGCCCCTGCGGAAATATTTTATTCCAAGCCTGAATCTGGCATTCTGATCGATATAAGGATTACCTATCATCCAGCCTGCTGTCTTGTAACCGGCAGTCATATTCACTGAAAAACCCTTGCCAATCTTGTAATCAGAAGAAATCTCCAAAGCTCCGCCGAACTTCCCCGACTCATCAAAAAAGCCCTGATCGACTGGTTGAACCCAAAGGCTCATTGTTCCCCCCAACTCCATTTTTTTGTTTACAAAGGGAGAAACATTATAAATTCCGTACTGGAAGCCAGGGAACTTTTTGTTCCTGTTATTGTAATTATGGATTACAATAAGCTGATTCAGCGTTTTTGTCTGAAAAGGGACATAAAGCGCAACATCATTCCCAAAGTGTGCAGGGCTGTATTGCATAAATGCAAGAAAGCTGAAATCAGGGGTGATTTTAATCCTGTTGATCAGAAAGATAGCCGGATTGGCAAAATTCAGCAGCGATAGTTGCTTTTGTTTTTTCAGATAATCACGGCCTTCCATGGTCAGATCACTAAAGCCGATCCTCCTGTTTACACCCTCCCCGTCAGGGAACAAATCACGATCCGTATATGGGGCATCCGGACTGAACATATCATAGATCCAGGCTGTAAGGTCTGCTCCCGCAAAATCGCGGTTAAACGGATTTGCATCCTCATGAGGAGGAGCAAGAATTTTTACAGAATCGCTGAGCGAACTTGCTGAAAATTTGAAATAGTCCCAGACATACCAGGCATGATACAGATAAAGAGGATTCTTATAAAAAGTACGGCGGTGATAAAAATCCTCAATGACATTGACCTGTGTCAGATAATTCTCTGATTGAACCCCGCTGACATAGGAATACAACAAGTCATTTAGATTGTTTAGCTTGAGATCGCTCAGTACCTCATCAGACAATCCATATACTGTTCCATCCCAGCGGTTTGGAAACCAATTCCCGTTAAAAGATGAAATATCATTAATCCCAAGCACTGACCGGTGAAACTCTTCATGAGTATATACCCCGAGGGGAATCGGAAGCTCACTCCCATAATAACTGAAACCCAAACCCAGAAGGTATTTGAGACCGGTGTTTGCAACCTTGCCGCCAAATGTATTATTCCGGTTTTTAATGATAGCATTCCCTGCAGCATCAATTCCCCAGAAGCTTAAATCATACAGACCGGATGATAATTCAACCGATTGCATCATTGATGGATAATTCCCTGCTGATTTTAAATTCTGCGGGACATCAAGAAGTGACAACGACAACCTGAGTTTGTAAACTTCAGTGTCCTGAGCAAATAGCAGACCTGCTGAAAACAGAAGCACACCAAGGCTAATTGACTTTTTCATTTTTGCAAGTTTTAAAGGGTTGGTTAATTTCTAAAGTTTCTAAAATGACCAATTGGATTAATAACAATCCTTAACTACATTTTGTTGAAATAAATTTCTTGATTTATATGTTAAATGCTGTCAGACTGAATCTTGGAAGTCAAAGAAACAAGATGATACATTCATCCCGGGATTTGTGCAGCCATTGGCTTGTTACAGGTACAGGGTCCCTTAAAAGATTCATGCCAGGTTTAACTTGTATCTACTGCCGGAAGTATGAATCTGTTATTATGGAAATTATTTTCACAGACATTTGAATGACCGGAAGTGGTATGCCTTCCGGGCACCTGAATTCAGAACGAGATTCCAATAACTTCCTGTTCATAAACCTTTTTAGTATATTTGTGTTCTACCTAAAAACAACCATAATGAAAATCATTCCGCTTGATACCTTAGAAAAGAAAGAGGTTCACATGGAAGGAGCCGTAGGTGCCTGGAAACAGCTCCCTCTCGGCAGTAAAGAAGGAGCTCCGGTTTACTCTTACAGGGTTTTTACCGTAGAACCAAATGGACACACTCCTTACCACAATCACCCGTATGAACATATGAATTTTGTAATTGAAGGCCAGGGAGCTCTTATAAATGAAGCTGGTGAAGAATTCCCGCTGAAAGCAGGTGATTTTGCTCTGGTTAATCCCAACGAGAAACACCAGTACAGGAATACATCACCCGATAAGGAATTCAAAATGATATGCGGCGTTCCGAAGGAATTTGAATAGCTAAAAAATTCTCAATCTGAACAACCTGTATAGGAAGTTTGTTTAACTGACGGATTCTGCTTTATGAAAAAGATTTTTACCATAATAATTGCAGCTATGATGCTTGCCTCGGGGATGAGGATAACCATAGATCGTCATTATTGTGGTGGCAAACTTGCAGATACAAAAATTTCCCTTTCAGGTAAACTGGCTTCCTGCGGAATGGAAACACAGGAACAAAGCTGCGCAAACCAACTTCTCACAGACAGTAAATGCTGTGAGGACCAGGTTAGTTATTATGGTTTCGGTAGTAAATATTTCCCGGAGTATTTTAAGTTATCACATTCATTAACCGGGAAAAGCGTTTCAACTACCCCGGCATTAAATCCTGTATTAGGATCATTTGAACCATATGGCTTTATTACTCAGGTTATGCCCCCGGGAGATAAACCAAATCTTCATCTATCCTTGTCACAGATTTGCGTTCTCCGCATCTGATCAATCATTCGGCCTTATCTGTTAACCTGAAACGTAAAAGGGAATATCAATATTGATATGTCTTTATATGCTTCAGTTTCCATATTTCAATATGTTTCCACTTATTTCTATGTATCTAAATGTATTTCAATTATTATCAACTAAATATCCCAATATGAAACCATCGATTATTATCATTACGATCATGCTGATATCAGTTTCAGGTATAGCGGCTTTCTCCCAGACCCATGACCATAGCCAGACGGCAATGTCCTCCACAAAAACAGAATCATTTAAAGTATGGGGGAAATGCGATATGTGCAAAACACGTATTGAGAACACCGTAAAAGCGGAAGGAGTAACAAATGCATCATGGGACCAGAAAACCCTGATGCTGACAGTCACTTATGATCCTTCCAGAACAAACAGGGATGCACTCAGCAGAAAGCTTGCTTCAGTGGGTCATGATACTGAAAAGTATAAGGCACCTGAAGATGTATATACAAAGCTTCCTGCGTGCTGCCACTATGAACGGAGAAAATAAAAAGCCGTATAACATATAATTTTATGTTTAACCGTCTGGTAAAATATTTCCTTGAGAACAGGCTGATAACTTTCATCCTTCTCATCGCTTTTATTGTGATGGGACTTGTTACAATGCCGTTCAATCTGAAAACTTCCATTCTGCCACGTGATCCTGTTCCTGTAGACGCAATTCCCGATATAGGTGAAAATCAACAGATAGTATCAACGGAATGGATGGGCAGATCGCCAAAGGATATCCAGGATCAGATTACATATCCCCTGACAACGGCTTTGCTTGGTATTCCCGGGGTTCATACCATAAGGAGCACCTCTATGTTCGGCATGTCATTTATCTATATAATCTTTAAAGATAATGTGGAGTTCTACTGGAGCAGATCCCGGATCCTTGAAAAACTTAATTCTCTTCCTCCCGGAACGCTTCCAACAGGAGTTCAGCCTTCTCTGGGGCCTGATGCAACAGCGCTGGGTCAGATATTCTGGTACACACTCGAAGGCCGTGATCCTGAAACAGGTCTGCCGAACGGAGGCTGGGATCCCCAGGAATTAAGAACTATTCAGGATTTTTATGTTAAGTACAGCCTTTCCGCTGCCGAAGGAGTATCTGAAGTCGCTTCAGCAGGGGGATTTGTAAAAGAGTATCAGGTGGACCTTGATCCCAACGCACTAAAAGCCTTCCGGGTTTCTGTAATGGATGTCATGAATGCTGTAAAGCAGAGCAACCTTGATATAGGAGCTGAAACCATTGAACTTAACAGCGTTGAATACATAATCAGGGGGATAGGATACATCAAAAACCTTCAGGACCTCGAACTCTCGGTAGTTGCTGTCAGAAATAACGTGCCTGTAAGGATCAGGGATGTTGCCATGGTCTCATTCGGACCTGCAACAAGAAGGGGCGGTCTTGACAAAGCCGGTTCTGAAGCAGTGGGAGCAGTTGTCGTTGCCCGGTATAACTCCAACCCGCTGGAAGTAATTAATAATGTTAAGGAAAAGATCCTGGAGACAAATGCAGGATTACCACAAAAGACTCTTCCTGACGGTACTGTTTCAAAAGTTACCATAGTTCCGTTTTATGACCGTACGGGCCTCATAAAAGAAACCATCGGAACACTCGAGACCGCTCTTTCCCATGAAATCCTTATCAGTATAATCGTAATAATAGTCCTTGTGCTGAATTTAAGAGCATCCCTGATAGTTTCAGGTCTGCTTCCGATCGGAGTACTCATGACATTTATACTGATGAGACTTTTCGGGGTGGATGCCAACATTGTGGCCCTGTCGGGAATCGCAATTGCCATCGGGGTAATGGTAGATATCGGGATTGTTGATGTCGAGAACATTCTTCGACATCTTGAGATGCCTGAAAATAAGGGCATCAGGGGAAAAAAGCTATTAAATGTCATTTACCGGGCTACCACGGAAGTCAGGGCAGCTGTTGTAACTTCAATTGCCACAACCATCGTGAGCTTCCTGCCGGTTTTTGCCATGCAGGCACAGGAAGGAAAACTGTTCCATCCCCTTGCATTCACTAAAACATTCGCACTTCTTTCGGCATTTATTCTTGGTATTGTTGTTCTGCCTACCCTGGTGCATATTTTCTTCAATGTTCCATTTGACAGGAAGAATATCAAAAGGATATGGAACAGCATACTTATTTTGGCAGGATTGATTTTATCGGTTGCATGGCACTCCTGGCCTGCACTTGCACTGACTGCGGTTGGTATAAACAACCTCCTTGACTACCGGTGGAGCGAAAGCCGGAAGGGGATGCCAAACTATATCAACATCTCCATTACCGTTCTTTTCGCCACCTGGTATCTTGCAAAGGAATGGCTGCCGCTTGGAGCTCATAACAGTGAGTTTATCAATTTCTTTTTTGTAGCAGTAATCATTTCTGTGATACTGCTTGCCCTGTTGTCAATGGTCCATTTCTATGAGAATATTCTGAAATGGGCATTGGAAAACAAATGGAAATTTCTGATGATCCCTGCCTTTACCCTGGTTTTCGGATTACTTGTCTGGATGGGTTTTGACAGGGTATTTGGAGTGGTCGCTAATGGCTTTGAAAAAGCCGGATGGAAAAAGGTCAGGCAAACAGCTGTATGGCAGGCAGCAATTAAAACATTTCCCGGAACAGGAAAAGAGTTTATGCCTGCTCTCAACGAAGGTTCCTACCTTCTGATGCCAACCAGCATGCCTCATTCAGGCATTGAGAAGAACCTTGAGTATATAGAAACTCTTGATAAGCGCCTTTCTGCTATCCCTGAAGTTGAGATCGCTGTTGGTAAATGGGGAAGAGTGAACTCTGCTCTTGATCCTGCTCCTGTTCAGATGTTTGAAAACACTATCAATTACAGGCCGGAATATATTCTGGACGAAAATGGACACAGGATGCGTTTCAGAACTGACAGGGAGGGTAATTTCATTCTGAAAGGTGACCTTAAATATATTCCTGGAAAAGATAGTTATAGGGTTATTCCTGCTGACAGCCTGATTCCCGACAGCAAGGGTGAATATTTTCGTCAGTGGAGACCCGGAATAAAAAAGCCTGATGACATCTGGAGAGAGATCGTAAAGGTTACGGATATACCCGGACTGACATCTGCTCCAAAACTGCAGCCAATCGAAACCAGGCTTGTGATGCTTTCTACCGGGATGCGTGCCCCCATGGGTCTGAAAGTTTACGGACCGGATCTCGAATCAATTGAACAGGCAGGGATGCAGCTTGAAAAAGCCCTGAAAGAGGTTCCGTCAATCAAACCATCATCTGTGTTTTATGATCGTACAGTAGGTGCACCATACCTTGAAATCAGGATGAACCGTGAATCTATGGCCCGTTACGGAATGTCAGTCGGTGAAGTGCAGGAAGTGTTGCAGGTTGCAATCGGAGGTATGGCGTTGTCCAGCTCGGTTGAAGGCCGTGAAAGGTTTCCGGTCAGGGTGCGCTATGCAAGGGAACTCAGGAATAATCCCGAAGATCTGAAAAGAATACTTGTTCCTGCAATGAACGGAGTACAGATACCTCTTGGTGAAATAGCTGATATAGACTACACACGAGGTGCACAGATGATACGAAGTGAAAATACTTTCCTTGTTGGTTATGTGATCTTCGATAAGCTTGAAGGAAAAGCAGAAGTGGATGTGGTAAATGAAGCAGGCAGGATCCTTAGAACCGGGATTGATTCCGGATCAATGACACTTCCCGCAGGTGTGTCATTTAAATTTGCAGGAAATTACGAGAACCAGATCAGAGCCACTAAAAGATTGTTGGTGGTAATTCCCATAAGTCTTATTCTGATACTCCTTCTTCTGTATTTTCAGTTCAGGACGATTACTGCATCATTAATACATTTCTCGGGGGTTTTTGTGGCTTTCGCAGGAGGATTCATAATGCTCTGGCTGTACGGTCAGGAATGGTTCATGAACTTCTCCGTGGCAGACCAGAATATCCGTGACCTCTTCCAGATGCATCCAATAAACCTAAGCGTTGCCGTATGGGTTGGATTTATCGCACTGTTTGGCATCGCAACAAATGACGGGGTAATTATGGGAACATACATTCATCAGGTCTTTGAAGAAAGTAAGCCTTCCTCTGTTTCTGAGGTCAGACAAGCCGTACTTACGGCTGGCAGGAAAAGGGTTCGTCCGGCAATGATGACCACAGCAGTTACCGTAATTGCCCTGCTGCCGGTACTTTCATCAACAGGTAAGGGAGCTGACATAATGGTTCCCATGGCAATCCCGGCATTTGGCGGAATGATAATTCAGGTGATGACCGTTTTTGTCGTTCCGGTCTTTCAGGCGATCTGGAGGGAACGCGAGGTGGTGAAAAAAGAAAAAACAGATGATGAAATTTGAGATTAATAACACAATGAATAATGCAAGAAAAAATATCTGACATATCAAACCGCCAATCAAAATTCCGGTTTAAAGGGACAAGGAATTATCTCAACCTATTTCTATTTATTTCCATTTATTTCCTCTTATTTCCATCTATTTCATTTTCCTCCCAACCCGATTCCCTTTTAAAATACCTCGAAATTGCAGCCCGTAATAATCCTGCTGTACTTCAGAGATTCACCGAATATCAAGCTGCCCTGCAAAAGATCCCTCAGGCCTCCCTGCCTGATCCGCAATTGGATCTGGGAGTATTCATTACTCCTATGGAACTTATGGGGGGAAACCAGGTGGCGGATATGAGACTAATGCAAATGTTTCCATGGTTCGGCGTCCTGAAGAATGCCAGGGATGAAATGAGCCTGATGGCTAAGGCAAAGTTTGAATTGTTCAGGGATACAAAATTGCAGGTTTATTATGATGTCCGGAAAACCTGGTATGAACTGTTCAGGATAAGAAAAGACATCAGTATTTCTGAAAAGAATATTGAAATCCTAAGGGTCATTGAAAGACTGGCTCTTGTTAAATATAAAGCGCCATCGTCAGGAGTTTCAGGTTCCGTTCCCATGCAACCGGTAATGCAGTTGCAACCCAACCTCAGTATGCCTTCAAATGCGGGATCCGGCATGCAGGGCATGGGAGGCAATCAGTCCGGCCAGGGGAACATATCATCCGGCCAGGCCGCTGGTTCAATGGAACCCGGTTCCATGATATCTGCAGGTGATGGTACGGGGCTGGCTGACCTCTACAGGATTCAGATTGAAACAGGGGATCTGGTAAACAACATAGCCGGCCTTAAGGATCTGGAGCAAAATATTGTTGCCCGGTTCAACAGCTATCTTAACAGACCGCCTTCGGCAGTTGTTTACACGGGGACGATACTCTTGCCTGATACACTAGAGATGGATCTGTCAGTGGTTACTGACTCAATTCAGAAGAATAATCCGATGCTGAATATGCTCAATTATGAAAGGGAAGCCTACCAGGCAAGAAAGAAAATGGTAACAGGGATGGGGTATCCGATGGTTGGTCTCGGATTGAATTACTCTGTTATCGGCAGAAGTGATATGGCGACTCCTTCAATGAATGGGAACGACATGATCATGCCTATGGTTTCGGTTACTCTTCCGATATACAGAAAAAAGTATAATGCAATGCGGGAAGAGGCAGTCCTGTTAAGCCAGGCAAATTCATATAATTATAATGCTGTATCTAATTCATTGAATACAGAGTATTACTCTGCAATTCAGCTTTATCAGGATGCACGGAGAAGAATAAAACTGTATGAAGATCAATATTTGCTAGCATCCAAAACTCTTGATATTATGCTCAAAAGCTTCTCGGCCTCAGCTGTTTCACTGACCGATGTTCTTAGAGTAAGGCAGCAAACTCTTGATTATGAGTTAAAACAGGCTGAGGCATTTACTGATCTTAATACGGCTAGGGCATTGTTAGTTAGGCTGATGGCGATTTCAGGAGATCAGTAAAATGAAATAAGTGGAAATAAGTGGAAATAAGTGGAAATAGATGGAAATAGGTAGAAATAAGTTGAAATACGTGAAAATAAAATGGGAAAAATATTTTTTAATAAATGGATAAAATATGGACTACTGTTGGTAGTTGGGATCTTCCTCGGATGGGTTTTCTTTCATGGTTCAGGTAATAACAAAAGTCATGACAACCATCAGCATGAAGTCGCACAAGGTACAGTATGGACCTGTGCAATGCATCCTCAGATAAAGGTTCCGCAACCGGGTAAATGCCCTATTTGCGGAATGGACCTGATACCTCTTGCACAGGCCGGCAGCCCACAGCAAACGGATCCTGATGCAATACGTCTTACAAAGGAAGCGGCGGAACTGGCCAGGGTACTTACCACAAAAGTCTCACGACAGAATCCTGTCAGGGAAGTGCGGCTTTACGGAAAAGTACAGGCCGATGAACGGCGCTTTCAGAGCCAGGTTTCTCAGGTATCGGGGAGAATAGAAAAAATGTTCGTGAATTTCACAGGAGAACAGGTCAGAAAAGGACAGAAACTTGCTGAAATATATTCTCCCGAGCTGGTAACAGCCCAGCAGGAACTGATTGAAACTTATAAAACAAGACTGTTACAGCCTGAGTTATATGAAGCATCAAAAGAAAAGCTGAGACAATGGAAGCTGACTGACAATCAGATAGAATCAATTGAAAGTTCTGGCTCGATTATCAATAATTTCGAAATTCTATCCAGCACCTCAGGGACGGTAACTGCACGCAGGGTGAGTGCCGGTGATTATGTTTCGCGGGGTACCGTTCTTTTTGACATTGCAGATCTTTCCGCAGTATGGGTACTGTTTGACGCTTATGAAACTGACCTGCCTTTTATAAGTCAGGGAGAAAGGATAAAATTCTCGATACAGGCAATTCCCGGTGCGGAATTCTCAGGGAATATTGTTTTTATCGATCCTCTCATCGATCCTGTAACAAGAGTGGCAAAGGTGAGAGTTGAAGCTGCAAATGCCGGTGGAAAACTGAAACCCGAAATGTTTGCGACCGGCATTCTGCTTTCAAATCTGAAGGAATACCGGAACAATATTGTCGTACCAAAGTCAGCTGTACTCTGGACAGGTAAAAGGTCAATTGTTTATGTAAGGGATCCGGGTACCGATGAACCTGTGTTCAGGTTAAGGGAAATCGTTTTGGGGCCGGTGCTGGGAGACAGTTATGTGGTTACCGACGGACTTACCGAAGGCGAAGAAGTGGTTACAAACGGAACATTCAGTGTAGACGCTGCTGCCCAGCTTGAAGGCAAGCCCAGTATGATGAATACGGGGGGAAATAAAACAGCAGCTTCAATGACTGGCATGATAACTCATGATTCAAATTCAGGCAACAGCCATGAAATGGCAGGCATGAACATGCCTGAAATCAAAAAAACTGAACCGGGGAGAATGAATGTCAGCATGGGTTTTATCATGCAACTGAATATAGTCTTTGACAAGTATCTTAATCTGAAAAATTCACTTGTCCATGATGATCCGAAAAAAGCATTGCTGGATTCAAAAGACGTGCAGGAGGCGCTTTCGAAGGCCGACATTAAACTTCTTTCAGGTGACGATCAAATTAAATGGAGGGAGATTTCAGGTAATATTACAGAGAGTCTTTCCGAATTTGGTGCCTCCACAGGACTGGACCGGCAGCGAAAAGCTTTTCAGACAATGAGCAATAATCTGTATTCTGCTGTCAAACATTTTGGCCTGGCGGGCAAAACAGTATATTATCAGTTCTGTTCCATGTATGACAATAATAAAGGCGGTTACTGGCTTAGTGAAACACAAGAAATCTTTAATCCTTACTTTGGCAGGGAAATGATAAGTTGTGGCGAAACCAGAGAGTCGTTAAGGTATTGATCCTTTCCCTGGTGGTGTGAACTACATGCTTTTAGCCTTGCCTTTCCTGTTTTCCCGCCAATAAAAGATATACAAAATCGCGGGAATCGCCAGGATTACGACAACTCCAAGCATGCCGCCCTTATTGGCTTCGGGAATAAACATCCCGAAAATGGCCATCAGTATCAGGCTGGCAAGGGAAATGATCCCCCCAAGTCCCTCCATGCGGATCGCAACCAGCAATGCTAACAGGGCAATTCCCCAAAAGAGAAATACAAGGATCTGTATCAGGCTGTAAGGGATACCGTTGTCTTCTTTAATCTCACCTGCTATGCTGAAAGCTGCAAAAATGAGGATAAAAACAGATAACAGAGTGCCTGTGATCCGGGCAATCCATCTTATTGTATTCAGTTCAGAGTTTCTTGGTTTCATAGGGCAGACAGATAGCATTTATTATTATCGGAACTAAGAAGATACTCCCGGAATTTTGATTGCAACCTGGCCTTTGTTCCGGGGTTCATACTCTCAATCTCAGGCTTTCAAAGCATCTCCTTTTATTCAAAGTTACACCACAAAAAAGCCTAAGTCAAATTAATATGGATTTTTCTTGCTCCCGCTCTGCCAATTTGCCGGTCCTGACACCGGCAGCAAAAGCAATTAAATCGGTTTTGTTTTCCTTGGTCCTTATGCCAACCTTTGTTATCTTCGCGAAAAACTATGTGCATCTTTGTGGTAAAGCATAACTGTCTGAACCACAAAGTTTCACAAGGGCTGGCACGAAGCACGCCAGGAACTAAAGACTCGAATCAGAGGATTTTGAGACAGCTTCCGCCAACCCGATGAAATCAATCGAAAGTGTATTTATTCGTTGAAATAACCATTTAAACCACAATGCCAATATGACTGAAAGGCTAATATTTCTTTTTTTTCTGTTCCTTCTGAGCTGTAATGATTCCCCGCCGCCGGTAAATACAGTTAAACCAAAAAAATCTTCAAAACCCGGCCCGGTTGCGCCTGCTCCGGAGAAAAGTCCGTGGGTCATCAAGACATATGTCGATGCGAACGGGGAATCCACTGACAGGAATTACGTGAGGCTTGACGCAGACGGCACTTTTTCAAATACAGCTTTATCAAACGATTACCTTCATGCAGTGATCCTTGTGAATAAAAATAATGCCGGGATACTTCTGCACCAGTCACAAAGATCCAATCCGGCAGAAAAATTCACCGGGCCGGTCCGGATAAAAATGAAAAATTCGTCCGGCAGCGAACTTGAACTGACTTCTTCCAGGAGCTGGAATAAGTCCGGCGGAATCATGATAGAGCAGAACAACAATAATTACAGTCAGTTCAGGATCTTTGTCCTGCAGAGTGAGGGAGTGATCAACGTAGAGATCCGGGCTGATTCCTCATCCGTTTATAATTTCGATATTAAAGCAAACGGATTCAGCGACGCATTAGGCAGGATTTTACAGGATGGCCAGGGCTGAAACCCAGTTATTGCACTGAATGCAACAGAATAATTATTGTAATTCAATATCTGAAATATTGTTTATCAATAATTATTTTACCTGAATCGATATTAATATTAA
This sequence comes from uncultured Rikenellaceae bacterium, assembly GCA_964611835.1. Classification (GTDB taxonomy): domain Bacteria; phylum Bacteroidota; class Bacteroidia; order Bacteroidales; family VadinHA17; genus LD21. Next base: position 5,412 of record CAZTDW010000068.1, on the reverse strand, counting down.
GCCCTGATAAGTATCTTAATATCTGAACCTCCGGAGGGATTTTGTTTTCAGGCCAGATTAAGCTCTATCTTCCTCCCTACAACAGCAAGATTTTCAACGACCATCTCTTCGGTGTACATGCCGGCGTTGACCGCAGAAAGATCCTGATTCTGCAGCGCCCAGAGGAATGCTTTCACCTGCAGCTTCATCTCATCAGGGATTATGGTGTTGAGCTTTCTTACACGCCATTCAGGCACGGGAACCTTTGCCGGATCATAAGGTGTTGCGACCGCCATGGCTGCCTTCATGGCTATGAGGCCGATGCCGTTTTCCCTGGCACCTGCAAGTATATGATCGAGAAAAGCATGGTTTATAACATTGTACGCAAGCATAACCACATCAAAATAGCCAAGCTCCATGGCTGTTTTCAGCAGTTCCGCCATTCCATGATGAGTGGAGAAGCCCAGGAAACGCACCTTGCCCTGCTTTTTCAGCTCATTGAAAGTTTCAATTATCATCGGATTCCTGATCTCATCAGATGTTGCTGCGGCATGCGGGCAGTGCAGTACATCAAAATAATCCGTCCCGGTTCTCTTCAGGGATTCTTCAACACTGCTCACTATGGCTTTCTTCAACTCAGGGCTTCTTTCAACCCTGTCGCCGAATTCATCCTTCATGGCATCGCTGATAAAAGCACCATCCATCTGCTGCTGCTGACCGGGCCAGTAAACCATGAAATACTCAGGTTTTTCAATTCCGCATTCCAGCCTGAGCTGTCCGGCTTTTTTCCTTATCTCATCCTGCTTCGATTGGGAAAGCTTGTCATATATCTCACGGTAAAGACGGTTCCTGGTTGGGAAAAAAGCTGTCACCTTTGTTGCAATGAAAATCTTATCTCTTTTTGACGGAGTGTTAAACACCTTTGCCAGTGTGGCTTCAGCCAATCCCCTGTTGTACGTGGGAGCTGTATCAAAGTAATTGATGCCTCTCTCAAAAGCAACTTCCACAGGGCGTAAATTGTCAGGATTGTTCAATTCGGTGCCATAGATCAGCTCTGAAACCATCAATCCGGTTCTTCCAAGCTGGCGGTAAACCATCCCCTCCTGCCTGTTGCGCCATTCAGGCACTACTGGATTATTCTGGTCAGTCGAAATATCAGGCACCTTACCGGAAGCATGGGCGCCAATAACCGGGACTGAGATGACCGCCAGAGAGCTTTTTCGTATAAACTCTCTCCGGCATATCGGATTTGATTCTCCTTTTAAGCTCATAAAGTGGGTTTTTGAGTTTACAGTTGAAAAATTAGGAAAATAAATCCATTCCTGATCTTATCAGGGAAATATTTTATCAGTATAAATATCATAAATTCAGGCATTCTCCTTAATTTCATATATTTAACATTAAAACACGACTTTAGGCCGGAAAAAAATCAATAATCACTCTGAAATGGAACGAACAGCAAGTTGTCTCGCCAAGCTTGAAAGGATGAATAAGGCATTGCGGCATCAGGAACCTGACAGGGTCCCGATCAGCGATTTCTTCTGGGGAAGCTTTATAAAGAGATGGAGAGAGGAACTGGGTCTCCCGGCAGATGCTGACCCATATTATTATTATGATCTCGACTGGATAGTGACAACCCCCAATATGGACCCTTTCATCAGGCCATTCGAAACCATCGGCGAGAACAGCAATGAAGTAATAATTAAAACGGGATTCCTTGCCACCATCAGGAAAAAGTTTGATGCTCCAATGCCCGAATGGTTGTCTTTCGAAATTGACACAATAGAAAAACTTGAAGCACTCGTTTTTGATGATCCTGCCGATCAGAGGAGATTCTTTTCAGCGGGTGACAACCAGATTACAGGCGTAGGCGATGGATTTGCGCGCAATTCACCTCCCTGGATAGAGACTGTCAGTAAGCTGAGGCCTGATTTCCCTGTTTACGGTAGTATTATCGAATGTTCCGAATGTCTCACCCGGCTTGTCGGACAGGAGAACTTTCTTTTCTGGATCGGAATGTATCCTGAAAGGCTGGGCGACGTAATCAACAGGATCGGCCAATTCTATGCCGATTCAACCTGTGCACAAATAAAGGCAGCCGGTGGGCTTCTTGATGGCTTTGTTATCTGGGGGGATGTGGCCTATAAGCATTCCCTTCTGTTTGATCCTGATTACTGGCGCAAATACTTCCGGCCATGGGTGAAGAAAATGATTGACATCTGCCATAACAACGGACTTCCCGTCATTTATCACGGATGCGGAAATGTTAATGCTATTTTCGATGATTTTGCAGATATGCGACTTGATGCTTACAATCCGCTGGAAGTCAAGGCAGATATGGATGCATTGCAGCTGAAGAAAGTTTACGGGGACAGGATAGGTTACTGCGGGAATAACGATATACTTTTATGGGAGACAAATGACTTTGATCTGATTAAACATGAAACACTAAGGAAGCTTAATGCTGCGAAGGGAGGAGGTTATATTTTCCAGTCCGACCACTCGGTTTCAGGCGGCGTTGCCGGCAGAACGTATGACTATATCGTAAAACTTGTTCGCGAGTATGGAAAATATCCTTTGATCCTTGGGGAATATGATCTGGAAGTTTAACCTGTATCTTAAATGAAAAATCGAATCTTCCTGCTTATCTTTTTTATACTTGTTGCCCATTTACCGGGCAAGCCATTAAACATAAACAATGAAGATGATGAAAGGACTGTTAACCCTGATGGTGAGATATATATTTTTGACAGCGAAGGCAGTCAAAAGGGAATGATACATATCCCGGGGTTTCCGAACACTATTGCTTTTGGCAAGAATGACAGAAATACACTTTTTGTTACCGGGAGGGAAGCCTTCTGTTCAGTAACCTGTCCTTCCCAACCGGAATACAAAGTCCTGGTACTTACTGAGAGGGGAGGCCAGCATGAGAACTTCGCTGCTGCCGCTCTCAAATGGCTTGACAGGTATGCTTCAGACAATAATCTGGAGATCACGGTCATCAATAATACAAATGCAATAGATGAAGATTATCTCAGGAATTTCAAAGTGTTCATACAGCTAGATTATCCTCCCTACAACTGGTCAGAAAAGGCAATTCCGGCTTTTGTCAGATATATTGAAGAAGGCCTGGGAGGATGGATAGGCTTCCACCACGCAACACTTCTGGGTGAATTTGACGGATACCCCATGTGGATCTGGTTTTCCGGTTTCATGGGCAGCATAAGGTTTGATAATTACATTGCTGAGAAAGCGTCGGCAAGAGTAAATGTTGAAGATCCCGGACATCCTGTAATGCAGGGAGTATCTTCATCATTTGTCCTTGATAATGATGAATGGTACACTTTCAATAAAAGTCCCCGGCCAAATGTTAAGGTACTGGCAACGGTTGATGAATCGACTTATGATCCTCCTTCAGACATTAAAATGGGCGACCACCCTGTTGTCTGGGTAAATGAGAAAATGAAGGCAAGAAACGCATACTTTTTGATGGGACATGACCAGTCGTTGTTTGATTCAAATGATTTTACCAGGATGTTTGCCAATGCCGTAAGGTGGGCTTCAGGGAATTAGTATGTTTTTAATGTCAATAAATCATCTGCCATTAATTCAAAATACTTATTAACTTTAGATACTTACCTTCATTATTAACGTACCATGCTGGGAGCTATAATTGGTGATATAATCGGATCAACCTATGAGTTCAGAAATACTGACAGTTATGATTTTGATCCCTTCCCTCCGGGATCATCCTTCACCGATGATACAGTCCTGACAGTTGCAATGGCAGACGCCATCCTGACCAAAAGGGAATATGCCGAAACTCTCAGGGACTATGCCCTTCAATACCCCGGAAGAGGATACGGAGGATGGTTCAGCAGATGGATATATATGGAAAATCCAAAACCATACAACAGTTACGGGAACGGGTCAGCAATGAGGGCATCTCCTGTCGGCTGGGCTTTTGATTCACTAGGCGAGACCATTGAAGAAGCTGAAAAAAGTGCAGCTGTAACCCACAATCACCGTGAAGGGAAAAAAGGTGCAAAAGTAGTTGCTGCTTCAATCTTCCTTGCAAGGACCGGTCACGATAAAAAGGAAATAAAAAGGTTTATAGAAAAAAGCTACCACTATAACCTCAACAGGACCCTCGCTGAAATAAAGCCTTTATACAGCTTTAACGAAACCTGCCAGAAGACAGTCCCTGAAGCGCTTATATGCTTTCTCGAATCAGAGAATTTCGAAGATGCCATAAGAAAAGCCATCTGGCTAGGTGGCGACAGCGATACACTGGCCTGCATCACGGGAGGAATTGCTGAAGCATACTATAAGGAAATGCCGCATGAGTGGGTTGAGAAATCATACAGCTTATTGGATGACAGAATAAAAGAGACAGTTGACCGGTTCCGGAAAAAGTTTATGGCTCCCACCGGTAATGGGAATATTTCCAAATAATTAATAACTATTCCTGTATCCTTATTTCCGAAGTCAGTTCCATTGACTTTCTGTAAACCACACTTACACCGCAATACTTCTCTGATGAGAGATCAATTGCTTTCTGAAGCTTGTCGACCGGAAGATCTTTGCCTTTAAACTCGTAAATGATATGCATTTTACTAAAATGCTTTGGATATTCTTCCGTAAGATCTCCTTCAACAATAACATTCAATCCTTCAATGTCAACGCGCATCTTTTTAAGGATGGCCACGACATCCATTGCGGTGCAGCCGCCGAGGGCCGACAGCATAAGCATCTTCGGTCTGGGACCGCGGTTTTCGCCTCCTGAAGAAGGATCGGCATCAATAATAAGTTTGTGACCATTGATTTCAGATTCAAAGGTCATATTCTCAAGCCATCTTGTGGAGACAGATTCTTTTTTGGCCATTTCATTTTTTTTTAAAGTTACGCTTTCTGAATTTGATTTTTCAGAAAATCCTTTGTCTTAACTCCGACGAAACGGTTCACTTCTTTCCCATCCCTGAACAAAACCATGGTGGGTATATTCCTCACCGTAAATTTCCGGGCAAGCCCTTGATTTTGTTCAATATCAATCTTCCCAACAAAAGCATTGCCATTAAGCTCGTCAGCCAGTTCGTTGAGGACAGGAGCCATCATCCGGCAGGGGACGCACCATTCGGCCCAGAAATCAACCAGGACCAACCTGTTCTTTGTCTGGTGATTGAAATTCTTGTCGGTAAGTGTAATTATTTTTTTATTGTCCTCAACAACGGGAACGTTTTTCATTTTTGATCTTGCAACAAGATATAATACTGCAAATGCAAGTATCAATGCCCCCAGGATTATTAATATGATATTCATGTTATAATTCTGCCAATTGTTTCTTTCTGACCTTTAAATCATTGATATAGGCTGATGCGGCAAGGGCTGCTATGGTTCCGTCTCCGACAGCTGTTGTAACCTGCCTGTATTTCT
>CAZTDW010000067.1:2208-18623 GCA_964611835.1 uncultured Rikenellaceae bacterium | reverse complement strand
CCGCGTGCGAGACGTGGACCGGCAGGACGCGGAAGCCGTTTCGCCTCGTCTGCTCAGACAGCACTGCTGACGTATCCTGTCGTTTTGTCATATTTCCTTAATGGCATAATCATTGCTCATAGATCTGTCATTGAAAGAATATTTTAAAACAAACATAAAATGGGAAAAATTATAGGAATTGACCTTGGAACAACAAATTCATGCGTGGCTGTAATGGAAGGCAATGAACCGGTTGTCATTCCTAACAGTGAAGGAAAAAGGACAACGCCCTCAATAGTGGCATTCCTCGACAATGGCGAGCGCAAGGTAGGGGATCCTGCAAAACGTCAGGCTATTACAAATGCAAAAAAGACAGTCTACTCTATCAAGCGTTTTATGGGGGAGACTTTTGATAAGGTTAACACTGAAATGAAGCGTGTTACCTTCACAGTGGTCAAGGGAGACAACAATACCCCCAGGGTAAAGATCGACAGCAGGCTGTATTCTCCGCAGGAAATCTCGGCAATGGTCCTTCAGAAGATGAAAAAAACTGCTGAAGATTATCTCGGACAGGAAGTTACCGATGCAGTCATTACGGTTCCTGCATACTTCAGCGACTCGCAGAGGCAGGCTACTAAGGAAGCCGGTGAAATAGCCGGACTGAATGTAAAAAGGATCATTAACGAGCCTACCGCCGCTTCTCTTGCCTATGGTCTTGATAAGAAATCTCAGGATCTTAAGATCGCAGTATTCGACCTTGGCGGTGGAACATTCGATATTTCCATATTAGAGCTTGGAGATGGCGTTTTTGAAGTCAAATCCACCAATGGTGATACTCACCTTGGAGGAGACGATTTTGACCACATGATAATTGACTGGCTTGCAGAGGAATTCCTGAAGGATGAAGGTGTAGATCTGCGAAAAGACCCGATGGCACTTCAGCGACTCAAGGAAGCAGCTGAAAAAGCAAAAATAGAACTTTCCAGCTCAACAACCACAGAGATCAACCTGCCATATATAATGCCTGTTGACGGTATTCCAAAACATCTTGTCAAGACATTGACCAGAGCACAGTTTGAGAAGCTCTGCGACAAGCTTATCCAGGCCTGTATTGAGCCATGCCGCAAGGCACTTAATGATTCGGGACTGAAGGCTTCCGATATTGATGAAGTACTTCTTGTCGGAGGATCCACCCGTATCCCTGCAATACAGCAGCTTGTTGAGAAATTCTTTGGCAGGGTGCCATCAAAAGGAGTGAATCCTGATGAAGTGGTAGCCGTGGGAGCAGCAATACAGGGAGGTGTTCTTACAGGTGAAGTAAAGGATGTCCTGCTTCTTGATGTAACGCCCCTTTCACTTGGCATTGAAACCATGGGTGGTGTAATGACAAAGCTTATTGAATCAAATACCACCATCCCTACCAAGAAAACGGAGGTGTTCACCACTGCAGCAGACAGCCAGCCATCGGTTGAGATACATGTTCTGCAGGGCGAACGGCCAATAGCTTCAGGGAACAAGACTATAGGACGCTTCCACCTCGACGGTATCCCGCCAGCTCCGAGGGGAGTGCCTCAGATCGAAGTTACCTTTGATATAGACGCCAATGGAATTCTCCATGTGACCGCCAAAGACAGAGGTACAGGCAAGGAACAGCGTATAAGGATCGAGGCATCATCTGGACTGAGCGATGATGAAATCAAAAGAATGAGGGAGGAAGCCAGGGCAAATGCCGAAGCCGACAGTAAGACCAAGGAGCGGGTTGATAAGATAAATGCTGCCGACAGTATGATCTTTTCGACCGAGAAACAGCTTAAGGAATTCGGCGACAAAATCCCGTCTGATAAAAAGAATGCTATCGAAAACGCACTCTCAAAGCTTAAGGAGGCACACAAGTCGCAGGATCTTCCGGAAATCGATAAGGCCCTTGCCGATCTCAACGCGGTATGGCAGACAGCATCAGAAGAGATGTACAAAAATGCGCAGGCATCAGGTGCAACTTCTTCACAACCAGGTCCCGAACCAGGTCAGCCGGGAGGCGGAAAAACCCAGTCGGGAAATGATGAAGTTACCGATGTTGACTTTGAAGAGGTTAAATAAACTTAAATAGCGTGACTCAAGCAGGCTGTATCAAGGAGATTTTTGGTACAGCCTGTTTTTCTGTTCAGAGATGTGATTTTGATCCGGCTGAAGATAAACAATCCGGATCGTGTCCGGGTTCATCCCGCCAACGACCGGAATCCAAAAAACCATAAGCCGAAATACTCCGTTCACAGGCAGCTTATTCATTCCGAAGGACTGATACTCCGGAACCTGATATTTTTGTATTTTTACCCTGAATTCTCAGTGTATTATGTCATTTAAGATTGCAGCTTCAGTTTTGCTTTTTTATGCTCTGGCAATTAATGCATTCCAGGATGAAAAAGTATTGAACCATACCGACAGCCAGGGAAAGAAGCAAGGCCACTGGATAAGGAAATACCCGAATGGTAATGTAATGTACGAGGGCATTTTCAAGGATGACCATCCGGAGGGAGAATTTAAAAGGTACTACGAGAACAAAGTCCTTAAATCATTACTTGTATTTTCATCCGACGGAACGGAAGCTGCAGCAGTACTGTACTATCCGAACGGATATAAGGCATCGGAGGGAAAGTACATCAGACAGCTTAAGAATGGCAATTGGAGGTTTTTCTCTTCTGTTACGGAAGGATTACTCATAAGTGAGGTGGACTATGCCAATGATAAGATCCATGGCTGGTCGGTAAATTATTATCCCGACAGTGTCATCGCCGAAAAACAGCACTATTCGGCCGGAATTAAAAACGGGGACTGGATGAAATATCACCCGGGCGGATCGCTGCATTTCAAAACCACCTATCAAACCGGCAAGCTCAATGGCAAATTCGAGGCCTTCTTTGAAGACGGCAGCCCTGAAGTTACGGGGCAATATAAAAATGACAGAAAGGAAGGAACCTGGTTCATCTACAGAAAAGACGGAAGCGTTAAATTCAAAACGGACTATATTTCCGGATTGCCAAAAAACCGTGAAATAGACCTTTATGAAACACAATACATAGATTCTCTCGAAAACCTCAAGGTAAGGATAGAAGATCCGGAAAAAACGGGAGCAAAATGGTAACAGAGGCCTTCAAATTCCTCCTTTCCGAAAACCGCCTTGCAGCCATAGCTGTATTGACATTCATTTTTTTATGCGATAACCTTACCCCTCAACAACCAGCCGGATTGAATTTCTACAGGGTATATTTCATGGACAAGGGAGATAAAGAGGTATCTGATTTTACCCCCGGGGCACTTGTCTCAGCCAGGGCTGTTGAGAGAAGGATCAGAAATGGCATTCCGCTAATCGACCAGAAGGACATACCTGTGGCTGATGAATATCTGAATGAGATTTCAAAAAAAGGCCTGAAGTTGCACTGTAAATCAAAATGGATGAACACAGCCCTGTTCGAATCGGATCAGCCCATCACATACGATAGCATTCTGAGCCTCCCATTTGTTGCTGATGTCAAAACTGTAAAGAGTGCTGCGAAAAGCACTTCATTCCCGGGGAAGCTCGATTTAAAAGCTTTACATGCCGGAATCAATCAGGCTGGTAATCATCTGCTTCAGACTAAAGGTCATCTTCTTCATGAATCAGGCTTCACAGGAAAGGGAGTCCTGATTGCAGTACTTGATGCCGGATTTACCGGATCGGAATCAATAAGTTCATTGAATGGCCTGCGGCAACGTGATGGCATTAAAGCCACTTACGACTTCGTTGAAAAGAAGGTAAATGTGTATGATCACCATAATCACGGAACAGCCGTCTTTTCAATTTTGTCAGGAACCATTCCCGGATCTCTGCAGGGCAGCGCACCAGGTTCCGACTTTATCCTGCTGAGAACCGAAGATGATGCTTCGGAATTCCCGGTAGAAGAGGATTTCTGGGTGGCCGGAGCTGAGTTTGCCGACAGCGCCGGGGCTGATATAATAAATTCATCGCTGGGATATTTTCAGTTTGACGATCCTTCATTGAATTACAAGTATTCAGACCTGGATGGTAACAGTACTTTCATTTCCGTTGCTGCAGATATTGCAGCATCAAGGGGAATGCTGGTGGTATGCAGCGCAGGGAATGAAAGGTCAGGCAGCTGGAAATATATTATCGCACCTGCCGATGCAGATTCCGTATTAGCTGTTGGTGCGGTCGACAGGAATGGAGTTATCTCATCCTTCTCATCATCAGGTCCCACGGTTGACAGGAGGATAAAGCCTGATATTGTTGCACAGGGAGTAGCCATGTCTTTCCAGGTGAAAGATATTGTTGAAAGCGGCAGCGGAACATCTTATTCATGTCCTGTGATAGCAGGATTGTGTGCCTGCCTGATGCAGGCCGTTCCGGGAGCTACAGCCTGTGAAATCATATCAGCAGTCCGTTCATCATCAGACAGATATCATATCCCTGACTCACTCTACGGTTACGGAATTCCAGATATGTCAGAAGCACTGCTGTCAATACAGGGGAAATATCTGCCGGCCGCGATGAAAAATACGGTAATTTTTCCGAATCCTTTCAGACAAGAACTGACTATTTATTTTAAATTTAATCCTGAATGGGTCAGGGTTGAAATAATAAGTGTATCCGGTACACTTAATTATATAAGGGAGTTTAACCATTTCATCAGCAGAAGGCTGTTGCTTGACGATATCGTAGAGCTGCCCCCGGGATTATATTTTGTACGATTGTATACATCAGCCGGGAAAGAGGTGCATAAAGTAATAAAGATTTGACTCACAATATGAAGGAAAAGATATCTTTATCAGAATTGCAGTTATTGATAAGGGATTCTCTTTACCTTTCGCTGCCCGGTTTCTACTGGGTTGTGGCTGAAATCTCAGAGATCAAGGAGAATTATTCAGGCCACTGTTACATGGAACTGATGGAGAAGGATCCGGATGAAATAAACATCAGGGCCAGGATCAGGGCAGTAATCTGGAGCAGCCGCTATGGATTCATAAAGTCTTTTTTTGAGAATTTTACCGGAGAAACACTTCATTCAGGAATTAAGATCCTTATAAAAGTCAGAATAGAGTACCACGAGATATATGGTCTCAGCCTTGTAATAACCGATGTTGATCCTTCTTACACTGTAGGAGAGTTAGCTGTAAAGCGTCAGCAAATACTTAAGAAGCTGGAAGAGGAGGGTGTCATTAATATGAATAAGGAGATTGACTTCCCTTTCGTTCCGCAAAGAATTGCTGTTATCTCTTCAAAGAATGCCGCCGGCTATACCGATTTTATTAAGCATCTTGCACACAATCCATACGGATTCAGATTTCTTACCAGGCTTTTTGAAACGCCAATGCAGGGGACTGAAACCGAACAGGGTGTGATCAGCGCTCTCGACACGATAGCTGAAGATGCAACAGCATACGATGTTGTGGCAATAATCAGGGGCGGCGGTTCGCAAACAGACCTAAGCTGGTTCGACAACTACAATATCGCGTTCCACATCACACAGTTTCCGCTTCCTGTAATCACCGGAATAGGCCATGAGAAAGATCTTTCGGTGACGGATATTGTCGCATACAGATCGCTCAAAACACCTACTGCGGTTGCCGGCTTTCTCATCGAAAAAATGATGGCTGCCGAAGAATACATCACAGAACTAGGCAACGGGATAGCTGAAATATCAAGGCAGATAATTGAAAAAAACAGACAACGCCTCGGAAACTGCAGGGTAAAGCTGATACCCCTTGCAAGAATATTGATCTCCGAGTTGAAGGAACAACTATCAGGAGCCATTATAGATCTTATTAATACCGGAAAAGGATATGTTTTAAAGGCAGGAATGCTGCCGGTCAGCCAGAGGACCAGAATCATGACTGCGGCAAGGGCATTTCTGGCATCAAACTCATCGGTACTCTCAGCCAGGAAGGACACCCTTGTAGCAGCATCAGGCTACCTTGCGGAAAATATGAGAAGAAAGATAGATACAGCTGAAAGTACACTAAAAATCCTTGATCCTCAAAATGTTCTGAAACGGGGATATACAATTACATCGTTAAACGGCAGGATACTTAAATCAAGAACGGAAGTAAATGCAGATGAACTGATATGTACCCTTTTCAGCGACGGATCTGTTGAAAGCAGGGTTGAAGGCCCTGAACGCCCGGAAAATAAATAATATGAAGATCAGGTTTTCAGAAGATCAGAACTTAAAAACATACCTATATGGCAAAAAAGGAATTTTCGTTCAGTGAGGCAGTAAATGAGATAGAAAAGATCCTGAGGAATATTGAAAGCGGGAACCTGAACATAGATATCTTGTCGACGGAGGTAAAAAGGGCTTCAGAACTGATAAGGGAATGTCAGAAGAAGCTTAAAACAACCGAAGATGAGATCAATGCTATTTTTAAGGAAATGGGATAAAAATAAATCAGGACCGAAGTCCTGATTTACTACCTTACTACCCTAAACCTAAATCCATGAAAAAAACTGTAACCGAATGGTTACCACCTTTTATCTTGTATAACGCAAGATAGGGATGAATTGTTTCATTTCAAGGATCATATTTTTGAACAAAAAGAAAATTATTTATTAACAACTGACTTTTCCACTCCCAATACATCCTTAAATGCTTTTACGAATGTATCTTTAGGAAGTGCGCCCATCGCCATCTGAGGTTGTCCGTCAGCAGGGACAAAAAGGATTGAAGGGATGCTCCTTATGCCAAAAACTGCTGCCAGTTCCTGTTCTGCCTCAGTGTCAACCTTATAGATATCAACCTTGCCTTCAAACTCCTTTGACAGTTCTTCAAGTATGGGGGCCACCATTTTGCATGGTCCGCACCAGTCAGCATAAAAATCAATTACACAAGGTCTTACACCTTCGAATTTCCATTCTTTGTTGGTTTCATAATTAAACACTTTGCTTAAAAATGATTCTTTTGTCAAATGCTCTACCATATTTTAATTTTTACTTTAAACATCCCAAAATCAAATTTGTTCTTCCTTCAGCAATCATCATACCACCATGGCAATACTTTGTTAATTTACTGATTATTGCTTATTAATTGTAACTTTGTCATGAATATTTATCAAATTGTCATATTTATATATGAATATATGTCTTAATGACAAAATTTTCCCTGCTCTCTCTGAAGTAGTAACATCTGAAAACGTTAAGGCATGGGTAATAGGTGGCTATGTAAGGGATTTGTTCCTGAAAAGGGAGCACGGTGACAAGGATGTGGATATAGTGGTACTGGGTGATGGTATTGAGATGGCAAGGAAGTCTGCAAGAAAACTTGGCCATGGTATTAAGGTAAGCGTTTTCAAAAATTTCGGTACGGCTATGTTCCGGTATCATGATTTTGACATTGAATTTGTTGGTGCCAGAAAGGAATCTTACAGCCGTGACTCGAGAAAGCCGGTCGTTGAAGCCGGGACAATCGAAGATGACCAGAAGAGGCGGGATTTTACGATCAATGCCCTGGCAATAAGCCTGAACAGGGAGACATTCGGTGAATTTTCTGATCCATTTGGCGGCATAGAAGATCTGAGGAATAAAATAATCAGAACCCCGCTTGAACCTGATATTACATTTACAGATGACCCATTACGGATGATGAGAGCAGTCAGGTTTGCAACCCAGTTGAATTTCACCATCGATCCTGCAACTCTGAAATCGATAGCAGATAATGCAGAAAGGATAAGTATTGTTTCACAGGAAAGGATAGTTGCTGAACTGAACAAAATAGTCATGAGTGACCATCCGTCAAAAGGATTCATCCTTCTTGAGAGAACAGGATTGCTAAAACTGATTTTCCCTGAACTCGACAACCTTAAGGGCGTTGAGAAAAAGGAAGGCAGGGCTCATAAGGACAATTTTCTGCACTCCGTAAAGGTTCTTGACAACATAAGCAGGAAGACAGATAATCTGTGGCTGAGATGGGCGGCGCTTCTTCACGATATTGCCAAACCGGCAACAAAAAAATACATTCCTGAATCAGGCTGGTCATTTCATGGACATGAATACATCGGAAGCAAGATGATACCCGGTATTTTCAGGAGACTTAGGCTTCCTCTTAACGAAAAGATGAAATATGTCCAGAAACTCATCGACCTGCATCTTCGTCCGATAGTTTTATCTCACGAGATAGTCACAGATTCAGCCGTAAGAAGGCTTCTGTTCGAAGCCGGCGATGATATAGATGATCTGATGTTGCTATGTGAAGCTGACATAACATCAAAGAATGAAGCAACAAAAATAAGGTATCTTGAGAATTTCAGGCTTGTAAGGAACAAGCTTGTTGAGATTGAGGAGAAGGATGCCCTCAGAAAATTTCAACCCCCTGTTGATGGTGACGAGATTATCAGAACATTCGGGATAAAACCGGGCAGGGAAATCGGAATAATAAAGAATGCTATCAGAGAGGCCATTCTCGATGGCATAATCCCAAACGAACATAGTGCAGCAAGAGAGCTTATGCTGCAAAAAGGCAAGGAACTTGGACTGAATCCGGTGGATTGATCATCTCAGGACAAGATCGAGAAATATGGGAAGATGGTCGCTTACCCCTCCCTGGTAACGATATCCCCTGTAGGTAGAAAATGGAGCCGAACCGGTATGCTTTTCGTCATTGCACAGAAGAAAGTCAGGACTGAATATTTTGAAACCCAGTGAATCTGCTGCGGTTCCTTTGCAGCATTCAAGAAGGTATCTGGAGGCAACCATCTGATCAATTATTTCCCATGTTCCATTGAATTTATATGTCCCCTGGACAGGATTGGCTGACCGGCCGGCAAGATTAATTAGAAAGATGCTTTTTCCCTGACTGTCATCGGAGGAGTGATTGACAAGGTTTTGCATTATGTTGTCTTCTGGTGTACAATTAAAATCGCCAATGATCAATATTCTGGCTTTGCCGCAGGATATAATTCCTATTGAATCAGTAACATGCCTGATCATTGCAGCAATTTCGCAACGAAGCGATTCCCCGGCCAGAACTCCTCCCCTTCTGGATGGCCAGTGATTAACCATCAGATGAAGGGTATCTCCCATTACCAGGAATTTTGTGTAAAGTACACTCCTGGTCCGGAATCCGCCTCCCTTAACGGAGGATGGAATCAGATATTTGTGTCCAATTACTGATACAAGGTCCTCTCTGTAGATAAGGCAAACATCTATCCCTCTTTCATCAGGTGAATCCTCATGAATTATGCTGTAATCATATTTTGACAGATAAGTGGCATAAGCAAGATCTTCAAGAACCTTGCGATTCTCGACCTCGCATAATCCGACAATAGCGGGCGGTGACCAGTTTCCCGCTGCCAAAATGGTTTTGTACAAAGAATTGATCTTCCTGTCGTACCTCGTTCTGTTCCATCTTCTGGTACCAGATGGAAGAAACTCTTCATCATTTTTTGCAGTGTCGTTGTATGTGTCAAACAGGTTTTCAACATTATAAAACAATACCCTCACAGGATTATCAGGTGTATCCTGTGAATAGACAGCTGAAAGACAATTCAGTAGCAGCACGAGAGTAACTGCAGCGTTCCGCACAGTTTTATCTGTCAAAATGCATTAATCCATCGGTATCTTCTTGCATTGGTACCAAACTTAACAGCGAGGGTCAGTTCATGTGTACCAAAACTCTGTTTCCTTATATCAGTCAAAGTAAAATCAAAGGCATAGGCGAAATAAAATCTGTCGTACCTTATACCAAACATCATTATAATTGCATCATTTGTCCGGTATGACAATCCAGCCCAATAATCATTTTTATAATATACCCTCGTCGTCAGGTCAAGCTGGAGTGCCTTGAAAAGCATGTCTGATGACTTGATAAATGCCGATGGCTCCAGCATCCAGTTGGATGAAAGAGGTATTTTTACGCCTCCTGTCAGGTAATAATGGCCAAGCTCTGAATTTTTGATGCCGGAAGAGTTTCCAAACATCACTGAACCTCTCAGCAGATTTGTCATGGAAAATCCCACATAGTAATTATTGGTCGAATAATTTACGCCAAAATTAAAGTCGGGAATGAAAACTGACCTGTCATAGCTGTTAAGAAGAGGATCATCAGGGTCATAGATCTGGTCCTTCAGGTCGACATTGTACTGGTATGCTACCAGGCTTAAACCGAATGCCAGGTTTTTTCTGAGCTCGTTTTCGTTTTCACCAAGGGGTATTGTATAAGAGTATGCTGCCTGCAAACCGGTACGCCTCATTATGCCGTTCTGGTCGTTGAAAAGATAACCACCAAGTCCAACCTGGCCTCCCCTGGTCGGACGGACAAGTTTTTTCTTTACTGTGGTAGACTTGGAAATGTAACTGTCCCTGAGAAGTCGGGTCTGGAAACTCAGGGCATATGTACTTGGGGCATCTTTCATTCCTACCCATTGCTCCCTTACTGTAAGGTTAAGTGAAGTATATCCGTCGTGCCCGGCGAAAGATGGATTAACCAGAAATCCATTCATGATGTACTGGCTGTACATCGGCATCTGTTGTGCAGCTGCAACAGCAGATAAGAATAAAAGAAAGAAAAGCGGAATTATTTTTCTAGTACTGACCATATTTTTCGAATTCTTCATTTGTAACTGGTTTACCTAATAACGCTTATAACTCCCGATCTTGGAGCAGATCCATCGTTCAGATAAAGTATGTAATGATATGAATCTGCAGGGACAGGCTTTCCGTCCGACCTGCCGTCCCATGGATTATCTGCAATATTTTTTGTTCTGAAAACAAGTTTTCCCCACCTGTTGAAAACCAGTATCTCTGCATCAGGATACAGGGTAATGTTCTTTATTATCCAGGTGTCGTTATATCCGTCGTTGTTTGGCGTGATGATATTTGGAATTTCCACGCAATCAAATGATCCGGTAAAGATTACCTCCGTCTCAAGCGACATTGAACACGCATTCTGATCAGTGACAATAACAGTATAATTTCCAGGCTTCATATTTGCTCTGTTCTGTGTAACCACACCATCAGACCAGAGGAAGTAATACGGTCCGGTCCCTCCTTCCACAGTGATTGTAATCCCTCCATCCTCCGAGTCGGGGCAGGATGCAATATTAACGGAGTAGTCGATAATTATCGGTTCCGGTTCACTAATATCAGCTGATCCTGAAGTGTTACAGCCATTAATATCAGTAACCACGACCGTATAACTCCCGGCAATAAGACCAGTAGCTTCAGGGGTAGTCTGCTCTGGTGTGGTATCCCACTGATAAGAATAAGGCCCTGTTCCTCCGAATGCGACAGCGGTTGCCCTTCCTGAAGCGCCGCCTGAACACAGGGCATCCAGAGAGCTCACTGTAACTGAGAGATCATCGTTGGGTTGGATCACAACCACACTTCCTACAGTATTGCATCCATTAACATCTGTCACCGAAACAAAATAGGTTCCGGCTATAAGACCTGATGCTGTTGCCGAAGTTTGTACAGGATCTGTGTTCCATGCATAGACATAAGGTCCTGTCCCTCCTGTTACGTTTACAGTGGCAGTGCCGGAGGCTTCGTTCCTGCAGAGGACATCGGTTTTCTCAAATGACAGGGTTAAGGGATCAGGCTGCGATATCACGAACGGAAGCTCGTAGGTAGCCATTAGGGCATCCCTTACAATTATTGTATCTGAACCGGCTCCCAGGTAAATGAAGTCACCCGATTGCTGGAAATTTATTCCGTCGATTGAATATTCATATGGAGAGGTACCGCCCCAACCGGTAACTGAAATTGAGCCAGATTCCTCTTCGAAGCAAAGAGCATTCTTCTGATCCAGTACATTGGCTGTAAGAGGCACTGAAGGCTGACTTAGTATAACGGCGATTTCAAATGTGCACAGTCCATCATCCCTCACGGTCACTGTATGAGTTCCTGCAACAAGTGAATTGAAGATTCCTGATGACTGCCAGGCACCGGCATCGATCCTGTACTGGTAGGGAGGTGTCCCTCCTGATCCGGCCACGGTAATGCTTCCATCGTTACCTCCATATACCGTAGCATCCGACTGGGCAACAATTGTTCCGCCAAGTGCCGTCGCAGGCTGGTTTACCTTACAGTCTGATGTAATCTCACAACCATTCGAATCTGTTACCGTAACTGTATAACTGCCCGGAACAAGGTTGTTCAGATCCTCAGTTGTCTGACCACCGTTCCAGAGGAAAATATAGGGAGATGTTCCTCCGGTAACGGTAAGGTTGGCGGATCCGTTATTGCCTCCAAGGCAACTTACATCTGTAACCTGGATAGATGCAGCAAGCAATGCCGGCTGGCCCACCGTTATTGATGAATTCTCACTGCATCCGTTCGAATCTGTAACCACAACACTATACGTACCTGCCGGGATGCCGGCAAGATCCTGATCGGTTGCACCAGTATTCCATACATATGTTACAGGTTCGGTTGCATTGGATACCATGAGGTCTATCGCGCCTGTGGCATTCCCGAAACAGTCGGCATCCGTCACATCTGATGACAGGGTAAGGGAGGTGGAAGGTTCGAGAATTGTAACGTTTGATGAAATCCGGCATCCGTTATCGTCAACAACCGTTACGGTATAGACGCCTGCCTTGAGTCCGGTGGCTGTTAAACCGGTCTGGACAGGTGTTGTGTTCCATGAATATGAATATGGTGAAGTTCCTCCGGCAGCCGTTGCCGTGGCACTTCCGTCGGAGCCGCCCCTGCATATCACATCAGTCTTTGTTACTGAGACACTCAAAGGCTGGGCAGGCTGATTTATTGTCAAAACCAGATCATAAAGGCATAACCTGAAGTCCCTTATGGTTATTGTATGTGTACCTGCATTGAGGCTACCGAATACTCCTGATGCCTGGAATGCCCCTCCATCAATGGCGTAGTTATAGGGGGATGTTCCACCTGAGCCTACCACCGTAACGCTGCCTGTATTGTCGCCAAAACAGCTGACATCAGTCTGCGAAACGGTATTTCCGCCAAGAGAGGCTTCAGGCTCACTAATGGTGACCGCCACGTTGTATGTGCACTGATTTCCATCCCTTACAGTGACTGTATGACTGCCGGCATCGAGGCCGGTGAATGCACCCGAGGATTGATAGACTCCGCCATCGACACTGTATTCATAAGGCAATGTTCCTCCGGTTCCCGTTACCGTGACCGTACCGTCATCACCTCCCCTGCATGAAACATTTGTCTGGGAGATGACAGTGCCCCCTGTAGGAGAAGCGGGCTGTGTTATAGCAGCTGAATAATTTGCCGTACAACCGTTGGAATCAGTAATTGTCACTGAATATGTTCCGGCTGCAAGGTTTGAAATATCCTGTGTTGTGCTTCCATTGCTCCACAGGTATGCATACGGGGGCACTCCGCCTGCGGGTGTCAGATCTATGCTCCCTGTAGATTCACCGAAACAGGCTACATTCACAACAGATCCTGAAGCCGAAACTGCTGAAGCCGGCTGGGCAACTGTTACATTCACTGTAAGGGTGCAATTTCTGATATCTGTGATTAAAACTGAATAATCACCGGCTGCAAGGTTTGTGATATCCTGTGTTGTCTGACCGTTATTCCAAAGGTATGTATATGGAGGGACTCCGCCTGAGACTTCAAGGTTTGCCTCGCCCGTTGAACCCCCGAAACATTTTACATCGGTTACCGAGATTGATCCTGAAAGCAATACAGCAGGCTGGGTTATTGTAAATGACAGTGTTCCTTCACAGCCATTATTATCCCTGATGGTAATTGTATATGAACCGGCTGAAAGATTTACGAAAGCATTTGATCCCTGGAAAGCACCTCCATTAAGGCTGTACTGGTATGGAGCAACACCGCCCGTAGCAGCAATCGTTGATGATCCGTTGGATCCTCCAAAGCAGCTTACATCAGTAATGGCTGATAATGTCCCGTAAACCGGAGAAGGCTGGCTGATAATAAACGGAAGAACATAAATACAGGATGCTGCATCCCTGACAGCAATGCTGTGGTTACCGGCAGAAACAGAAGTGAAAGAACCGGAAGATTGCCATGCTCCTCCGTCGAGAGAATATTCATACGGGCTGACACCTGTCCCTGAAGTTGCCTGGGCAGTCACCGTGCCGTCGGATAAACCGTTGCAAGTCACATTTGTCAGACCTGTTATCGTGCCGGTGAGACCGCTTATGGTAACATTTATCATCACTGATCCGCTGCAGGATAATTGATTGCCTGCTGAGACCATAATTGTCCCGGCTGGTCCGCTTCCCCATATTACCGTAACATAATTATCTGATTCTGTCCCTCCCGAGGTTATTACCCCCCCTGCAACTGTCCATAAATAATAGCTATAAGTATCTGAGAGAGTATATGTAATCTCGGTATCAGAACATACATCGGTATCTGGACTGACAAATGCTGGAACCGGAACAGGGATAATAGTAACATTGTCTATGACGGTGGCCTCGCATTCTTCTCCGGGAAACTCTTCATTATCCTTAACAATTGTTGCTGTCACAATTCCGTCAGGAACTCCCATATCCCACCTTACGCTGATCATGCTTGTATCCTGATCGGCGGTAAGGATTGTACCGTTTACCACCGACCATGAATATGTTGCTTCCGGTTTGTAGTTCACTTGGTAGTTTCTTGTTTCGCCTTCACATGCTTCCGATTTTCTGTAGGTCTCATTATTGTAAACAGGCCCCGTCTTATTTATGGTAATTTCAGCTGTATCAACACAACCGTAACCGTCGGTGATTATAAGTCTTATATCATACTGGTTATTTGGCAGATTGTTGTTAAGGTATGGGGTGGCAAGTGTGCTTGTATTGTAAAAATGGACTGAAGGCGGCCATGTATTTATGACCATAAAAGGCTTCCTGCTCTCATCCAGTCCCTTCCAGAAATAGGAGTATTTCTCATTTCCCCCATCTATATCAGCCTGGAAAAGAGCAAGAGTTGGAACCATATCGCAACTGTTAAGTGAGACAGCTTTAATTTTGAGTGTGGAAGAGACGGTGATCACAACGGGTCTCGATGATGTGTTCCCATATGAATCGGTTGCGGTAAGGATTACAGTATGCTGACCCAGATCGCTGCAGGTAAAGCTGTTTGGAGAAACTGACAAGACCGGCGTACCACAGTTGTCAAATGAACCGTTATCAATGTCTTCGGGAAGGAGGACCGCTGTGCCGGCAGTGTCAAGAACAAGATCAAAAGGTTTTGCAAAGATACTTGGTGCTATTGTATCCAGAACCGTTACCTGTGCAACACACGAGGAAGAATTTCCCGAACCATCGGTACCTGTAAGGGTTACCTGTACCGGTGAGCCTGTATCCTGGCAGTCAAAGACCGATCTGCTTGGAAACAGGTAAAATCCGGCCGTACAATTATCTGAGGAACCATTATTTATATCAGCTAAACTGATCGATGCCTTGCCTGAAATATCGAGGTATGCGGTTGCATTTTTACAAAGGACAACAGGTGCGGTCCTGTCAGAAACCATAACCGTGGTTGTACATGTTGAAGAAAGACCTTCACTATCGGTAACAGTAAGGGTAACGGTATTGGCACCCAGCCGGGTGCAATCGAATGTGGAGGGAGAAACAGTACGGCTTACAATGGTGCCGTCGGGATCATATGAGCCACCATCCACATCGGGGCCGCTGATTGTAACAGTACCTGACGGTCCCAGTACAACATTAACAGTCCTGCACAGAGCTACTGGCGGAAGAACCGGATTTTGTTCCTGATCGCTATTTCCAAAAAATGACAGGTCGCTGCTGTTTACGCTATTATCATATCCCGAAAAAATACTTTCTGAATCGGCAGAATATAGCAAGGGAGACCATATAAGCATAATGAAAAGCCAAAAGACCTGCCTTTGCAATGCCTTACCGATAATAATCCCCGGAAAAAGAAGGCCGGAATATTTACTCCTGTGTGCCAGACTTTTCCTCAAAAAGTGTTTAATGATCGTATAAGGATCCGGGAAAGTGGTAGAATATTTCATAGAGGTCAGGTTCAAAATATTTCCTTTTATAGCAACACGCAGTATATCAACAAATTAAGACAATGATATACAAGACAGTCAATCTTTTTGCAAAGATTATTTTGACTCAGATACTTTATAATTAAGCGAATGTATAAAATTTTTGTACACCCGTTACATGGTTATTTTCATGGGTTTTCAACATATTAACATGATTTATAAAGATGAACGGCACCCAAGAAGGAGCTCACATCACAGCATATGCTCATTGATTATGGGTACGCGATTTCTGCATCGCCGTAACTGGCAAAGGAAAAATAATTTTGCACAGAATAAAAAGAGGATTATATTTGCACGCGATTTGGGCGATTAGCTCAGCTGGTTCAGAGCACCTGCCTTACAAGCAGGGGGTCGGCGGTTCGATCCCGTCATCGCCCACAAAAAAAAGGTCGGTCCCGATTTCTCGGGATCATCGCCCACAAA
>CAZTDW010000067.1:0-2108 GCA_964611835.1 uncultured Rikenellaceae bacterium | reverse complement strand
GCCCACAAAAAAAAGGTCGGTCCCGATTTCTCGGGATCATCGCCCACAAAAAAAAAGGTCGGTCCCGATTTCTCGGGATCATCGCCCACAAAAAAAAGGTCGGTCCCGATTTCTCGGGATCATCGCTCACACTAACAATGAAGCATTTGCAGAACTTTCTGACTGTAAGTGCTTTTTGTTTTTATACAATTTATAATCAGACATGCCTTGGTTATTATACCTTAAGCCTTATGGTCAGGGGTTCGGTCCGGGTAAAAGCTGAGCACACATCCGTTAAGGATTGATCTAAAGAGCTCTGAATCCTGTCAAAGCAGAATATGCTGACAGCATCATGAGGATAAGGGTTAAAATGATTGATCTGTATTCTCTGTGATTGATGTGATGATATGTGGCCAGGATCATGATCAATGAGAGTCCGCATGACGCCAGCGGCATTATTAACGGGAAAATGTTGAAAGTCCGTGAAAGGACTAAGCCTGCCGCTCCCAGAAGCTCCATTAAACCGATAAATCTGACCACACTGACAGGGAACCTTTCTGTCCATGTTGCCATCCTTTCAAGCTTGTAGGCTGGCATTGATAACTTCACAAGCCCTGCCACCGCAAAAACTATGGCAAGGATAACCTGAATTATTGTTAATAACGTATTCATGATATTCATGTTGTAATTTCCATGAATAAAATACAACCCGCTTTAATGATAATAAACAATCGAAATTCCGATAAGTTAAATCTGGCGGTTACAAACAGGGAAATTTAACTGTCGTATCTATGGAGATTATTCCTTTCAGTTTCGGGGAAAAAAGTTTCCTGAATTACAGACAGACTTTTAACTGGCAAATTGCCACTTATGGATAAAATGGAATCTGAAAAAATGTCCTTTAGGCTTCATCCAAACTTGTAATGCTTCCTGACTGCCTTGTTGATCTTCCATGTGCACTTCAGGCCGTCAGGAAAAATAACAAGGTCACCTGCTCCAAAACTTACCTGATCACCGTTTTCGGGAGTAACGACAACATCTCCTTCGAGAATGTAACAGGTTTCTGGCTCATCGTATTCCCATGGAAATTCAGACACTTCTTTTGTCCATATTGGCCATGATCTTACATTAAGTTTCTGAAGGGTTTCTTCCGAGGGTTTTTCTACATGAATCATATCTGATAAATTTAAATCCAGCAGTCTATTGCTAAATTAATAAATATGGCAAACTAACAACATCTGTCCTGAGTTTTAAACTGCTTCCGTCTTAATTATTACAATTTCAAAATTTAAATCAGATTACTCATTGTTTTCCAGGAACAGTTTTACCATTAACTGAATCTCATATCAGTTTAATTTTGATTAACTTGTACCTTAGAATTTCGATAATAAATAATTTTTATCCGTTTGATGCATTACTGGTCCAGATAATAAACCTTATTTAAGATGAAAAACTTTTACATGGTCTTAATTTATTTTTTAATATTTTCATTTTCAACACACTCACAGGTTGTCATCAAACAGAATGAGTCAGGCATAACAATAAAAAATGAATTAACCGCCCTTTCTTTTGACCCGGGAAAAGGCACTTACAGCGCGGTCAATCTGGTAAATGGAAAGGAATACCTGACTGATGCCAGATTCAGGATTGAATCACTTACAAGCTCAGATGCATTTCTGAAATATTCCTGGAAAGAAGAGGCTATTATGGACAGTATAGGAACCGGCAAAAAATTAGTGGTTACGGCATCCAAAAGCGGTTTGCCTGATATTATTTTCGAAGTTTCCCTCTACACAGGAAAAACATTTATTATTTTGAATTGCGGAGTTGACAATAAAACCGGATACCCCGTCCGGATAAAGAGTTTCCATCCTCTTTCAGGCTACTCAAAATTTTTAGCCGGGAATAAGGATGTTTTTTTTCTGCTCGATGGAAATGCAGGTGGTGAAAATACAGGTACTAGAACTGATAATGAATTGTTTTGCAGGAACAACTTATTATGCACTTACGGAAATCATGAAAAAAGGAACTCATTCGTCGCTGGAGGAATGACATATCATGAATTTGAGAAATTTGCCACACTCAAAAAGATGATTTCCGGGCGAGATGGAGAATATGACCAGGTAACC
>CAZTDW010000066.1:0-18646 GCA_964611835.1 uncultured Rikenellaceae bacterium | reverse complement strand
ATGTGGAAGCAGTCTGGCCAACGCGCTTGTCAGCCTGTGCCGACTGTGCCCAGGTACCGGCGCTGTGCTCTACATATACGGTTGCATACCATGCAATATCCGTTGCAGTAGTTGAGAATGCTGAATTCAGGATCACATCAGGAAGCTCGCTTTGTGCACTCATTGAAAGTGCATTGTTCACGTCCTTATTGATAATATCCATCAGTTCTTCACTGCAGGATGTAATTAGCAGTGAAGCCAAAGCTATGAACAGTATTTTGAGTGTTTTCATATGCTAATGAATTATTTTCTTTAGTTAAAATGTCAGGTTAAGGGTGACTCCGTAAGATGTCGTCTGTGGCAGAGACATATAGTCAAACCCCATCTGACCGTTACCCATACCCTGTGATGTCTCAGGATCTACGTTCGGAAGTGTTGACCAGAGGAGGAAATTACGTCCGATAAGGCTTACTGATGCACCTTTCATCTTGATCGGGGCAACAATTTTCCTTGGCAGGGTAATGTTAAGCGCAACTTCCCTGAGTTTGAAATATGAGTTTTCATAAACGTTCATCTCGTCAATAGTTCCCTGTACATCATTGTAGAAATCAGGATACGCCCATATATCTTCAGCTCCTCCGCGTGTTATATTGTTCACAGCACCTGAAGTTGCAAGCACTCCCACTCCCTTTGCATTCTGCATGTCTTTGTACTGGAATGGGGTTGAACGGTCCTCGGTATAGGCTGCAGCACCATAAAGTGCCATCAGACGATTGGTTCCTGAATAAATATCACCACCCTGTTTCCAGTCGAACTGTGCCGACAGACTTACCCATTTATAGGACAGAGTATTTGTAAATGACATTATGAAGTCAGGCGACACATCACCTATCTTGCCTGATCCTCCTGACATTGGCATACCATAATACCAGCTGTTGGGATCATCATCGATAAGGATATTCCCTTTTGAATCCCTTGCCATTGTTTCACCATAAATAGTCGGGTATGTCTGTCCGGCAAATGCTGCAACGTAAGGTGTTACAAAGCCAACAAGACTCACACTTTCGATACCCTCGGCAAGTGATACAACTTCATTCTTGATCTTTGTGAAGTTTACATTGATGGTCCAATCGAAGTTGGGTGTTCTCACAGGAGAAACATAGAATACAAGCTCATGAGCCTTTGATGTCATCTCACCTGCATTGGTCACGAATGATCCGTAACCTGTTGATCCTGCCATCGGAACTGAAAAGATCTGATCGGTCGCATTCTGATATGAATATGTGTAGTCAATGCCTATGCGGTTTTCAAGAAACTTAAGCTCAATCCCGGCTTCCCAGTTGCTGGTGTTCTGAGGTTTCAGATTGGGGTCATAAAGAGTGGAATTGGGTCTGAATCCTGAAACTCCTCCAAGGGGATATACAATTCCGTCACTGAGGAATCCGCTTCCGGCACCACCGAGATAATATATCTTTTCATTATAGGTCCCAGCCTGTCCGACCTGTGCAACTGATCCACGGATCTTACCATAGGGAAGGATCTTATTATCTTTAAGTCCGGGCAATTCGGTAAACACGAATCCCAGTGAAACTGAAGGATAGAAGAATGAACGCGCACCGTTGGGCATGCTTGAAACAACGTCATATCTGCCCGTACCGTTCAGGTAAAGCATATCCTTGTATGACAATGCAATGTTGCCGTAAGTACCTACCGTACGTCCGCGGCTTTTTGCCTCATCGGCAGTCTGGGTGGTGGTATTTGACATGTTCTGCCATCCGGGTACCGTGAATCCTGAGCCGGTCATTTCCCAGCTCCTGGATCTTGAATTGTTGAATTCATTTCCAACAATTACCATAAGGTTCAGATCCTCGGTGATATCCTTGTTGAAGGTAATGTTCAGAAGGGAGTTGAATACTGACCTGTTTACGCCGTAGTTGTTGATACGTCCTCCTGTGGGAGCAACATAATCAAAAACAGGATCAGCAGGAGTGGGATAGTTGCTGCCTGCAGGGAGTACCTGGCCGGTTGCAGAACTACCCTTTTCATAAACATTTTCATTATCGGTAGCATATGTATCTATACCCACCTGGTATCTTACATTCAGCCATGAAATCGGATTATATTCAAGGAATGTGTTACCGAAGAACCTTCTTGTCTGCTCAAGGAATTTGTTGTTCTGAAGTGCCCATCTTGGGTTTTCGCCAACGGCACCTCTTCTGTATGATATCTGCCTGTACTGACCAAGAGGTCCCTCCTGGTGGTAGGGTGTTCCCACGAGATCGAAGGAAGCAGGCGCACCATAAACGGTGAAAAGCCAGCTGTCATTTCCTGAAGGGATTTTCCTAAGCTTTACATCAGAATAGTTGCCTGAAAAACCGGCTTTCCATTTGTCGCCCAGGTTAACAGTTCCTGAAGCGTTGGCCGTATATCTCTTCATGCCGGAATTTTCGACAATTGCACTCTGGTCAGTTGAGCTCAATCCCATTATATAATTTCCAAGAGCAGTGGAATTACTAACATTCACACCATTATACCATGTACCTCCCTCTTTGAAGAAGTTCTTTGCATTATTATAGGCCACCGGGCTGACCCATAGTCCCTTGTAGGGATCGAACCATTTGCCCTGATTGCCCTGTGCGTTTCCGCCATAGGTTGGAATGTCTGGAAGATCTGCAATCCTGGGTCCCCATGAATAGGAATAGGCAGGATAGAAATCTTCATAATATCCCTGTGCCCATGTCTGCTGAACATCCGGCAGAACTGCAACCTTGTCCAATGTGTAGGAGGAAGTCACATTCACCGTAGGTATTCCTTTTGAAGCGGATTTTCCGCTCTTGGTGGTAATAACGATAACACCGTTTGATGCACGCATACCATAAAGAGCAGCTGCTGCCTGACCTTTAAGTACATCGATCGACTCGATGTTGTTGGGGTCAATGTCGATTGATCTTGCCGATGAGTAGGAGCCTGTAACACCCTGACCGTAATCAGCGTTACTTGCAATAGGCATACCATCAACAACATAGAGAGGCTGGTTGTTGTCAGAAAATGAACGGGCACCCCTGATGAGAATTGTTGCAGGAGCACCTGGCATACCTGATGACTGTCTTACTTCGACACCGGCCAGTTTGCCGGAAAGGCCTGTTCCAAGGTTAGGGTTGCCTGCGCGGGCAATTTCATCTGAAGAAATATCCTGAACAGCATATCCAAGAGACTTCCTTTCACGTGAAATACCCATAGCTGTTACAACAACTTCATCCAGACCCACAAGGTCTTCCGCAAGTACAGCGTCAATCCTTGAACGTCCTTCAATTGCAACCTCAACGGTTTTCATTCCCACAAAGCTGAATACCAGAGTACCAGCTCTCTGAGGTGCTGTAATGTTGTATGTACCTTCAGGGCCTGTCAGGGTACCCAGTGTGGTCCCTTTAACAGATACTGAAACACCAGGTATCGGAAGGCCATCCTCCTGACCTGTGACCGTACCTGAAATCTGCACTGTCTGGCTCATAACAAGAGTACCTGTTAGTAGCAACAGTGAAAAAATCATAAGGATTTTTTTCATAAAATACTAAGTTTAGGTTAAAAATCGTGGTGCAAATGTATTTAAAAAAAATACTATGACAAATATCATCAGGTGTTTTTTCGGTTTTTTAACTAATAAATCGCAAAATATCTATCACTTACCTCATAAAAATTGCAAGGGTAACAGTCAAAAAACAGCCTTGGTTAATATGGCAAGAAGTAGTTAATTTCCTAAAATACGGCTTTCAGTGATGACAAGGATTGATTTTTCTTCCTCTAATGCTTTTTCTTCAATAAGGAGACTCCTTTTGACAAGATCATCAGCAAACATTCTATCCTTTAATCCTGCCGTATTTATCCTTACATTCAGGCACGCTCCCCTGATACAGGCCCGCAATGCCAACGCTCCAACAGCAGCATCGGTTACAGACTGTGGATTGCCCGTTGATACCATTTCCCTCACCAGCTCAAAACCCGAAAGAGCTGTCTCCATCACCCTGAACGGTACCAGCGAAGCTTCCTTCGTTGCTTTATCTATCGCTGTTTCACGAACATCCGCTTCATTTTCATTTCCTGAAGGCATCCTGATAGCTTCCAGAATCATGTTGAAAGCCTTGGTATCTTCATCCACAAGATTCAGGAGCTTGTTTTGTATTACCTTGCCTTTTCCCGCCCATAATGAGAACTCCTTCCACTTCTCGTCCCATCCCCGTTTGTGACTCGACAAATTTGCCACCATGGTCCCAAGTGCAGCTCCGAGAGATCCTACATAGGCCGAGACAG
This sequence comes from uncultured Rikenellaceae bacterium, assembly GCA_964611835.1. Lineage (GTDB taxonomy): Bacteria > Bacteroidota > Bacteroidia > Bacteroidales > VadinHA17 > LD21. Next base: position 14,359 of record CAZTDW010000066.1, on the reverse strand, counting down.
AACCGCCTCCGGGAGCCGGTGATTCCGAAGCCGTAGCATTCATAAATTCATAAAGGCTCATTGCAACGAGACTTTTTCTGTTCTTTTCCCTGATTACGAATTCAATGATCTTTTCATCAGGATCAAAAGGATGGATATCATTCAGTCCCATCGATTTTACGGCAATCTTAATAAGTTCCTCATCGGAGACACCTGAAGAACGCTGCTGTTTCTCAAGGAAATACCGACCTGCATCAAGCATTGCCCTTAATGGTATCAATCCGACGAGCTCTGAACCCGTGACCCTTATACCACGGGCCTCCGCCTTTCTGCATACTTCATCGAAGGCGAGGTGAACAGGGGTGACAGACAGATTGGTCAGGTTCATCGAGATCTGGGCTATGCCGTATTCTTCGATATACCAGCCTATAGCCTTAACACATTTAAGTGCACCCGGTATATTTATTAGTTCTCCCTTTTCATTCTTTACATCCCTGCCTTTTTCACGGACATCAAATGCTATGGCATTAGCCCTCCTGGTGGAAGTGGTATTAAGGTTAACATTGAAAGCAACCAGAAAATCCCTCGCCCCGACAGCAGTGGCACCAGACTTCTTATTAAAAACAGCCGGACCAAAATCAGGCTTCCATTCCGGGTCTGCTAGTTTACGGGGCAATCCTTCGTATTCTCCTGATCTGCAGCTGGCAAGATTTCTCCTGTTCTCGCTGAATGCAGCATGCTCATAACAATAAACCGGAATTGCAAGCTCATCCCCTATCCTTTTTGCAAGCCTGCGGGCGTAACCTGCTGTCTCTTCCATTGTTATTCCCGATACAGGAATCAGCGGGCAGACATCTGTGGCTCCCATCCTGGGGTGTTCTCCATGATGCTTTGACATGTCAATAAGCTCTGCAGCTTTCCTTACACCGCGAAAAGCAGCTTCCACAACCTTATCAGGCTCTCCTACAAAGGTGACCACTGTACGGTTGGTGTCCCTGCCGGGATCTGTGTCGAGCAATTTTATTCCGTCAACTGCTTCAATCTCATCCGTGATTTGTTTTATAACTATCATATCCCTGCCTTCACTGAAGTTCGGAACACATTCGATAATTTTCCTGTCCATTTGTGTGGATTTTTCTGTTTTTTTCTGATTTCCTCTGTGATACCTCTGTGGAACTCTGTGAAACATAATAACTTTGAATGAATTCCTGAGAATCCCGGGAGTAACCCTTACTTAAGATATTATATGTCCTTTCAGAATAATTGTTTCTATCAAATCACTCCCGTATGCATATGGAAAAAACTCATAAGTAGGCATTTCCTTAGTAATAAACAAATTAGCTACTTTTCCCCTCGTTATTGATCCATGAGTATCGGAAATCCCCATGGCATATGCCGTATTGATGGTTACCGCATTGATCACCTCCCCTGGCAGCATCTTAAGCTTTATACAACCCAGCGACATGACAAGCTTCATATTTCCTGACGGAGATGACCCGGGATTGTAATCCGAGGCAAGTGCAACAGGCAAACCTGCATCAATCATTCGGCGTGCGGGAGGATCGGGCAGACCGAGGAAAAGGGCAGAACCGGGAAGAAGCGTCGGCATTGTCCCGGTATCGAGAAGTGCTTCAATTTCTGCATCTCCCGACCTTTCAAGGTGGTCAACCGAAAGGGCATCATACCTGACTCCTGTCTGAACTCCGCCGGAATAATCCAGTTCATTCGCATGTATTTTTGGTATAAGGCCATACTTTATGCCGGCCATCAGAATTCTTTCCGTTTCTCCGACCGAAAAGAAACCCGTGTCGCAGAATACATCTATGTATTCGGCCAGCCCTTCGGAAGCAACGAGAGGAATCATCTCGTTAATAATAAGATCTATATAGTCTTCCCTGTTATCTTTATATTCGTAAGGCAGTGCGTGGGCCCCCAGGAAGGTCGACCTGATCTCTATCGGGAATGTGTCCCTTAACCTCCTTATCACCCGTAACATTTTAAGCTCGCCTTCCGTATTTAATCCATAGCCGCTTTTGATCTCTACTGCCCCGGTACCCTGCCTCATTATCTCTTTAATCCTCACCGAAGACTGGTCAAACAGCTCATCCTCCGGTGTATTGTGCAGTAACCTGGCTGAATTGAGTATTCCGCCTCCCCGCCTGGCAATCTCCTCATACGACAATCCCCTGATCCTGTCGGTAAACTCCTGTTCACGACTTCCCGAATATACAAGGTGGGTGTGCGAATCACAGAATGAAGGAAACACAAATTTACCTGTTGCATCAACAGTTGTTATTTCATCATCATTCCTGTTTAACAGTGCAGGATTTATTTCATCCATACTGCCGAAATCACTTATTAATCCATCACTGCACAAAACAAATGCATTTTGAACCGATCCCAGTTCCGACATTTCTTTCCCTGCCACCATACCCGGCTGTTCATCTCCAGTCTGAACAAGGACCTTGATATTTGTAATCAATAATGCCACACCGTGAGAGATTCGTTTTAAAGTGCCCTAAGGTAGCAAATATTGAAAAAAGTGCTTATGATTTTCATTTTTCTTTATCTTTAGCGCTGTTTACCAAATCCGTATCAAATGAAAAAGACCTTTTCCCTTTTACTGATTTTTGTCACTGCATTAGCTGCTTCAGGGCAGGAAAAGAAAGTAAAAACCGGCTGGAAATTCGGCGGCGCCCTTCCGGCAGTATCCTATGACTCCAACCTGGGATTCCAGTACGGAGCTCTGTTTGAGTTCTTCAATTACGGAGATCCGAGTGTATATCCTGAATACTACGACCATACTTACACGGAGATTTCAAGATTTACCAAGGGCAGCGGAATTTACAGGTTCATGTACGAGACAAATCATCTTATCCCGGGTATTGAATGGATGAGCGATCTAAGTTACCTGCCCAGTCTGGCCAATCATTTTTACGGCTTCAACGGATATGAGTCAGTTTTCAACAACGACTGGATGGATGACGAATCAACCGCCTACAAAAGTGCCATGTTCTACCGCTTCAGCAGGGATCAGTTCCGGTTCAAAAACGACTTCATCGGAAAACTTTCCGGAGATCATCTTAAATGGAGCGCAGGTTTTGCAATTAATAATTTCAGGGTAAGCTCGGTTGATATCGATAAGCTTAACAAAGGGAAAAAAGAAGAGAAAAAGCTGCCATCCCTGTCAGAAGAACCAGGTTTGTTTGAATTGTACCGCGACTCCCTTGGTATAATTAACAGTGATGAAGCTGATGGCGGATGGGTAAATACCATCAGGGCCGGTCTTGTATGGGACAGCAGGGATAACAGGCCGAATCCCATGAAAGGCATCTGGACCGAAATGGGCATAGAGATATCGCCAAAATTCATGGGTAACGACTGGGGTTTTTCAAAATTCTATATAACGCACAGACAATATTTTACACTTGTGGAGAATGATCTTTCACTGGCTTACAGGATCGGATACCAGACAACACTCTCAGGAAAAGTACCTTTCTTTTATCAGTCGCAGGTACTGACTTACAGGCTTACCGGATATTCAAGCGAGGGACTGGGCGGATCGAGCACGATGAGAGGGGTGCTTTGGAACCGGATCGTTGGTGATGCGTTTGTTCTCGGGAATGTTGAACTCCGCTGGAAACCTGTCTATTTTAAATTCCTGAAACAGGATTGCTATCTGGGACTGAACCTTTTTTATGACGTGGGAAGGGTTACAAAAGAGATCCAGCTGCCTGATAATATACAAAGTACATTCAGCAGCAATATGTCAGATTATACCTTCGGGGAATTCTTTAAGCCAGGGGATGAAAAGCTTCATCATTGTGCCGGGATCAGCATAATGCCGGTGATGAACCGGAATTTTGTGGTTGCCGTTGACATTGGGAAATCATTTAATGCCCAGGATGGCAACATAGGATTCGCAATCGGATTAAATTATCTGTTTTAAGAGACAATCAAGAACTTACACGGAGAATTCAAAGTCTGCACAAAGGTTCACTGAGTCGTAAAAACAATAATCTGATGACGGGTTTTTCGGATCATTATGGAACCTGTTTAAAATCCCTTTAGCAGATAACCCAAAGCAACTCCAAGATAGTTGCCAATGATCCAGCCTATTACGCCTACAGTAATCCCGGTGACTATTACATCCTTATTCTTAAGAGCTGCGGCAATGACAGGCACAAACGGGGGTGAATAAATAAAGGCTGTAGTGGTGATCAGATAGTCGTCGGCATTGACCCTGAATATTTTTGAAAGCAGGAGATGAAGCAGTAAAGATCCGAAATAAGCATACATAACATATCCTAACAATCCTATAAAACCGACGCTGAAAATATTTTTAAGATCAGCCATTGAAGCAAACGCAAAAGAAAAAACCAGTATAAAATACATTCCCAGCTGAAAAGTCTTTTCAATCCTGTTTATCCAGGGTATCAGCGATGCAAGTATGCCGAGGGTAGTAATAAGCAGGATCGCTGCCGGTTGAAATGCAGTTTTAGGCAAAAGCATGGCTATTCCTGCTGAAACAACAGAAATCAGAGCCGATATCCCGAGTGCCTTAAGCAAGGGTCCCAGCCGGCCTTTTTTAAAGAGTCCTGAAAAATCCTCAAAGCTCTGTGCCTCGGCAACAGCCTTCTCCGAATCAACAACTTCACCCGTAGGTTTGAATGGAGGCAGTATAGCCCTGAAAAACCGTGGACCCACGGTAATAAAAAAGAAAATTGTAATGGCACCGATCACTATATCGTATGTGTTTGTAATGAGGAACAGGCTGGGATCAACATCCAGAGCATAGCTCAGGGATGCCATATTGGGAGTTCCGCCCGTATAAACTCCGACAAGCATACCCGCAACTTTCCAGCTTTCCGGAACAAGGTCCCTGAATATAAAGAACCCTGAGACTATAATAGTAAGTATTGAAATAATAGCCAGTATCATGCTTACAAAGCCTGTTTTTGCATATTTCAGCCATTTTCTGATGTTAAGGGAGAATAAAAGCAATGGGAAAGCAAGCGGAATGGCAATTGTCGTCAGCAAATCCTGTGTTTGCCTTATGGAATTCACAAAAACATCATCTTCCGTAATTGTGCCTGATGCAAGGAGTGATTCCATCCTTGAACCTGACAATGCCGGATCCCCCCGTAATTCAAGATAATAGTTCTGACTTCCCGCAGGAAGTATTCCCGATGTACCCAGAATCAAACCAAAGGCATAGGCCAGGACTATTGAACCGAGCTTCTTAAGAACGGTCCAGCGTTTGCACATGAAGATTATTACCAGAGGAAATGTGAAATAAACTATGATAAGAATTACCAGCTTTATCATATAACAGGTTATTAGGTGTATCCAAATATAAAAAAAGCGACTTACAATGAAGTAAATCGCCTGAAAAATAGGTATTTATACTTATTTACTTATCGTTGCAGTCACACTCCTCGAAGCTTTTCTTATACTGCTCTATCGCTTTAAGGCTCATTCCCATGCTTGAAAATCCCCCGTCATGATAAAGATTCTGCATGGTGACCTTGCGTGTAAGATCGGAGAAGAGTGCAACACAGTAATCGGCACATTCTTCAGCAGTTGCATTTCCAAGAGGAGACATTCTTTCCGAGAAATCAACAAGCGAATCAAACCCGTGTATGCCGCTTCCGGCAGTTGTAGGAGTTGGGGATTGCGATATGGTGTTGATCCTGACTTTCCTGTCGCGGCCATAAATATAGCCGAATGATCTGGCTATCGATTCCAGAAGTGCCTTTGCATCACCCATATCATTGTAACCTGTAAGGGTACGCTGGGCGGCAACATATGAAAGGGCAACCACTGAACCCCATTCATTAATTGCATCGTATTTGTATGCTGTCTGAAGAATTCTGTGAAAACTGAGTGCAGAAATATCGAACGTCTTCAGCATATTTTCATAATTGGTCTGCTCATACGGGATATCTTTCCGCACATTAGGTGACATACCTATTGAATGAAGGATAAAATCAAACTTTCCTCCGAAATGCGTCATACTCTCGGAGATGAGATTATCAATATCCTTCATGCCTGTGGCATCAGCTGTTATGACCCTGGCTCCGGTTATACCTGCAAGCTCATGTATTGTACCCATTCTCACCGCCACCGGTGAATTGGTAATTATCATCTCTGCACCTTGCTTCCATGCCTTGAGAGCGACCTGCCATGCAATTGATTTCTCATTCAGAGCGCCGAAGATAATACCCTTTTTACCATTTAAAAGACCTTCATTCATTTCCAACGATCATTTAACAAATTATAATTATTTCCCTTTCCCCGCATCAATCAGTTCCCTGGCATTTTTTACCGCTGTATCCGTCACCTCGCTTCCGCTGAGCAATCTTGCAACTTCCAGAATCCTTTCCTCACCTGATAACAATTTAATACGGGTAATTGTTGAATCTCCATCATCCTCCTTGTACACATGATAGTGCTTTGTCCCCCGTGAAGCAACCTGGGGAAGATGAGTTATATTAACCACCTGCATGTATTTACCCATGCCGGTAAGGATCTGTCCCACCTTATCCGCAACTTCTCCGGAAACACCCGAATCTATCTCATCGAAAATAATGGTTGGCAGGCTGCTGTTCCTTGTCATCATTGATTTAAGGCTGAGCATTACCCTCGAAAGCTCTCCTCCCGAAGCAATGCGGGCAATATCCTCCGGGTCGGTCTGCCGGTTTGCAGAGAACATGAAATCAGCGCTATCGCTCCCAGAGGCATTAAATTCATCATGCTTCGACATTGCTATCCTGAAGCGTGCGTTCGGCATCCCAAGCTGTCTCAGCAAATCTGTTACCCTGGTCTCAATAAGCGGGAGAGCCTGCCGTCTTTTTTCCGACAGCTCATCAGCTTGAGAAGCCAGCAAAACCCTGGTTTCAGCAAGATTGCTTTCGACCTCATTTAGTCTTTCATCAGTTGTTGTAATGGACCTTACTGTGCTTTCAATCTCTTCCTTACGGCTGATAAGCTCATCAAGATCTTTCACCCTGTGCTTCTGCATGAGGGAGTATAGATGGTCAAGCCTGTCATTTACGGCTTTAAGCTTAACCGGATCCGCTTCGATGCCTGATGCAAGCTTTTCGACCTCACCGGCAAGGTCATCGAGCTCAATTAAAGCAGATTCCATCCTCGAAACCAGGTCATTCCCTTCCGGAATGAAGTTTTTTACACGAAATATATAGCTCTTTGCTTCCCTGAGTTTTACAAGTATTGGGCCTTCATCACCTGAAAACAGCTGGGACGCGCCGGAGAGCGCAGAGATAATCTCTTCTGCATGATTCAGCACTTCCTGCTCCTTTTCAAGCTCCGTCTGCTCGCCTCTTTTCAGCCGAGCCTGTTCAAGCTGAGAAAGCTGGAACCGGTAGTATTCAATATCAGCTTTGTTCCTTTCCGATTTTTCCTTCAGATCATTGTATTCCTTTCTCAGTTTCTGATATGCTGTAAAAATGCTCTTGTATCGGTCTTTGACAGACCCAAGTGATGCGAAGGAATCGATTATGCTCAACTGAAAACTATTGTCCTTCAGCATAAGTGTCTGATGCTGGGAATGTATATCAATAAGCCTGTCGCCCAGTTCTTTCATGATGTTGAGGGTGACAGGGGTGTCGTTGATAAAGGCTCGTGATTTGCCGGCTGAATTGATCTCCCTCCTTAAAATAGCCACAGGATCATAATCAAGATCATGAGATAAAAAGAAATCTTCGAGTTCGTAACCAGCAATTTTAAAAGTACCTTCCACCACGCACTTTTCCTTCATGTCAAACAGTACGGATGTATCTGCCCTTGATCCCAGGATAAGAGACAATGCTCCCAGAAGAATTGATTTACCAGCTCCCGTTTCCCCTGTAATAATGGTCAGGCCATTATCAAGCGGCAGATCAAGCTCCCTGATGAGTGCATAATTGTTAACAGAAAGTCTTACAAGCATAACCGTCTCTTAAAGTTGATTTGCAGCGAGAATTTTCTGGTATTTTGCTTTGTTCCCCGGATCAATTTCATTAAGGATCTCGACAACCCTTCCTTTTTCTTCGGAAAATGCACTTGAAAAAATATTCACCAGCTCATCGGATTTTGATTCCATTATAATCTGGATCAGATACATATACGGGTCGGGCCTGTTTCTGTACACCTCCAGCAGAAGCCTTAGGCTTTCAACCATGTTTGTCCTGGCTTCCGAGATGCTTGATTCCAACCTGTCGAGGCCATTCCTGTCATATTCATAAATAAATCTCCTTACGCTTTTGTATTCATCGTCAAGAAGATTTTTAACAAGCCAGTATCTGTTTTTGTTCCTGGAACCGTCATATGGTTTCCATCCTGGTTCAGAGGCATTCTGGGCATTTGTGACTATCTTTTCAGCAATCTGGAAAAATTCCGTCCCCCCCTCGGGAGAAAAGGAATCATAGTCAAAACCAAGAATGATATATGAATAATAGGCAAGGACTGAAACCAGACTTGACCTGTATGAATTCGGATCAAACTCAAGAGGCTGAAATTCGACATACCTGAACTGAAAATTATTGTCCACGAAATTGAGCATTGTCGAGTTGTATGTTGTATTGAAGACCGGCCTGCGCAGCTGAACCTGGATGGTTCCCCTGAATTCATCTGCCGACAGCTGTTCGGTAAGGTTTATCAGAATATTACAGTCAATCCTTTCTGCATAGCTGAACACGTGATTGGTCCATACCGTGTTGTTCATGAACTCGTAGATGTCACGCTGCATGGTTTCGAAGACCTGACGATTAGAACCCTGGATCTTCTGGGCTGAGATCTGTACGTTGCAATTAAGTTCCTGTGAGAACAGGATTCCCTGATAGTTTATCAGAACCAAAGCAAGAAAAAAACTTATCCGGATGAATTGTCTCATAAATCCCGATTTTTCAGCATTGCAACGATCTTGTCGAGAATATCCCTTGCGGCTTCCTCTTTTGTTTTCAACTCAAATTTATCAATAATATTGTTACTGTCAATAATGGTTATTCGGTTGGTGTCATGACCAAAACCCGAATCTTTGTCCCTCAATGAATTAAGTATTATCAGATCAAGGTTCTTCCTGTGGAGTTTCTCCTTCGCATTCTCAATTTCATTGTCAGTCTCAAGGGCAAAGCCGGCAACAATTTGCCTTTCAGTTTTTGTCTTGCCAAGGACAGCCGCAATATCTTGGGTAGGTTTAAGTCTCAGCACCAGGTCTTCCGATCCTTTTTTGAGCTTTTTTTCAGAAATATCCACAGGTGTGTAATCGGCGACTGCTGCAGCAAGAATTGCAATGTCAGATCCGGGGAACCTTGAAATGCACTCGTCAGCCATTGACCTTGCGGTAGTTACATTTACCACTTTTACTGAACTGTTTTTAGGCTTCAGGTTTACCGGGCCCAATACCAGCTCCGCAAAAGCACCGTATTCGCATGCGGTATCGGCTATTGCAATACCCATTTTACCCGATGAATGGTTGCTAATATAGCGGACAGGATCTATGGATTCGCGTGTAGGGCCGGCATTAATCAGGATTCGTTTGCCGTTCAGAGGCTTTTTTTTTTTGAAAAAAAGCTTTTCAGTTCTTTAACTATTTCTTCAGGATCAGCCATCCTGCCTTTGCCTGAGAGTCCGCTGGCAAGTTCTCCTTCAGGTGAATCGAGGACAAAATTACCGTAAGAACTCAGGATCTCAAGGTTCTTTCTCACAGCAGGGTGATTCAACATATCCAGGTCCATTGACGGGGCGATAAAAACCGGGCATCTTGCCGACAGATAAGCTGCCAGCAGAAGATTATCCGCCATGCCATTTGCCATCTTTGAGATTGTATTTGCTGTTGCAGGAGCAACAAGATACAGGTCGGCCCACATTCCAAGCTCGATATGACTGTTCCAGGAACCGCTTTCAGATGAAAAAAAACTGCCCGATACTGGGTTTTTGGATAATGTGGCAAGAGTAAGAGGAGTGATGAAGTCTTTGGCACGGTCTGTCATGACCACCTTTACCTCACATCCTTCCCTGACCAGCAGTCGTACGATTGTTGCTGTTTTGTAGGCTGCAATACCGCCGCTGATCCCGATCAGTATTTTCTTACCCTTAAGCATTGAAAGCTATACTTTGCCCCTGGCAGCAGATGATTCAGGATTTCTGTAGAACACCTTACCCTCCTCAAGCTCCTGAAGCGCAATTAAAGTCGGTTTGGGCAGACGTTCATAGAATTTTGAAATTTCGATCTGCTCGCGGTTCTCGAATACTTCTTCCAGATTATCGGTATATGATGCAAATTCCTCCAGCTTCTTATTCAGTTCCTGCTTCATTTCAACTGAGATCTGATTAGCCCTCCTGGAGACAATTATTACAGTTTCGTAAATATTGCCTGTATCCCTGGTAAGCATGTCAAGATTCCTGGTTACTGTTGTTGCCGGAGCTGCTGATTTTCTATAATCCATATTTATTGTTGATTGTTAGCTAGATTTTCAATATTCTTAATTTTCAGGAATTTAGTTGTCTCCTGATAAATTTTGGCTACCTCTTTCGAATACCTGCTCTGAGGATACTCTTCCATGAACGAGAAATAATCATCGAGGGTAGCCTGGTATCTTTCTGTTTGTCTTAAAGAGAAGCTGTTTTCAGCATAAAGGAATAAGGAGTTGAGCTTCAGGAACATCATCTCCTCACGGTATTTTGAAGACGAATACTCTTTCAGGCTGTTTGACAGGGCCGTTATTGCAGCTTTGTACTCTTTCATATCATAATAGAGCCTGGCATTCAGATATGATTTTTCAACAAGCCTTTCCAACAACTCATCTATGTACTTTCTGGCTTCTTCAACCTTGGGACTATAAGGGAACTTGGTTATAAAAACATTAAATCCCTCAATAGAGTTTCGTGAACTTTGCTGATCGAGCTGGGCCCGCGGTGCCAGATTGTAGTCGCACAAAGCACCAAGGAAAGTGGCTTCCTCAGCATATTGGCCGTAGGGATATTGTTCTACCAGCGCTTTGTACAATGTCCCTGCTATTTCATACTGTTTCATGCCAAAATAGCTCTGAGCATTAAGCCAGTTGAGCTCTTCGGCCTCGCTTGTAGCCCTGAAGCGCGGGATGACCTGACTAAGCAGTTCTGATGCTTTTACATATTGATTCTGAGCATAATACTCACGTGCTTTGGTCTTTTTAAGTTCATAATCCGTACTCTTCAGGAGTTTCTCATACTCACCGCATGAACTTACCAGCAATGCCACCAGCCACAATATATAAAGTCTGTACTTCATCCCTGAAAATGTTGCGCAAAATTACTGCTTTTTTTGAAATATCGTATTATAAATCCAAAATTATAACCTTTGGTGAGTCCCTGTCACAATATTTCCTGCCGGGATAGTGCCTACTGCGTAAAGCCAGTGTCGCCTAATCCGGTATAAGGATCCTGAATTTATCGCCTGTCCTGTTAAAAACAAATTAGGTATAAATAGGTATCACTCATACTCGCATAAATGTGTAAATTTGGGCAATTTTTAAAAAAGTTTACATAGATGGATATATTTGAAAAGATCAGATCGAACAAGGGTGCGCTGGGCCAGTATTCAGATTTCGCGGATGGTTATTTTGCGTTTCCCAGGCTTGAGGGGGAAATTGCGCCACGTATGAAATTCCGGGGAAAAGAAATTCTGACATGGAGTCTTAATAATTACCTGGGGCTGGCCAACGATCCTGAGGTAAGGAAAGCGGATGCGGAATATACCGCACAATATGGTCTTGCCTACCCTATGGGTGCCAGGATGATGTCGGGACAGACCACAAATCATGAGAAGTTTGAGAGGATGGCAGCAGAGTTCGAGATGAAGGAAGCGGCCTATCTGCTGAATTACGGCTACCAGGGTATGGTGTCAATAATTGATGCACTTGTCGACAGGCATGATGTAATAGTTTATGATTCCGAATCCCATGCATGCATAATGGACGGTCTGAGGCTTCATTTCGGTAAGCGTTTTGTTTTTCCCCATAATGATATTGACAGCTGCGAGAAACAGCTTCAGCGGGCAACAAAGCTGACTGAAGAATCGGGAGGGGGTATCCTCGTCATAACCGAGGGAGTTTTTGGAATGGCGGGAGATCTCGGCAAACTCGACAAGATTGCCGAACTGAAAAAGAAATACAATTTCAGATTCCTGGTGGATGATGCACATGGATTCGGGACTATGGGAGCCAACGGAAGAGGAACAGGTGAACATTTCGGGGTACAGGATCAGATTGATGTGTATTTTGCAACATTCGCAAAATCGATGGCAGGAATCGGAGGATTTGTCGCCAGCACAAAAGAAGTAATCAAATATCTCAGATATAACCTCCGCTCGCAGATCTACGCGAAGTCGCTTCCTATGGCCATGACACTTGGCGCAATAAAAAGGCTTGAACTGATCCAGTCGCATCCTGAGTACCGGGAGAAACTATGGACCATCGTCAATGCTTTGCAGAAAGGCTTAAAAGAAGCAGGTCTTGACCTCGGAAAGACAGAATCGCCTGTAACCCCTGTTTTTATGAAAGGAGGAATTAACCAGGTTACCCAGCTCATCTATGATCTGAGGGAAAACTACAATATATTCTGTTCAGTCGTTATTTATCCTGTCGTGCCCCGCGATGTTGTGATGCTGCGGCTTATCCCTACAGCTGTTCATGCCATGGAGGATGTTGAATATACGGTGAAGGCATTCAGGGAAATAAAAGGGAAGATAGACAATGATGAATACCCGCATGAGATGGCGGATTTCAACAAATAAACCCGTTCCCCGGAGGGTCCTCATCAACCGGCCTTTATCATTCATATTTCATTGCTTGCATAAGTAAATGCAGTAAATAAATATTATTTGCTGACTTTAAAGCCAAAACAGTTTTCAGCATAATTTGAACTTTTTTTTCTTTGAAGGGTTTATTCCGTATAACACCCACCAAAAAAAGTTTAAGCGGGCAAAATGAGATGTCTGATAATTCAAATGGAAGATAAAGAGAGAACTGATCAGAATATGATCCTCAAGGGATACAATATGCTTCTTTATTTAACCGGAAGTATGATAATGTATGAACCATCAGAAGAATGTGTTACCGATTTTTTTTCCGGTAAATTGCTAAACACTCTTCCGATAAACAGCAGAAATCCCCGATTTATAGAGGCGGCAGCCCTTTTAAGGAATTCATGCACGGATAAAAAGACGTGTAAAAATATGCTGCAGCGGGATTTTAACAGGTTGTTTACCGGTTCTCTACTGGCACCTCCCCTCAAGTCGATTTATTATGACAAAGGTATTTATCCCGAGAAAGAAAGTGTAAGCGACTTCTATAATTCCTACGGATGGAAATACAGGTCAAGATACAAATTCCCTGACGACAACCTGGGTATTGAACTGTTGTTCCTTACCCTGTTGACGGACAAGTATATGACATTTGACGATGATGCCTGCAGGACTGAAATGGGAAAAGAGATAAGAAGGTTTATAGAGAAGCATATCCTTTCATGGATATCCGACTGGAACTACCTGATGCAGGAAAAGGCCGAAACACTATGTTACAAAGGGATTGCTGCACTTCTCCATGCCTGCGTGGAGGATATTTACACACTCATGAAGCAGCCAGCAGGGGATATGTCCCATTTTTCAAATCTCAGAAATTAGGATTGAAAAAGGCGTTGACCGCACCTATGTAATATTCATCCCATCCCTCACAGATTTCATCATAGTCACCATCAGGTATGTTCGACTGTTCAACCGTAACAACCGATCTCTCCCTGTCAGGATTTATACTGATGCTAACTATAGATTTTTCAGGCTGCTCTCCGAAATACCATTCCTGTACGATTTTCCTGTCAGTCACAAATTCAAGGTTTCGTCCGGTAATATCCCCATCCCATAATGAGAACTCAGATCCCGGCTCTGTTGACATTTGTGCAGGATAGCCTGACCACAAACCTATCGTAACGGGATTTGTAAGTGCTGCATAAACATCAGAAGGAGCAGCATTAATATTGTAGGTCTTTTTATATGTCTTCATTTTTTAATTCTCCTGTTTTAACCGATGGAGAGTTCATCAGTGCATTTCCGCCAGATAGCGTTCGGCATCAATTGCTGCCATACACCCTGTGCCGGCTGCTGTCACTGCCTGCCGGTAAACCGGATCCTGTACGTCGCCTGCGGCAAATACACCCGGAACATTTGTCTTTGTTGACCCCGGAAGTGTCTTTATGTACCCTGTTTCGTTGGTTTCGATATAGCTCCTGAAGATTTCTGAATTTGGAGTATGACCTATTGCAAGAAAGAAACCATCAATTTTTATTTTTACATTTTCCTCATCTGGAGTCCCTTTTTTTCTGGCCAGAACTGCGCCTTCCACTC
>CAZTDW010000065.1:17287-18762 GCA_964611835.1 uncultured Rikenellaceae bacterium | reverse complement strand
TAACGGATATTGAAAATTTGCCAAATGATATCTTCAGAAAGATAGTGCAAAAGTCATTATCGGAGGGTACTGCCGGGGAGGGAAGGGGATTTGTACTTATGCCGACAGCATCTCCTTACGGCCGGGAGATATCAATCCAGACACTGAATAATTACCGGATAATGATCGAAGAGACTGAGAAAGTATGATGAAAGCCTTTTTTATCCTGCTGTTTGTCACAGAGATGTTCACTGCAACATTATCTGCACAGGTTTATCAGTGGAGAGGCCCCTTCCGCAACGGGATCTATCCGGAAAAAGGACTTAAGAAATCGTGGCCTGAAAATGGTCCCGGTCTTTTATGGTCGTTTGAAGGACTCGGAGAGGGGTATGGAGGAGTCGGTATTGGCACCGACAGGATATTTGTTCTTGGAATGACAAATTCCATGGGAATACTTTATGCTTTTGACTTTAATGGCCGGTTGATCTGGAAAAGGAATTATGGTCCTGAATGGGATGGAAGCTACAGTGGTGCACGCTCCACTCCGGTTGTTAACGGAGATCTTTTATATTTTAAAAGCGGACAGGGAACGGTGTTCTGCTATAACTGCAAAACCGGTGAAAAGGTATGGTCGGTCGATCTGCTGAAAAGATTCGATGCCGGGAATATTACCTGGGGTATGGCTGAATCGCTTCTTATAGAGGGAAATATTCTATATTGTACCCCCGGGGGTAAGAAACACAATCTTGCCGCCCTCAACCGTTTCACGGGTGAAACAATCTGGACCAGTCCGGGCAACAGGGAGCCGGCAGCCTACTGTTCACCTCTTTATGTAAGGCATAACAACACCTCCCTCATAGTAACCATGACCACCGGTTCTATTGTTGGAGTTGATGCCGGAACAGGGGAAGTGTACTGGCATGTCCCTCAATACCAGTATAATGATATACATGCCAATACGCCTGCATATGCAAATGGAATGATCTTCTGCTCAAGTGAATACAATCAAACAAACAGCGGACTTGTAGCCCTGAAACTTTCGGAAGATGGAAAGAAAGTGACAATAATGTGGCGTAATGAAAACTTCAGAAATGTAATGGGTGGCATTATTTACAGAAACGGATTTCTGTACGGATCAATATATCAGAGAAGTACCTGGTGTTGCATCGATCCTTACACCGGCCGTATAGTTCATTCATTCAGGGGATTCGGAGACGGGGTGATAATCCTTGCAGATGAATTGTTCTACTGCTATAGTGAAAGAGGGGAAATGGCCTTGATGCATGCTGATGAAAAGTCTTTCAGGCTTATCAGCAAATTCAGGATCCCTCTCGGATCAGGCCCCCACTGGTCCCATCCGGTCATTTACAAAGGAAGATTGTATATAAGGCACGAGAATGCACTGATGGTTTATGATATAAAGGGTTAAGGCGCTAGGCACCAGGCGCTGGGCACAGGGCACAGGGCGAAGGGCAAAGAGCATGGAGCATGGAGCA
>CAZTDW010000065.1:0-17187 GCA_964611835.1 uncultured Rikenellaceae bacterium | reverse complement strand
GAGCATGGAGCATGGAGCACAGGGTACAGCAAAAGGGAAAGACGGCAATTTAAAAAAAGAATAAATGAATAATTTGAAATTTGCATGGGTATTGATCATGATCTTGTGCTCATGTGTTCAGCATAAAGATTTTGATACGGAATTCTCATCATATGAAAGGGCAAAGCTGCATCCCATTTCAGTTGACCGGCCGGCAATCGGATTTTTTGAGGGCGCCCTTCTCGGGAACGGTGCGATGGGAGCGGTTGTTACAACCCGCCCTGATGCCGTGGTAATATATTTTGGGCATAACAATGTGTGGGATATAAGGATAGCCGAAAACTACAGGAAGGAAATCGGAGATTTCAGTTATGTTTTCAATAAGGTCAAGGACATTCCTGATACACTTGCCCTTCTCACTCAGGATCCATGGTACAGGAAGTATAGTGAAATGGCTGCAGAAAATTACAGAAAGCCATATCCGAGACCTTTCCCCTGCGGATCAGTATTGCTGGGTTTCGATCTCAGGAACGCTGAAATGATCGGCCACACTCTTGATATTTCAAATGGATTATGTGAAGTTTTTCTTCTCACATCTGATATGAAGGAAATAAAGCTTCAGATTTTTATGGCGATGAATGAAGACAGGCTGTGGATGAGGCTTATCGGCAAAAATGGCGAGCCGGTTAAAAATATTTTCGACAGGATCCGTGTGATGCCTGATCCCTCAACTCCGGCAGCTTTCCCGTCTCCCGAGCCAAAAGAAGATCCGGAAGCAGGCATCCTTCATTTCAGACAGATCCTGCCTTATCAGGAACCGGAGACCTATGACATTTCAAAAGGACATCCCGGCGACAAGGCATTCAGTCTTACTGTCAGTGTCAGCTCCCCTTTAAGCAAGACAAAAAGGATTAACTGGGACGGAAATGAAGAAAGTATGGGACCTCTTGAAGGCAGTCTTTCTCATAATACTGTTTTCACAGGTTGCATCACTCTGAAGGAGGGTATGAATGCAGAACTTGATAAAGGTATTCCTGAAACTGATCCTCCTGATGAATTGTATTTTAAGGCTTCATTGGACGAAAGTAATAAGACCTGGGAAGAATACTGGAATAAGTCGGGGGTAGAATTGGAAGATAAATTTCTGGAAAGCATATGGTACAGGAATCTTTATTTCCTGAATTGTTCTGTCAGGGAAGGAGTAAATACTCCGGGTTTGTTTGCCAACTGGAGTTATAACGATATAGGTACAGCCTGGCATGGAGATTACCATATGAATTATAATACCCAGCAGCCTTTCTGGGTCACTTTTTCCTCAAACCATCTTGAGAAAAACCTTTCTTATGTCAGCCTGATTGAATTTCTGATGAATGTAAGCAGGAAATGGGCAAAGGAATACTATGATCTGCCGGGGGCATATTTCCCTCACAGCGCCTATCCTGTTGATATGACAATGAATCCATATCCTGTTCCTCACTGGGGGTGGGAAATATGCGAAACACCATGGGCTGTTCAGGGACTGTGGTGGCATTATCTGTATTCAGGAGATACTACATTCCTGAGAACAAGAGGATATCCCCCAATGAGAGCCGCAGTGGAATTCCTGACTGAATATATGAAACGGCCTGAGGCAAGGGGACCTCAATGGAATGATAATAAATACCATATCTTCCCTACAATACCTCCTGAATTATATGCATTGAGACCAGGTTTCAAATTCAATTATGACTGTACTGTTGACCTCACGCTTGTCAAGTTTATTTTAAGGGCATTTGAAGAAGCGGTAAAAGTGCTTGATCTGGAAGGACAGGAAAAAGATCTGCTGGCTGATATCAGGGATATTCTTCAGAACTACCCCGAATATCCTGTTACTGAATCTGAAAATTACGGGAAGGTTATTGTTTCAGTTCCGGGTGAGCACAGCCAGGTGGTTTACAACGTTCCCCTTCCTCTTGTTACAATTTTTCCCGGTGAGGAACATGGATTGCACTCAGATCCGGAAACAATGGAATTGCTGAAAAACACATTCAGGAACCAACAGAATGAAGGGGGGAATGATCTTGTTTTTAAGAATTTACAGGCGGCAAGGATAGGGATGCTTGACCTTGAGAAATTTAAAAGGCAAATAAATTACTGTCTTTTGCCGAACGGTACAGCATCAGATCGTGCGATTCAGGTCCATGGAAGATATAATGATTTCACGAATTATGGATTTATGGATAATATGGGAGTATGGTTCGAGAATTTTGCATTACCTGCAGTTATCAACGAATGCCTTATGCAAGGATATAATGGCACATTGAGGTTTTTCCCCAACTGGCCGGCAGAAAGAGATGCAGAATTTCATAACCTGAGGGCGGCTGGCGCTTTTCTTGTCAGCGCAGTTCTTAAAGACGGTAAGGTGAAAAACATTAAGATAATCAGTGAAGCCGGAAAGAAACTGAATTTAATCCTTCCCTGGCCTGAGGGAGCAAGGTTAAAAACCAGTGACGGAATGGTAAGGGTAAAGTCAGACTCCATTTCGGTAATGACCCGGGCAGGAGAAGAACTGATTATAAAACCTTAGCTAAAAGGATTGTGTTTCAGAAGCCTCGTTTTTTGCCCCATACTCCTGGTTTAATTATCAGATCCTTTTGATCATCTGAATAAATGCTTTGCACAGACTGAATAAACCTATCGCTACAAATGCTATAAGAACTATATATAAATCTTCCATTTTCTTATTTTTTTAAAAATAGTTGTAATATCATTTCCCTTAACTACGTCCGTAGTTATCCTTTAAATGCAGTGCAGATTCTGATTATAGGAAATTCCATTCTGCCTGAGCCACCAACGCAACGCCTTGGCAATTTTTCTGCGTTTAAGAAGAACCGTCCCGGTTTCCTCTGATGTGATTACAAATTGTGCTTTCATCGCTTTTTGCTTTTAGTCATATTGTAAAAGTAATAGCGCCGGAATTGTCTTGCAAATCGCAAATGCCCATTATATGCCAAAATGGGGACGATCTATAATAGTCCTGTCAAAGGAATGGCAGTGGTTATTTACCGGGGAAGGCTGCTCAGGTTAGAATTTATGACTTTCGTCAAAAAACATCCGGAATTTATTAAAGAAGTTCGACTGATCTTGTAACAAGCCTTATGTGATGTTGTTAAAACGCACACAATAAGTATGATAACAAGCGAAGTTTATTGCTGATCCAAAAATTTCCGGTTTTGACTAATGAAATGAAAAGCATGACTAAAATTCGATGGATTGGTCCTTTTTCAAGATATTTGCATGGTTATATTGAGGTATTCATACCGGAATACATCATTTTTTACTCCCGGTAGGCAAAAATTATCCATTAAGCTGTTACGGGAAACAGCTAAAAGGATCCTCCTGGCCAACCTGCATGGAATGGTACCTGACTACAAAATCACCACCTGCTTTCAACAAGAGTTTTACACAGAGCCAGAATATGATTTTAATCCGGATTTGAAGATTAATTGTGTATGAATCCGGGAGAGGTGTTACTATTTACCGTACTTTGCTTCCCTCTCCTGTCCGGTTTTTATCCATTCCGGGACGACCGTTTCCAGAAACACCTTTTTTTCAGCAATCAGTTTCTTCATATCGAGGCCTATGAATTCCTGGGCTTTGGCTTTTGTTGATATATCGGGATAGGCAATCTCCTGGTTATAGCCAAGGGATGCAAGAAGCCTTGCGAGTTTCACCCTGGCCTCCTGTGCAAAGGATATTCCCCCTGAGATTATCCTTCCTGTTTCAACGGGTGAGTGGAATGAATTTCCGTGGCCTGCGGCAGCAAAGTCCCACCTCCACTGAGCCCGTCTTATGTCATTCAATATTTCTTTCATCTGGTTTTCGGTTGCACCTTTGTCCCATGCTGTTTTTGCTTCAACATGACATCTTACCAGAAGGGTTTCAAGGACATTTCGGTTTTCTATTATCTTATCCTGCCTTGTGTAAACATCACTGATCAGCTTCTGGGTCTCTTCACGATGGCATACCTGGCAGGAATTTGCCACGTTATTCAATGGGCTCTGAATGTGATGGTCGGTGAATTTCTGTCCGCCTTCGCTGATAAATGGCATGTGACAATCAGCACATGAGACACCTCTTGATGCATGAACCCCGGTAAGGTAGACCTCATAATCGGGATGTTGCGCCTTAAGCATCGGGGCGCGGCTCATGCTGTGGGTCCAGTCGGAAAACTCAATATTGTCGTAGTATTTTTCAATTTCTTCAAGCGACTGGCCGTTCTTCCATGGGAAAACAAGATACTGCACCCCTTCGGTGATCTTCTTGTTAAAGTAGTATTCTACATGGCATTGAGCGCAAACCAGGCTTCTCATTTCCTGATGCGATGCTTTGCTGATGTCCTTACCCATTGCCTCAAAAGCTTCCAGCAGGGCAGGCCTGGAGATCCTGAGATTCATTGTTTTGGATTCATGACAGTCGGCGCATCCAATAGGATTAATTATCTCAGCGCCCTTGGTTTCCCAGGTTCCGAAGTAAAATTCAGCTGCTCCGGTCTGGTGCATCAACCGGGGAACATCCGGACTCTTGCAGGTCCAGCATGTATTCGGCTGAGGACTTGGTACTGATTCCGAAGGAGCTCCTGTCCTGAGGATCTTCTGAACATCTTCCACCGCATAATAATGACCCCTACCCTGGTTGTATTCCCTTGAGAAAAGGTATCCTGCCCACAGCACTACCATTCTTGGAGATTCTTCAAGCATATCCACAGGTTTGCTGCCGTTATACTTGCTGGTGAAGGTTGTATCGGATGTCTTAAGGTAGGTATTGTATTCCCTGGGAAAGAACTCTCCCCATTTGGAATTCCGAGGCTCAAATTCGGAAAAAGTCACCTGGGGAGTGTATGCAAAAATTGCTTCAGCTCTTCTTTCCACAATTGATGAGGCAAGCATTCCAAGAAGGAACACCACTGCTACAGTGACCAGGAATAACAACCATCCAAGCCATTTTTTCTCCTTGATAATCTCGTTAATTGATCTCATAGTCTTAGGTTGAGGGGTATGGTAATTGTTTTTGTCACGAGTGTCAGATTCTGATTCTATCGGTGAAATATGTTTTCATGCCTGTCATTTCATGCTTCATTTAATACCGGTTTTCATCCAGTAAGGAACCACTGATGACGGTAAAGGCACTCTTGCATTGGGAACACTTGAAAGGCTGTTGACCCTTCCGTGAGGAGATTCCCTGTGACAATCCCAGCATTTACGTTCCATCCTGAAACTGTGAGTCTCCATATTATATGCCATAAGCCTGCTGTCTGTCAGAAGGGCTGAATGGCACCTTATGCAGTTTTTATGGACAACCTCCCTGCCGGCGTCTTTTATGAAGATCACCTGCGGTTCAAGCCGCAGCGTGAACATCGTCGCATGCCGCAGCCCGTCTTTTGCCTTAAAAAAATACTTGTTAAAAATATTATTGTGTGGGACATGACAATCGTTACAATTTGTACCCTCACGATGGGAACTGTGATACCATGTAGTGTACTGGGGGGCCATTATGTGGCAGTTAACACAGGTTTGGGGCTCATCTCCAAGATATGAAGGAGCATTTGAAATGTAGAACGAAAAAACACCCAACCCGGTAAAAACAGCTGTTGCCATCAGCACAGGAAACTTCCACCTGTCGGGGGGTATCAGCTTTCTGAGGAAATCCATCAGGCTTTTATTTGCAAGATAACTAAAAATTCAATTCATGCTTTTCCTGTCAATGGATCTGGGATCATCGGGAATCTGCCCGCTGTTGAGTTTCCCTTTAATTGCATCCGGTCTGAAAGGTTTACTGGCATCATAATATTCATCTTTGATATCTACATCGGATATTAGCACCCCCGGTATATTGTCTGAAAGTTTGTTCTTAACAAGTCCGTCAGGTGTTATAAAGTAGCATGGCCAGCTTTCCGGAGCTGAGGAATTGGTAAGGGACATATAAAAATAGTTGGATGCGGCCATTGCCTGGGCAGTAATGTGCATTATTAACGGATGAATGCTGCCCGCCTTCTGCCTTGCATTATAAAATGACTGGAATACTAAGTCAACATTTAATTTATTAATCTCCCTGTAAAGCTCAGGGAACCTTATATCATAGCATATCAGCAGGCTGCAGTTTACCCCATTTATATCAAATGTCACAAAATGATCACCCGGTGAGAAAAAATCCAGATCCCCCTCAGTACAGAATCGCTTATCATATCTGTCTGTTACCTTACCCTCCGGATTGATTATATACAAACTATTATGTGGCTTATTGTTGCCGGTAAGTTTATGCATGGATCCTAAGATCACCCATATATTGAGTTCTTTTGCCATTATTAAAACAGAATCGCTCATAAGGTGCAGTTCTTTCCAGTCAAAACCGTCAAGTGATTTAATATCAGAACCAGGATAACCCGAAAGGGCACATTCGGGAAAATGAACTATATCTGCTTTCTTCAGTTTTGCTTCAATCATCTGATTTTTAATCCAGTGAAAATTTTCCGCAATTGAAGCTGATACAGGGAACTGGCATGAAGCAATCCGGAGTTTTCCGCTATTCTGACCGCTACCCTGGCCATAAGCAGGAAATTCAGATCCGGTAAAAAAGGCGCAAAATGCTACCAATATCTGAAAAAGAACAAGTTGCTTTACCATCCGTAATTAATTTTTTTATTGTCATATGAGAGGCTGTATCAAAAGCAATTTAATTGGCCTGTTCTTCCCTGGTGCCCTTTGTGCCAAACTTAGTTATCCTTAGTGGTTTCACCCTTTCTGTTTAACCATGAAGGAACCTAAGGTAACACAAAGGTACTCAAAGGATTTTTGATACAGTTTCACCGACTTTCCTTTAGTACATTTATTTTCCTTTAACAAAAATAAAAAATAGTTTCATGAAAAAACAAAGGGTGCCCCGCGAGGCACCCTTCTGTTTAATCATGAAAAGAATCCTGTCGGATTAAAACTTAACTCCCAGCATGAACCTTACGCTGTTGACCATGAGTTTTTCTGTAGGGTCAAAAGCTTCAGAATCAACATTTGAACATTTAATGCCTCCCAGAACATATTCAGCGCCAACACTTAACACGTTCCACCTGAAAGCTGCGCCTATTGCATGCGAAACTCCAATTCCAGCATATCCTTCTTCATCGCTTTCATCACCCAGGGAACTGGTATAAATGACTGCCAATCCTGTCGGTCTCAGATTATAATATCCGTCCACAGCAAGATTGTCAATGATTTTGAAAGTAAACACCGGACCCACTTCCAGAACAGTAATATCCGCCACTAACCTGTTCATCTCATAACCTGAGCTTGAATATGATTTAAAAGCTCCTGTGAAATCAAACCAGTTTACCATCAGGCCTGCCCCGAATTTTTCGGACGGAGCAAAATACCACCGGCTTCCGATTTGAAGTCCAAGGATAGGTCCCAGTTTAAATTCATCAGGAATATCGATGTCGCTTTCAAGCCCGTAGGTACTTGCTGGCAGACCTGCTACAAGATTAATGCTGAACCCATTTTTCAGGGCTTTGTCTTTCTGGGCAAATGTTACTGCGGATGTCCCGGTTAAAAGGATTAATGCAAGTAGAAATAACGTCTTTTTCATCAGGTTGAATTTTAATGATTGTTTAAGATAGCTTCTTTTTTTTATAACTTGATAATGCTTTAATTATTACTGGCGACTGCGAAAAAATCAATCTGTCTGAAATATCGAAAATCCTGTCTTGAAATATTAGGGTCTGAATGAACAAATCAATAATATTGGTCGCCGGCATGTAATTAAATACATGCAGAATACTGAACTGCCAAATTAGTAAAATAACTTTTCATTGCTGACAGGTTTATGATAAAGGTTCAGGATTTCTTGCTAATTTTAATAGGTAATGATGAATCAAAAAGGGAATGGAATATACTGAACTTATCGGAAAGCGGGAAAGCCTGCGAAACTATGATCCGGACCGTCCGGTTCCGGACGAGGTCCTGAGAAGGATCCTCAATGCAGGAAGGATAGCGCCTTCAGCTCACAATAACCAGCCATGGAAATTCATAGTAGTTTCTTCACCGGAATTACTGTCAAAGGTTAAGATGTGTTATCAGCGCGAATGGATCAGGGATGCCCCACTGATACTTGTTGTGGCAGGATTGCGCAATGAAGCATGGACCCGTGATTATGACGGTTTTAATTCTGTAGAAACAGATGCTGCGATTGCTTTGACCCATATTATTCTGGCTGCCGAAAATGAAGGAGTTGGCACATGCTGGATAATGGCTTACACTCCCTTGGCCCTAAAGGAAGCGCTCGACCTGGATGATAATCACCAGATATTTGGCATCACACCTCTCGGTTATCCTAAACAGGGATACCTGAGGACGGCTGTAAAAAAGCGTAAACCGCTGGAAGAAATAGTCGAATTTTTGTGAGGCAAACTTTACATGAAGAAATTCTGAATCAGCTTAAAAAATAAAGTCCTGCATAAGTCCTCCCCTTATGTATATTGTTAATAAGCTACCGGAGTTCGGACAGAGTAAGGTACATTTTTTACATAACCTAAGTAAATGCTTTAAACTATCAATTATTTCTATCTTTGGCATAATTGTTATAGGTAAAATAAATTCAAATAATTGATCTATAAATGCATACTATATGAAATACTATCTGTCGGCCATTTTGATTCTTATAACTTTTCGTTCATTCTCTCAGGACAGGATAAAAACAGTATCGGGCGAAGTAGTTCAGGCTAAAGTTCTTGAAGTCAACAAGAATGAAGTAAAATACAAGCGATACAGCAATCCTGATGGTCCGGTATACGTACTTGGCACGCAGGAAATAAGCGAGATCACCTATCAGAATGGTGAAAAAGAGGTATTCAATTCTGTAAAATCTCCCGCCGGCAGCCTTGAAAACAGCAGGCCTTCAGTTGATCCATCAATCGTTGAATTGTTTAATGCGATTACTAAAAGGAACAACAGGGTTTATATTGTCAGCGATAATGACAATGCCGTGGTTCACGCAGCAAAGGCAATAAACAGATGGGGTTACTGGGTGGTAACCGAAAGAAAATCCAATGCGGATTTCATTTTGAGTTTCAACATAAATTTTTCAGGAGCCGAAGCCTACGGAACGGCAGATTTCATAAATCCCCGCAACGGGAGAAAAATCAGGTCAACAAACGAATTCCGCGTATCTCCAACCTGGGATCTGAATGTAAAAAGAGGCCTGGTGAATGTTATTGTAGATGACGGAATAAGGCCCATGTTCCGATAAATCAGTCACTGTTGCCCTGAATCGGATACACACTGTTCCATTGATCCATATATGCAATGTTTCACTGACCTGAAATTTCCGCGGCGAACATTTCAGGATAAGCATTGTTAAACATCAGGGCTGTCACGTTTCAGAAACAGCTGATTTTTGATTTATCTAAATGGATACTCAAACTGCAAAAATAGAGGTCAGAATTTTTTCTGAGAAGTTGGCCAGGACTGGTAACACCATTACTTCAGGACTGGAGGCAGAGGCAATAAATTGCAGAGCAATAGAAAAACTTATCGCAGAAGGAGGCTCAAATTTTGTAAGATATCTCGGCTGGCTGGATATGCTGAAAGAGGAAAACATTATATTACTGTCTCCGAAACGCCATTACTTTTTCGATCATTCAGAGCTGAAATGCTCAACCACCCTGATCCTTCTGAAGAAACTTAACCTTTTGGAAGATCCAGACGGATTACTACGGGATATTTCCAGAGCTATCCATCCCGGGTCCAACTTGCTTGGACATTTTCCAGCCGGCCACAGAAGATCCGGCAGAACAGAGGCATTATCAAACATCTATGCCAGGATTATAGATTTTCTCGATATAAGGATCCAAAGGGGATATGACAGCCAGAGTGTTGCAACCCTTATAGAATCAAATGGATTTAAGGTTGCTGACATGACTCTGATAAAAAACACCATCTATTTCCGGGCAGTAAAAAAATAAAGTCGTATTTCAGCATCACGGAATTCCATAAAATCTTTGTACCATGAAATTATCCCTGATTGGTATTATGGAAATTTTAATTATTTTAAGAACTTGCAGAGAGAATCACAGGACAACTCGGAATTTCATGAGGTCATGAATTATAATCTCACAGGTATTCTGAGGATTAGTGCACGCAGGTGTAACTAAAAATTGTTTTCCGGAACACTGATATTTTTAGACATTCTCATTTCAAGGGAAAGAATATTTATAATCGATGATGTGATAGAATTATGTACATGATTTTGTTTATTTCAATCATAATGATCAATCTGTGGAGTTTCCCGGTAATTTCCCAGGTGTTGGAAAATCCGCTTAAGGATGCCAGGATTGTGTTTCATATGAAAACACTTGATGGCGATGAAAACTATCCTCTGCCTCTTAAGGTTAACGGACCAATAGAAGCAGGGTTGAAAATGGATTCATATGATTACTCAGAATCACTGAGGCGTGGAGGAGACGGTTACTTTGCCCCCCTTGACAGGGATGGCTGGCTTTCACTCAATGCTACCCGGGCAAGAACACTGCGTCCTCCCGGTGATGAAGTGAGTTTGTGCACGAGGGTATGGATCGGGCCTGATGGAAACGGAACATTGTTCTTTTCGGATTTCCTTGCCCTGGCTGTTCATCCTTCAGGATTGGCTGTCGGGTTTATCGGAATGAAAACTCCCGGAGGCATGATATTCCGGGAAGTGCCTCTCGCCATAATAAAAAGGGATTGCTGGCTGGATCTTATCATTAGGGTTGGCAATGGTGTTCTTGAATTTTTTTGCAACGGGGAATTGAAAATTTCAGTACCTATAAAGCAGTCGCTTTGCTCCCCCTTTGATGACGTAATGCAGATCGGAGCTTTTGTCTGGAGCGGACCCGATATCAATGACTGGAAAACAACAGGTTTTCATAACGGTAAAATTGATCTCGTAGCCCTTTGGGGAAAAGCTCTTACCGACAGTCAGGTAGCTTTTCTAAGCGGAACTGACGAAATCATTAAACCGGCTGCAAGAGATTCAGTGAGTGAGGCCATACTGGCATACAATAAATTTTTTGATGCCTCCATCGCGAAAGATATTGACAGTTGCACAGGATTATGGAGCTCACTGCGACAATTCACAGGTAGTGACCCGTATCGTCCAGTATATCATCTCTCTCAACCACTGGGTTCAATTTTTGATCCTGCCGGAGCATTCTTTTACAACGGGCAGTACCATGTGTTTTCTTACAGGAATATTTATGCCCTTCTGAACTATTGCAGCCTTGATCACTATGTCAGCAATGATCTCGTTCACTGGACCGAATGGCCGATAGCTCCATGGGCCGACAGCCACCTGGATGTTTATGGCATTTGGCTCATGAATCATTTTATTGATGACAACGGTGTTCCCATGGTAAAATATACAGGTCTCGGGAAAGATGGCAAATTTGGGATATTTGCAAGAAGCCCCGACGGACTGGTCTCCTATACTGACAAACATCCGGTCCTGACCGGGTACGATCATGACGGACATGTCTGGAAAGAGGGAGATACCTGGTATATGATCACATCAAAAATGTACAGGGGAGCCCGGCCGGGAGACAAAGGCGATGCCGTAATGCTCTGGACATCACCGGATCTGAAAACATGGCAGGAGAGGGGAGAGATATTCACCCAGCCAAAATATGAAAATTCATCAACTTTAAGAGGCAGGATCGGATTTATGGAGTTCCCGTATCTGATTAATTTCGGAACCAGGGATGTGCTGATGCTTGGGAGCAATCCGGCCCGTTACTGGATCGGCCGTTTCGACAGGGAGCAGCTCAGATTCATACCCGACACGCCGGAAGGCTTGCTTCTTGATTATTCCAACCCTTTCCATTGTTTTAATCCTTTATGCGTTGATAATAAAGGTTCTGGTGGAAAACAACGGCGCATTCTGATGGCTTTATATATGAATGCCGGAGGTGAATATAAAGGACTGCCCTGGTCGGGAGTCCATGTAATTCCAAGAGTCATTGAACTGGAAGGCAACCGTCTTCGTCAGGATCCTGTTCCTGAGATCAGTTCGTTGCGCAGCGGGCATTATTTGCAGAAAAGCATAAAAGTTGTGCCTGGCCGGTCGGATTACCTGAAAAAGACAGGCGACTGCCTTGAGATACTTGCTGATTTTGAGCCAGGCAGTGCAGCCCGTTTTGGACTGAAGGTAAAAGTATCCCCGAAGGGAGACAGCTTTGTAAGGATATGCTTCGATACAGCCACCAACGAATTCATCGTCGACGGGAATGTTCACGATACCCATAAATCGCTCGATGTAACACCCGGGCAGGGCCGTCCTTCCTACATTCTGAAAGGTCAGCCGGTCAGGATGCATGTGTTCCTCGACAGGCAGCTGATTGAGGTATTTATAAACGGACAGACATGGACAACATCTGTTATTGACAGAAATCCCTGTTTCAATGGCATTGACCTTTTCACCGAAGAAGGATATGTAAAATGCACCCGACTGGATATATGGGATCTGGATTATAAGAAGGGATCCCATGACTGATTTGCTTTTCTGGGTACTACCATCGAATAATTAAAGCAGGACTTATAATTCCTGGATTGCCTTTTCCATTTATTAACATTACAAAACCCTGTTCATTCTTGAAATTGGCACAGGTATGATTTAACTTTGGCGTTGATGTTGGCAATTATCACATTTAATGAATACTTTCTGACATGAAAATGACATTGTTTAAGATATTGGCAATTATGGTTATAACCTTCAATTCATTTATGGCTTTTGCCGGAGAACCGGTAGTGGTGGTCTATGTTATTGACGGCCTCCAGCTTGATGCTGCAACCACAGCAGCTGCAAACGGAGCCTCAAATATAAAATTCATCATGGATCATGGAGTATATGCCATGGAGACCTGCTGTACAAGCCCGGCACCAAGGATGTATTTACCCGACGGCACCCTGCCGTGGGGGACTTCCTCTTCTCCGAATGTAGCTATGCATACCGGGACACATATATTTGAGTCGAGGCAAATGGATGATATTTTTCTTTCTGCAAGGAGGGGCAATATCAAATCGGTTTTTGCAGGAGGAGCTGTCAATTATGAGGAGTTTACAACGCCTGATTTCTGTTATGCAGGTTCACTGACCGATTCAGCCGTAGTCGGGTATGGAACACAGCATTTCAAAAATGACGGTGTCAGGCTGTTGCGCCTGCATCTTCAGCAGATAAGGGAAAGCTGGTCAGGCCCTGAAGAAAAGCTTGATCCTGATTCGAAATACCAGAAGGCAATCCTGAAAGCTGACGCTCTTCTGGGAGAACTTATTCAGGTACTGAAGGAGGCAAATGTATGGAATGACACCTATATCATTATTGCAGGAGATCATGGGATGGGAGTTACCGGACAGAGTGACCATCCGCCTTCTGTTATTTCCTCCTGGTCACCCCTTATATGCTTCTATGGTCCGGGCATCAAGAAAGGAAAAACCATTCCCTATGCAGAAATCCCCGACGTGGCAATTATGATCAATCATTTTCTGAAGCTTAAGCCGCTACAAGGGCATACTGATCCTGATGTGCCATCATATTTAAGAGGGACAACCGGCATTTTCCTTCAGAACATTTTTGAAGGTGCTCCCGACGAGATAACTCATCCTCAATTTATTCGATGGTATCTTATAAGAAAGAACCGCAAACCCTCCGATGATTACGCCGAATACAGATCTGCCATGATAACTTTCATAACGGGCAGGCAAAGAGGAATATAAGCTTAAGTCTCTGATAGTGAAGCGAATCACATCAATAACCCGACTTAACTAGTTCTATACCGGTTTGGCTGGCAAACAGACTATTGTTCAGGTATCTGTTTATCATCTTTCTCTTTTGGTAATGATTATATATTCCGGATCGTTGTTGACAGATTTTAAAATCGGTACCCCGTTCTCAATTCTGAATTTTACCAGATTGGTCCACCTCAGGTATCTTTTCCCGTTTTCAATATGAACAAAATAATAATTAAATGCAACTTCATCACAATTCATTGGAATATTCCAATATCCAATTGGCACTTCTACCATGTCGGTCTGAGGCTCGATAAAGGTAATATCACTCCAGTTTGTAAGGTCATTACCGGTTACTACCCATGTCATCGCATGACCAAAATATCCTTTACCTGACTTTATCCCCTTCC
The DNA here is from genome assembly GCA_964611835.1 of uncultured Rikenellaceae bacterium. Taxonomy (GTDB): domain Bacteria; phylum Bacteroidota; class Bacteroidia; order Bacteroidales; family VadinHA17; genus LD21. The sequence goes on along the minus strand of CAZTDW010000065.1, from coordinate 3,017 downwards.
AATACCATTCATCATACTCTTGTCCCTTTCTGGAATGCGATGTATCAACCAAGGTAACAGTACCCATAGGAATCCCATATTTGCCCATATCAACTAATGTTCCGTTGTTAATTTTTATTGAATCAATATTTCTTCCTCTATACCAATTAAATAACCGATCATCATAATAATTAAAGTATAAGTCTCTCAATCTTATTTCTTCACCCCAATCATGGCAGTTGAAAGTCAGCTGATCGGCATAATGCCCACATACCCATAGTGGATCAATTGTGTAAGGAATTGTGTTTACCCAGTCCTCGTATAGTTTCGCCCGTATAAAAGCAACTCTGTCAGTTTTTGTTCCCAGCATGTTATACTCTGCTCCGTTATTGTCAATTGAGATAAAAGGATTGATCAGAACTTTAGCTGTTGAGGGAGGGCAATCAGTATTAATTGGCTCAACTTCAAAAGCTCTTGAATCCGACCAATCTCCCCATTCACCGTTAATATATGCCCTTACTTTCCATGTCCACCCTGTTCTGTTTGCATCAGGGATGATTCCGGCATTGTGGTTCCGGTATTCGGATGCGGTAGTTTCAACATCTAATGCAGGATTCGTTACTGCAGAGTTTGCCACATACAGATTATATTTTGTTGCTCCGGCACAAGAATTCCAGTAAAATGACCAGTATGCATTTTCAACAATTCCCAAAATACATCCGTTATCCATAACTGCATTATTTACAGGAGATACAATAGCAGGGATGCACCTTTCATGTTTTGTGGTAAAATTCAGTTCTTCCCCATAAGCAGTACCTGCGTTATTTGTAACATATGCTTTAACGTAATAGGTTGTATTAGGCACAAGTCCTGAAATGTTGCTGGAAAAGCTTCCTTCACCTGCACCGTCAGTAGTCTTGTTATGGCTTAATGTCGGATTGGAAGAAGTTGACCAGCATACACCCCGGGCTGTAACAGATCCGCCACCATCGCTTGTAATATTCCCTCCTGTAACAGCTGAACTGGAAGTCACTGACGATATGGCGGTGGTTGTAACAGAAGCAAGATTTATCTGATTTGTAGTAAAGGCAACCTCATTTCCATATGCTGTCCCCTCACTGTTGGTTGCAAAGGCCTTTGCGAAGTATTTTGTATTTGATAACAATCCTGTTAAATCGGCATTGAAGGTTCCTGTACCTGATCCGGAAGTGACAGATCCGTCGTTTGATGATAAAGTGGGATCATGGGCTTTTGACCATACTAGTCCACGGCTGGTAACTTCAGCATTGCCATCATCGCCGATTTCTCCACCACCCTTTGCTGAATTGGTTGTAATTTGAGTTACATCCGTTGTGTTAATTGTTGGCAGTTCTTTTTTCTTGCAGTTTGTAAAGCAGCTTAAGCACAAAAGGAACAGAAGAAATCTGGGGTAAATGCTTTGCATCAGAATGAAATTTTATACGTAATAAAATCTTATCAGCTGGATTAAAATGAATGTTATTAAATCATGCTTGATTAATGTTGCATTAATTTTTTGATTTTTTTCTTGAAACTAATAAACCATGTATTCCATCTAACAGACCCGCCCTTTTAAACAAGAACAGACGTTTATTAGAATTTGGATTTAAGGCGTACAGATGTTGCTAATTGCCCAGGGCATCCATCAGACTCTGTTTCAATACCCTGAAAGATTCAGATTCAAGTGAACGTTTTTCAGCCGGCTGATCAACCTGCCTGTTCAGTTTTATCTGTGCCGGAGGACGGCTCAGGACGATAATATCTCTGCCGAGAAGAAGCGCTTCATCAACATCATGGGTTACAAAGATGACAGTTCTGCTGTCGGCCTGCCACATGCGCGAAAAAATCCGTATAAGGTTTAATTTCAGTGTAATATCCAATCCTTTCAGCGGTTCGTCCATTAATATTATATCGGAAGGGTAGGCAAAAGCCCTGGCAATGGAAACCCTCTGACGCATTCCTCCGCTAAGCCTGGCGGGATAATAACCGGCAAAATCTTCAAGCTCCATCAGCCTGACGAGCTGCCCTGTCAGCTTTTTCCGTTGCTCAGCAGGCTTATCCCTTCCCAGAACAAATCCGATGTTCTCCTCAACGGTTTTCCACGGCAGGAGCCTTGGATCCTGAAAGATATAAGAGATCTTCTTTTCCCCGAATCCTGAAAGATGACCGCTGTCGGGTTTAATTATGCCTCCGATAATATTAAGCAATGTGGTTTTGCCGCATCCCGAAGGACCGAGGATACAGGTTATTGTACCTTCCTGAAAGGAAATATTGAAGTCACTGAACAGTGAGACTTTACCGAACTTCTTATACAGGTCTATGATTTCCAGCCTCATGATCAGGATCTCCATATTAAAAATTTACTTTCAATCCATCTGATTGTTTTTTCAAACCCGTAACTTATAATCACTGCGACAATAGTCCAGGCTATTACTTTATCAACATTAAGGAATGTCTGTGCATTCTGCATCATAGTACCTATTCCAAATTCGGGCTGACTAAGAACTTCACCTATAATAATTGCCCTCCATCCTATCCCTAAAGCACTGGAAGCACCACTGACAATAAATGGCATAATGGCAGGGACATATACCTCGCGTATTATCCTTTTCCGGCTCACCTTATAGAATGACGCCATAACGGTAAGTTCAGGATCGATGCTTCTGATCCCGTCGCTGACATTTGTACTGATAAAAGGGAACATGGTAAGCATTCCTATGAAAACAGGTACCGAGCCCGGATGAAGCCATATCAGGGCCAGAAGAATGATGGCAATCACCGGTGTTGAACGGATAGTGACAAGTATGGGTCGCAAAAATGAATTAACATATGGATTTATCCCTGTTATTATACCCGTTCCTATCCCAAGGATACCTGATATAATAAAGGCAATAAGTCCTCTTATTATTGTTGTGCCTGCTGTCGCCAGAAACCTGCTGTCGGCGAAAAGGGTCAGGGTAGTTATGAGTGTTTTCTCCGGCGAAGGGAGAACAAAATCGGATTTTAAATGCAACGACAGG
>CAZTDW010000064.1:11049-18776 GCA_964611835.1 uncultured Rikenellaceae bacterium | reverse complement strand
ATAGTTGATCGAATCCGACAAATTATTACCTTTACCGCCAACTTTCGTCTAACCTGATTTAACTTAAATGCATGAACGGTAAACCTGTTGCCGTAATTACTGGCGCCAGCAGAGGTATAGGAAGGTCGGTAGCTATAGCTCTTGCTGATGAAGGTTTCGACATTGCAGCTATTGCCAGGTCTGTCGACAGCGAGGGTATGGAGATCCTTGAGCCGGAAGTGGAAAGAAGAGGAGCTCAGTTTTTTCCGATAGGTCTTGATATATCCTGTACAAAATGCCATAAGGAGGTTGTCTCAAACATTCTTGAGAGATACGGACGGATCGACTTCCTTGTAAATAATGCGGGCGTTGCTCCCCTGCAGCGGCGCGATGTACTTGAGATGAATGAAGAAAGCTATGACAGGGTGATGAACATAAACCTCAAAGGTCCGGTATTCTTCGCCCAGAAAATCGCCAAGGAAATGATCTGGATGAAAGAGCAGATTTCCCACTATCGTCCTGTGATAATTTTCATAACTTCTGTATCGTCTGTTCTGACATCAGTAAACAGGGCAGAATACTGCATTTCCAAGGCCGGATTAAGCATGGCTTCATCAATTTTTACCGACAGGCTTACCCGTGAAAATATACTCGTCTATGAAGTCCGCCCGGGAATAATTCAGACCGACATGACCACCATGATCAGGGATAAGTATGACAAGCTTATAGGAGAGGGACTTGTTCCGCAAAACAGATGGGGGCAGCCTGAAGATATAGCGAAAGCCATCGGGTCAATTGCACGCGGTGACTGGGATTTCTCCACAGGCATGGTCTTTGAGATCAGCGGTGGCCTGAATATCCACAGACTTTAATTTCCCTGATAATTTTCTCTTTTAAACTCTGAATGAACAGTTTTTCAGATTTTTTTGTTTATAGGTTAAACTAAAACAAAAAGATCATGAAAAATAAAATCATTTTACTCATTATAACATCAGTGTTATCAATGAACCTGAACGCAAAGGAAAGGCTGGTTGCCGACAATGCAAAGACAAAACTGGAATGGCTGGGGGAAAAAGTAACCGGGCAACATACCGGAACAATCAACCTTCAGTCGGGGTGGCTTACATGGGATGGTGATAAGATCATTTCAGGTGAATTCCTGATAGATATGACAAGCCTTCAGGACGCTGAACGAAATCAGAGACTTGAAGGACACCTGAAATCGGATGATTTCTTCGGCACAGACAAGCATCCGACATCCAAACTGTCCGTAACTGGAAGTACATCCTTTTCAAAGGGATCGGGAACAATCAAAGGAAACCTTACCATCAAGGGTGTTACACATCCCGTTGAATTCAAGGCTTCTCTTCAAAAATCGGATGAAGGAAACTGGTTCTTTGCAAATATTGTTATAGACAGATCCAAATATAATGTCAGATATGGATCAGGATCATTCTTCGATAATCTTGGAGATAAAACCATATATGATGAGTTTAAACTCAAAGTAAGCCTTATGGTTAAGAAGGCTTAAGTTATAGCAGCTAATTGTCCCCGCCGGTTTTACAGACAACTGACAAGGTTATTTCCTGATCTGAAATTCTGTACAATCGGCGGGGATTTTATTTTCCGTATAAATTGTTGGAAAAGTCGGAAATCATGACAATCTTGTATTGCCTAAATCAAGTCGTAAATGAATAATGACGTTTCCGCTAATGCAAACAGGCAAAAGCTTGTTTATGAGGGATTTCTTATACCCTTTATTCTTATTACCAGCCTTTTCTTCCTCTGGGGATTTGCACATGGCTGCCTTGATGTATTAAACAAGCATTTTCAGGAACTTCTTAATATGTCGAAGGCAAAATCTGCGCTGGTTCAGTTTGTCTTTTACGGAGGTTATTTTTTTATGGCAATACCTGCCGGGTTGATAATGCAGAAGGTAGGATACAAGAGGGGAATAATTTTTGGATTGCTGGTTTTTGCTTCAGGTGCTTTCCTCATGCTTCCTGCAACCCTGATCCAGACATTCGGAAGTTTTCTGCTTTGCCTTTTTGTGATAGCCTGCGGACTGACCTGCCTTGAGACTGCAGCCAATCCCTACACCACAGTTCTTGGTCCTCCGGAATATGGTGAAAGAAGGATTAACTTTTCTCAGTCGTTCAACGGCCTTGGATGGATCGCAGGTCCGCTGGTAGGAGGGATGCTTATTTTTTCAGGCACCGGAAACGGAAACAAGTTTGCAACAATTGCGCTTCCGTACATGCTCATCGGGTCACTGGTACTAATAGTTGCTGTATTGTTCTGGAGGGTCAGGTTTCCCGAACTCAAGGACGATCCTCATGATGCCGGCTCTGATCCGGAGTCGGCCGGAAAACTGAAGGATCTGTTCAGATATCCTCATTTTGTACTCGCCGTCATCGCCCAGTTTCTATACGTTGCAGCACAGACAGGGATAAACAGCTTTTTCATAAACTATGTAACTGAAGAGATCCCGGCTCTCACCAATCAGCAGGCTGCCCAGATCCTTGGTTTCGGAGGGATGGGATTATTCTGGCTTGGCAGGTTTACCGGAAGCACGGTATTCATGCGTTTAATGAGGCCGAACAGACTTCTTGCATTTTATGCAGCAGCCAACGTGATTACAATGATTCTTGTAGTTGCCGGTTTGGGATGGACATCAGTCGTGGCTCTCTTTTCAACATATTTCTTCATGTCGGTAATGTTCCCTACCATTTTTGCTCTTGGCATAAAGGAGCTTGGCCCACTGACTAAGAAGGGATCATCACTTCTTGTCATGTCAATAGTCGGAGGAGCATTGATCCCCATCATTATGGGACGGATTGCCGATGTTTCGAACATGGCTCTGGGATTTATAGTTCCTCTCGTTTGCTTTGCATTTATTGTTTATTACGGTATCAGCGGTTACAGGGTAAAAAGGATTGCATCCTGACAATCAACCCAACCATTCCGTCAGCTGTTTGATTATAAACCAATCAGTAAAAGAGTTCCTTTAAGCCCAGACAAGGGTTAATATTAAAGTCTGTCAGAAATATTGAGAAATGAGGTTTCTGAAACGATAATCCGTCTGAAGTAATTGATAATCCGGATTGTATTTAATCCAGAATATATCACGATATCCGTTTTTTACAGCTTTTTCCAGCTCTTGTACTGCCTCGGGTATTTTTCCCTGAAGGCAAAGTATTCCGGCAAACTTTTCATGCAGTGTTGAATCCATTCCAGATGCCTTCCGCAGCATCTCCGAGGAGTATTTAATATCGCCCGTACGTGCTGCTATTGATGCCAGGGAAATGTATGTTTCGGGAAGGTCGGGATATTCCTTTGTCCAGGATTCTTCAGCAATTTTTCTGTAGTATGAGTAATTTTTCATAGCTTCTTTAGTATTGCCCATAGCCTGGTAGTTAATGCCAATATCATAATATGCAGAAGCTTCGTCTTTGTTTCTCTGAAGTATTTTTTTAAGAATTTCTATGGCTTCATTGTACCTCCCCTGAATACGGAATACGTGGGCAAGCCGGTATTCATTCAAAAGCAGGTCAGGATCAATTTCGCGTGCTTTCAGGAATGCAGCTTCGGCTGCTTTCAGATCATCAAGTCCCATCATAGCTGAGGCTTTGTACATATAGCCCCAGGCATTTTGGGGATTGTCGGATATCATTTTTTCAGCCCATACAAGAGTTGAATCGAGATTCCCGATTTTCTCAGAGTAGATCCAAATAATTCCTCCATAGGAGATAACCATATCTGGAAAGATCTTTACTGTTGCCTTGTATTTCTTAAGGGCTTCATCATACATTCCGGCCCTCATATAATAGTAGGCAAGGTTATTCAGTGCTGCCGCATCATCGGGATAAAGCCTTGTACGCATACTTGCATATTCAATCCCTTTCTGGAGGTTGTTTTCAACGTTGACTGCATGGAACGCCAGTATCCCAAGCCTCTCTTTTTCAGTAAGGTTGTCAACATTCCTGATAGCCTGGTCAATTATTTCATAACCTTCTTTCTGGTGAAAATGTTCTATAAGGATGTTGCCCAGGGAGGCTTTTGCCGATGTAAAACCGGTATCGATTTTTAACGCATTTTCGTAATTATTTCTGGCACATTCAAAATCCATCATCAGGTGACAGTCAATTCCCTGCGAAAAAAGCTTCAAAGCTTCAAGGGAGGATGTCGTAACCTTTTTCAACGGTTTATCCTGTGAGGCAATGTTGTATCTCGATTCTCCGAGGTCCCTTCTGATCTTTCTGCTTAGCTGATCAAGGGTGGACAGAATATCATCCCGTGTATCAGCGTACATAACCTGCGATTTCACTATATTGCCCGAAGCGGTCTCAACTATTTTTGAGGTAATTGCAAAGTTGCTCCCTGCTTCACTTATTCCCGGGACTATATAGAGATCTATCCCTTCGCGCACTGCAATTTCCTTTCCTGCCGGTTCATCAACCGTGGTTCTGTCGGCTGAATTCATCCTGTCAAGATTTTCAAGCATTCTTGATCTGGGAAGCACGTTTATGTACCTTGACTGGCTTATGCTTAAAGAGAATGCAGTGTAGAGCGACTTTTCAAACAAAGGATTTCCGGTAAGGTTTTCAAAGTCGGTTATCAATATCCAGTCTCTTTCCCTGAAAGGCAGCGTACTCCCGCTTGAAAATAAAAAAAGGACAAAAACAGCCAATATTGCAACAGAAGTACTGAAAGCAATTAATCTTCCCCTTTTTTTGCCACCAATATCAGGCTTTTCAGGCTTATGGGTTTTTTCAGGAACAGAGATCTCCTGTGAAGTTGTTTTAAATTCGGTCTGTCCGGGATCATAGTTAATTTTGTCTGCATCTGTTTTAATGCCGGCTTTAAGCCCCATTATGATTTCATTGACCGCATTTGCAACTTTGTTGATCTGATCCCTGTAAATTGTATGGTTCTGATTATCGTGTGGATTATCTTCCTTTTGCCTCAAAGGTCTGTTAACTCCGGGGGATTTATAAATAAATTCCACTCCGCGCAACGCTCCTCCCAGAATTGTTTCGCATAACTTAATGTCTTCACTGATCAAGTCATGGATCCTGACAGGCAACACCCTGCCTGCAATATTTCCACCGGGAAGCTTTACCTTTAGTCCGAACCGGTCTTTTGAAGCCTGTTCAATAAATGCCTCGAATTCATGTTTCCATGCAAATGATTTCGGATCGCAATATGTGCGTGAAACTATAGGGATAAAGACCAGGCATTTCAGCTTCTCTTTAAGGGAATCATCCACATCATGGGTCTCCAGAAGGCCATCATGTGGGTTGATATCAAAATAAAGGCTGATTTCTTCCTTAAAAGTGGCTTCCAGCTCCTTCTTCAGATTGTCGACAAACTCAGTCACCCAGCCATCATATTTATTGTCCTTATGACGGTAGCTTATAAAGATATCATAGCTGTATCCTTCAAGAATGCTGGGCATCCCTCTTTTGTTTATTTGATAATCAAAGTTAAGCTATGGGAAGCTTCAAGTCAAATTTAAAATTGAAAATCCTCAGAGCGGAATCAGTTCAGGCTGTCTTCAATGGTTTGGCCATTGAGAAGATCCATAAGATTCATTGCGGCACGTCTCTGAAGTTCCTGGGAAGCGGAATCCGAATACCAGGCATAATGTCCGGTGCATATAACACGGGGATGGTTTACAAGGCGGGCTTGTCGTTCAGTAGTTGGCTCATTTTCATACACATCCAGTCCGGCACTATGGATTATACCCGAATCCAAAGCCTCAGTTAAGGAACTTTCACAGATCACCGGGCCCCGTGAAGTATTGATTATCACCGGTTTTTTCTTCATAATAAGGAACTGATCCCGGCTGAGCAAATGCCTTGTCTCGGGAGTAAGATTGCAATGAAGGCTGATCACATCAGATTTTTCTAGCAATTCATTTAGTTCAACTTTCCTTGTGTGCAATCTGCTGAAATGAGATTCAGGTTTATACGGATCGCACGAAAGGACCTGCATGAAGAAATGAGAAGCTTTTTTACAGAGTTCACTGCCTATTCTTCCAAGGCCGATGATCCCGAGAGTTTTGTTATGCAATTCAAAGATGTCAGGAACGGGGGGTGCAGAAAACCGGTTCATCAGTTGAAGTCTGGGATTCCAGAGGGCACGAGTGCATGAAAACATAAGGGCAATTGCATGATCGGAGACAGACTGGTTTGCATATCCCTGGACATTGGCTACCCTGACACCATGCCTGGTGCATGATTCCACGTCAATGTTATCATACCCTACACCATAACGTACTACAGCTTTCAGGTTATTCATCGCAGAGAGGAAAGATTCGTCTATCCGGGTATGCCTTACCAGAATGCCGTCTGCATTCTTTGCAAACTCGGCTTTTTCAGATAGCGATCCTTCTGCAGAGTGAAAAATACGCAGATGGAATCCACCTTTTTTGAAGATCTCCTTCTCAGAATCATATGATTTATATCCCGGGTCAAGAATGACTATTTCCATAATTTCAGTGCTTTATGGATATGATTAAAGAGCAGGTACGGTTCATGGGGCCTGCACTATCATTTCTATGTTTTTCTTAATTTCTTCAAATTTTGCTTTATCCATTCTGGCTCCCATGATCTCAATCACTTTTCCTGCCATCATGGAGCCGATCAGCCCGCATTTTTCAAGATCAAGTCCTTTGGCAAATCCATACAGAAATCCCGAGGCATAAAGATCTCCGGCTCCGGTAGTGTCATTGCATTTTACAGGGAAAGGATCTATCCTGATTGTTTCATTTCCTTCTTTCAGCCATGAGCCGTTTGCTCCTGCTTTATAGATTACTACTTCCCCTGTGCCGGAAAGAAAGTTCAGAGCCTGTCCTGAAGGGGCTCCCGTGAAAGCTTCAGCTTCCGTCTCATTTGCGAAAAGTATGTCAACATATTCATTTACAATCTTTTTGAAGGCGTCACGAAAGGATTCCACGACGTTATAGCTTGCCAGATCAAGAGCAATTGTCATTTCATTCTCCCTTGCAAGCGAACAGGCTTTCTCAACAAGAGCAAAATCAGTGATAAGATAGCCTTCGAGATACAGGATATCATATCCCCTGAATAAGTCATGATTGAGATCATCTGCATGCAGTTCAACCGCCGCCCCGAGATGGGTTGCAAAAGTCCGTTCCGAATCGGGTGATATAAGTGCTATGGCAGTTCCGGTCAAAGTGCTTCTCCTTATAAGCAGTGTATTAACCCCGGCTGCTTTCATATCCTTTTCAAAGAAATCACCTGTCTCATCTTTTCCTATGGAGCCGATAAATCCCGTATCTGTTCCCAGCATTGCCAGCCCATGTATTGTATTCGCCGCGGATCCTCCCGAAGAGCGTGACTGAATAAAATGCCTTGTACTGTTTTTGACCAGCTCTGATTTTTTGACGTCAACAAGCTGCATGCTCCCTTTTGGCAAATCAAAGGTATCAAGTACCTTATCATCATCTATAAGGGTAAGAATATCTACAAGAGCGTTGCCAATCCCAAGAATTCGTTTCATACAATTTTTTTTTTAAAGATATTGCTTAATTCACTAAAAGCCCTTACTTTTGCGACGCTAAAATAATGAAGGCTTTTTGATTTAGTGTATTATAAACTCAGCTGGTTGGTGCGGCCCCGAATACCAGGGATGAATCTGCAGGTTGGCTGAGACGAGGAGCAGAAGAGATATTCCTCAGTAGCTCAGTTGGTTAGAGCAATCCCGAGGCTTCGGGATTAATCCGT
>CAZTDW010000064.1:0-10949 GCA_964611835.1 uncultured Rikenellaceae bacterium | reverse complement strand
GCTGAGACGAAAAGAGAAAAGAGAAATTCCTCAGTAGCTCAGTTGGTTAGAGCAATCCCGAGGCTTCGGGATTAATCCGTTGATCAGCTGAGACGAAAAGAGAAAAGAGAAATTCCTCAGTAGCTCAGTTGGTTAGAGCAACGGACTGTTAATCCGTGGGTCGCTGGTTCGAGTCCAGCCTGGGGAGCAAAACAGGGAGATAATTTATAAAATCTCCCTTTCTTCGCTGCAATGTTTTACGTTTACCTCATTTATTCTGAAAGTGCCGACCGGTATTACATTGGCCATACCAGTGATCCTGAAAGAAGGCTAAATGAACATAATACGTCTGAAGGGCACAAATATACATCGATGTACAGACCATGGGTAATGCATCTCATTATTCCTGTTTCTGAAAAAAGGGGAGAGGCCATAAAGGTTGAGAGATTCATTAAGAAGCAAAAAAACAGACAGTTTATCAAAAAACTTGTTCAGGCTGGGAAAGAGTCTTCCAGCTTTGATGACTTAATCAGGAGGTTTTCTGGTTAGAGCAATCCCGAAGCCTCGGGATTAATCCGTGGGTCGCTGGTTCGAGTCCAGCCTGGGGAGCCAAAGTGGACAAGAGGTCATTTTCGACCTCTTTTTTATTTTTCGACCCTTGTAAAACCTTGGCAATCTTGAACAAAACTTGTATGGGTTCCGTGAAGGGGGTGGTTGCAACTTTCCCTTTTTCAAAAACGAGTTTTTCTGAAAAGATGCAACCAAGAATTTTCTTTTTTGTCTGACCATCAGCCGCTTTATAATACCCAGTGAGGTTCTCCAACATCGGGACTGTTTTTGATATGTAGGTTTTATAGGGTGACGGTTCATCTTGAAGTCCATTCAGCCTGTTCTTTATCAGAATGAGATCTTTTTCGACCTTCCTTTTCATGTCATTATAGTCTTCAGCGGTTATCTTTCCGTCAAGAATTAAACTCTGAAGATTTGATTTACGGCCCTCGAGCTTTTCGATTTCCTTCTTTATTCTTTGAATTTCATCTCTCCTGTACAGGTCTTCTTTTTCGAATAGTTTTTCCAACACCCTTTTATAGAGATTAACTGTTTGTGCCGTGAAAGAAATGGTTGATAAGATCTCCTCTATGGCATCGTGTACATCTTTAATTCTGTGTCTTTGTTTGCACCTGTTTATACCGCAAAAATAATAGTGGTGGAGTTCTTTATTATGGCTTTGACACGCATATGCAGTTAGAGATCTATTATGAACGGGACATTTCAGAAAACCTTTCAATGGATACAGGTCTGATTTGTCATCGTGAAACTTCATTCTCCTTTTCCTGCCCTCAAGAACATTATTTGCCAGATGAAAGACCTCTTCAGTAACTAATGCCGGGTGTAATCCCATAACAATTTGTTCTGGCTCGTTTTTCCACTTTTTTACTTTTATTTTGCCAGTGTACACAGGATTCCTTATAGTGTTTAAGAAGGTCTGTTTGCTGATTTTTACTTCATTTTCATTCAACCATCTACGGACTTCATCGGCTGAATATGCACCAGATGCCATTCGTTCGAAGGCCTCGGCTATTTTTGGTGCGTCAGGACTTGGCTGTGGAAAGATAAGGTGATAAGCAATTGTTATGCAGAAAATCATTAAAGTGACCGCAACGCTTGACAGCCATTTTATCTTATTCTGCTCTAGGGTTTTATCATCTATGCCCGGGCGGCTTAATATTTTCGTAATCCACAGGTCAGCTTTTTTAAGAAACGACCTATTCATAACGGGGCGGTTTTGAATGAGATTCAAATCAATATCAATTTACAATTTTTTATAATCAGAATGGCAATTAATGGAAGGCATTTTTGATCTTAAAATGGAAATTCCGATCATCGGTTTTTGCATAGATATCTATTCTGATTAAGCATTGGACATTGAAACTTGGAATAAAAAGTCCTTCATCCAGTTGCAACTTTTGTCCGTTTGGGGAGTTCTCACACTAACACCTTATTTATTCATCCAAAGCGAGAGCGAGCACAATCATCTTTTTTCCTCAAGACTCACACTCACACTTCCTTTTATCAGGACTCAAACCATGTATGGCTAAACCTTTAAACTCTCTGTATACTTTATACATGATAGTGCCTTTTGCATATAAAAGATTTTTTAGGATCATATTTTTTGGCGTAATTTTGTAACATTAGATTAAGTACATGAAATATATTCAGTACTTAAAGATTATGATCCTTATCATAGTCTTTGTCCAGGGGGAATCCTACAGCCAGGACCTGACATATAAATCAGATGGCAAAATATTGAATATAAACATCATTTCTCTTGAGAACGGGACTATAATATACTATCTGCCAGGGGATACAACGGGGAAAACATTCTATTTAAGCACAGACATGGTTGACAGCATTAAATACCGTGATGGCCAATTTATGATTTTTACTGCTGAAGACATGGTCCCTGAAACGATTAAAAGAAATTATTTAGGTATTGACTTCTTTGAATCTTTTCTTCAATGGGAGGAGGATTTCCGACTGGGGATAAACAACCTGCACTTATCATATGAACATATTTCCAAATCAGGGAAAACGGGATTCACATTCGAACTTTTATGGGAATTGCATTCCTATAACCAGGCATGGGCTGATCAATGGGATGGTAAATGGGTATTCTGGGATGAAATGCATTTGAGTTATGATCCCTTCAGATTCTTTATTAAAACGGGTTTAACTACCTATCCATTTAACTATTCCCTGAAAAAAACAGGGAACGTACGTTTTTCCACCGGGGTTTCACTGCTTCTGGGAAGTATTAACAAATACCAATGGGACCCTTATTATTATGGAGAATACCAACCACAGGAGGTTTTTATAGCCGGTATTATTGCGAATTTTGATTGGAAGATCTATCTCGCTGATTTTATGCAAATAAAAATGGGCGTGGATGCCTCTGTAATACCTTTCCTTGTGTTTTTCTCTCCTGAATTAGGATTTACATTAAGCTTTTAAATAGTATTATAACTTTCTTTTCTCCTGCTAAAAACCTGACACAATGTACAGATTGATGCGAATTCAATTAATTAGCAGGCTTTTCGCCTGCTGTATGCTGATATCATTCATCATGATGATAAATGGTTGCTACTTCTTCAGAGTTAACAGGTCTGCAGAACCACCCGGAGCTATCATACAAAAAATGGAAAGTGAAAACAGGTTCATTATCCTGCACATTGATGACAATGCCTGGAAATTCACTGATATTAATGCAACAAACCAGGTAATCACCGGTAAATTATCAAGGCTGACGGGTCACCAGTTATATACCAAAGTTATGGATGACAATGAAGGCCCTTACAGATACAAAAAATCCCCGATTGATGAAAGCGAGGTCCTGAAAGAAGTGCATATATATGTTACGGAAATGGAGACTGATGACCAGATAAATGTTTCCATTCCGGTTGAGGCGGTAAAAAAAATAGATATTTATGACAAGGCAACTGGTGCAACCATAGCTTCATGGACATTTTCAATGCTGGGGGCAACCGCTGCCGTTTTAGGAGTGGTTTCTATAATCATTCTCCTTACAAAATCATCCTGTCCTTTCATTTATGGTTATGACGGCAAGGATTATGTTTTTTATGGTGAGGTATTCAGCGGAGCCGTCCAGCCGGGCCTGGAACGTGATGATTATTTCCCCCTGCCATCAAATAGCATGAACCATAAAACATCTAAAATTAAAGTAGCAAATGAGGTTAAGGAAATCCAGTATGTTAATCTTGCAGAGTTGTTACTGGTTGATCATAAAAAAGGAACCGATATCCTTTTTGACAAGTATGGAGTACCATATTCCTTCAGCAGTCCCGCTTCTCCTATATCGGCCAGAACAAGCGATAATGAGAATATCCTTCAACAGGTATTTAAAAAAGACTCCATAAATTATACGGGGCTTGAGAAAGTGGCTGATGATAATGATATAGAAGAACTTTTTCTGAAGTTTGTTAAGCCGGAGAATGCAAAATCGTCAATACTGATAATGAGCGCTAAAAATTCTTTCTGGATGGATGCGGTTATCACCAAAATTCATGAACTATTTGGAGACCGGTATAAAAGGTTTATATCAAAGCAGGAAAAAAAGCCGGGTGCTCAGTTAAGCAAATATCAACTTGAACAGGATATGCCAATGTCAGTTTACATTGAAAAGAATAACAGGTGGGAGTTTGCCGATTATTTCAATCTCCCAGGAGCAATGGCAGTGAGAGATGATATCCTGCCATTAAACCTTGAAGGATTTGACTATGACACTATATCAATAAAGCTCAGGACAGGATTTGGATTCTGGGAGGTTGACTACGTGGCAATGGATTTTGGTATAAACGAGGCTATAACTCCCTTGGCAGTGAGTCCTACAAGGGTTGTAAGCAATAATGAGGCAGACATAATTAACAGGATATTGGTTTCTGATAGTGATTATTATGTATTGGAGAAGCCAGGTGATGAAGCTGTCCTTGAATTTGAAATCCCGGAAATAAAAGCCGGGTGCCGGTCTGCTTTCCTGCATACCAGAGGATACTATAAAATCCTGAGAGAACCTGCCGGGCCAACTGATATAAAGACTCTGAGGACTTTCCGTAAACCAGGGATGATCCCTCATTTTTCAAAGGAAACATATAAAAAAATATATGGTAACTGATCTTCACTTTTATTAGTTGTTGAAACATGCATAATCTGTAAATGAATACACCATGAGGAGAATTGTTTCAGGATTCAGAGCAAGGATACTGAGATCACGGATGCGTTTTATTATTCTCCTCATTGTTTTTCTCCGTTTCAAAAATCCTTTTGCAGCTGCCAGGATCCTTTCAGCTATAAAGGCAAAAAGGAAAAACCTTCTGGGTCTTCAACCCATTTCCAGGTTTATAATATCAGGAAGAAGGTATTTTTTTTCTGACAATATCCCCGGATGGCCTTCAAGAGCATTCACAGGATACTTCCAATCCGAAGTAATCAGGACAACAGGTCATAATGGAATTGCAGTGCCTTTTTCAACTGTTTTCATATCGGTAACTTCAAGATGCCCGCTCCGCTGTCCGCATTGCTATGAGTGGGAGATTTTATCAGACAGGGAAATTCTTTCACTGGAAAACCTCCAAGATATAATCAGGAAGGTTAAGGAGTACGGTGTCTTCCATATCCAGTTTTGCGGGGGTGAGCCATTGATGAGGATCAATGACCTTGAAAAACTAATCCGATTTGCAGGTGAAGGTGCTGATGTCTGGATAAATACATCGGGTTATGGTCTTACCAGTGAGAAAGCTCTCATGTTAAAAATTGCCGGACTCACCGGGGCCGAGGTAAGTCTCGACCACTGGAATGAATTTGAGCATAACCGCTTCAGGGGAAATGCGAAAGCTTTCCTGTGGGCCAAGGAAGCAGTCAAAAACTCCAATGAAGCCGGTATTCTGACTTGTCTTTCTTTATGTGCCACCAAATCATTCATTACATCGGATAACCTCAAAAAATACGCTGACATTGCCATGAGCTGGGGAGTAAGTTTTATCAGATTACTGGAACCACGCAAAACAGGGCTGTATAAAAGTGAAGAAATTCAGCTTTCCGATGAGCAGGTTAAATTGCTTGAGAATTTTTTTATTGATGCCTCTTCGAAACAATTGCCTCCCGGATACCCGATAGTCTCGTATCCCGGGTATCACCAGAGAAGAACAGGATGCATGGGGGCAGGTAACCGTTATATTTATATTGATCCTAAAGGCGATATTCACGCCTGCCCGTTCTGCAGGGGTAGTGCAGGCAATGCTGTTAAAGGAACCATAGGCGATGCAGTTGCTGAACTTAGAAAAAAAGGATGCCATGAATATTCAACATTCAGGTAAGATTCCCGAGTTTTAGAAACAGTGAGTTATTTTTAATCTACACTGCTTTTGCAGAAATTTTTGAGAGTCAGTGAGCAGGA
Organism: uncultured Rikenellaceae bacterium; assembly: GCA_964611835.1. Taxonomy (GTDB): domain Bacteria; phylum Bacteroidota; class Bacteroidia; order Bacteroidales; family VadinHA17; genus LD21. The sequence goes on along the minus strand of CAZTDW010000064.1, from coordinate 4,999 downwards.
TGTCCAAATTATATCTTTAATAATTATTTATCTGTGGTAAAAGATACTTCATTCCCGTAATAAATATCATCGATATAAACAAAAGCTGTGAAATAATAGGTCGTGCAAGGAGTCAGGTTATGGAAAGTAAAGGTAAATACTCCATGAGCATCTATAAGTGGAAACTCTCCATACTCAGAATAATAGTCCCAGATCCCACAATAGTTACCCTGATTCACTGGATCCGGAACAATTCCATAGAAAAAGCCCCATTCCCACCCCATTCCTAATCCATATATAAGAGAAGGTGGGTAATTCTCGTATGATATTATTTCCCCTTCAATACTCGCTGAGGTCCGTGTAACTTCCTTTACTGTGGTAGCAATTGCAGGGTCATCGAGTGTTTTGAAAGAAATATCTTCACCGTATGTTATTCCTGATCCTCCTATCACATATGCCCGTACATGGTAAATTGTTGCTGACTGAATCCCTAATATCCATCCGATATATCTGCCTGAACCTTTTCCGTATGATATATGTGTGTTTTCAATTGTAGGATTTTCCCTTGTTGACCAGCAAAATCCTTTCTCATGAACAATAGATTCTTCAGCACATTCTACCTTTCCTACTACTATTGCTGATCTAAACCCTATTTGGCTGACGGTGACTGTAGTAACATTTGCAATTGCAGGTAATGTTTTAAAATGAACTTCATTGCCATAAGAAGTCCCTACCCTGTTCTTTGCAAATGCTCTTACATGGTAATGGGTATTTGGATTCAATCCAAAGAGAAGACAATCAAATTTTGTATCGCCCGGTTTATCGCTTACTGATAAATAACCTGCAATCGTGGGATTATCTTCTGTCCCCCAGCATATTCCGGTAACATTTATCTTTGCTCCTCCATCGTAGATTACTGTACCGCCTGATAATCCAGATTCTGTTTTAATATTAGTGACTTCCGTTGTCTTCACCAATGGCAGATCAGCTTCTTTCAGGCAGCTTATCAGGGATGAAGCAAAACTTATAAACAGACAATTTATGAATATCAATGTCCATTTACGCATAACCTTAAAACTTACTGAATCCCAATGTAAAATTACGACAGTAAAAAACGGAAGTCAATTATATTTTTATTCCCTTGGGATTATTATTTTAAGTTGTTTTCCTTGCCGTTACGAATAGAGAAATGCAAGGTTGTACAACCTCTTCGTCCATCCTGTGTGAATCCTTCCACAAGCAAAATATAATCGTCTGGTTCATCCGATGTGTAGAATTCCAGAGTTGCTTTTCCATTCTCATCCGTTATTAAGTCAGGATTCCAGTACAGAGTGTTGCGGAAATCAGGTATACGGCTCATTTTTTGTGATATATCGGAATAATCGGGAGAACTGAACCCTGAGCCTTTCTGCAAGGCTTCAAACTCCTGCCTGAAAACAGGCTTGTCAAATTCAATTGATGAAAGATCACCTTTTTTCGTTGTGATATCAATTATGCCATCAAGATAAATATCCGAAACAACATATCCGGTATTCAGCACCTCTATCTTCTCGATCCTGTCTCCCTGGATATTTAAAACCTTATCATGGTCAAAGACCGGAACGCCATCAACCAATACAAGCGGATCCTTTAATTCAATCTGATAATTGCGCTTGTTTATGGTATTGATTACCGTTTTCCCATTTCTGACTGAAGTGACGGCACCCGGAACCAGTTCCTTTAATGCTTCCCTGAGCGAAGTGAGCTGGATAAAATCAGACATTCTGGTTGTGAAATCAGGCAATCCGTAAAAATCATTTATGATGCCGCTTTGAATTACCTCTGTCTTGTTTTTAATTAATGCATCATATGTTCTTTTGACTTGCATACTGATAACGGCCTTGTTAATTCCTGCAAGTAATCCTGTATCTATATAAGCCGAGTGGCTGTATGATTTTTTAAATGAACCGGGGTAGGGATCATCAAGTTCTATATAATAACCGTCAGGTTCCGGAGAAAGTGGCTGAATGACCAGTTCCCTGATTCCTTCCTCGTGTGATACAAAAATAAACCTGCCGTCATCATCAGTTTTGGTGAACCTGCATAGTGCCGTCTTCCCTACGAAGGAAAGGACCAGGTTTTTCTGCCTCAGCGGCTCTCCGGTAATTGTATTTCTTATTGTTCCACTGATTATATGTCCGTTTGATTCCGGAAGGTGTAAAAGTTCCTCCTCACTGGTATTATATTTTGAAAGGCTGTCTTTAATCTCCAGAAATATCAGTTTCCCAAAATTGTCAAATGCCCCTTGTTGCCTGCCTCCTAAAGGCAATCCGGAGATCTGCAGGATTTCTCCTGAATCATCCCCTGTTTCAGTCAGAGTCACCGCCCTGACAGCTGATACCACCAAATTGCTATTCAAGGATTTGCCGCTGGAATCGGTTGTCAGGATATTTATCCGTATTTTCTCCCTTTCAGAATAGGATTGTTTGTCAGGAATTATGGAGATATTAAACGGCTCCTTTAGATTGTTATAAATCCATCTCTGTGCATACCTGTTTCCATCTTCATCGGTTAAAACAAGTGAGGCAAGTCCTGAAGGGACCGAACGTTTTTGAAGTATTATCTCACTGGTGTTTGCAGGAAATGTTTTCAGAAGGACAGGTCCCAGGGAAACATGTTCATATATCAGGTTATAAATCCGGTTTTGTCCGTCCGCAACATTGCCAGTCAGCACTTTTACCCTGAAAATGCCATTTTCCGGATCTTCTGCAACTGACATGCCTATTCCCTGGAAACATACGGGAGGCAATTCATACCTTCCTGATTTTGAATCCACAGCCTCAGGCTTTAAAAATAACCTGCCTTTTTCCTGAGGAGTAAGCCTGAAAATGCCAAAACCATCCATATCGGAATGTACTTTGCATAAAACATGACCCATACTGTCGGCAATGACGCCACCGATTTCAACCGGGACCATATTGACACCAAAGCTTCTGAAACCTATAATGTTTTCAACTCCTGCAATTATACCGCCACTTTCCGGATAGAAGATAACTGTATCCGGTTCAGATCCCATAGAGGCGATTACTGAGTTATCGATATTCCTGAAAGGATTGACAACACAGATGTTTTTATAAGAAAATAGCTCCGGTGATAAGTTTTGCATCCAACTGGTACAGGTTGCTATGGTATAATTCCCGGTTCTCAGGGAGTCGGGCAGAGTAAAATATCCGGATCCTGAAGAGCGGGTAATACGGATTTTTACTTGAAGGACAAGATCATTTGAAGGGTCGAGTAAACTGACGTAAGCCACAGTACTGGCGTCTGAACTTTTATGGGTAAGCCTGCCAAAGCAGAATGCCTTCAGAAATACCTGCTCCCCTGTAATGTAAATATCCCTGTCGGTCCTTACATATATTTCCTCAGAATATTTGCTTTTAGAATTAAATTCGGGTATCCTGTGTACCGGCTGTGAAACCGAAAAGTTAATGGTGATAATAAACAACACCGCAATGAGGCATGTCCTTATAATACAGACTCGATACATTTCACAGGTTAGTGTATCCATTTTCAGTTCAGGATTAATCCAGGTCAACCCAGAATTCAGGTTTGTCAGGACTGCCGCTCATAGTGCAGTCAGAACAATATTTGTCGGCAAACATAAGTCTTCCGCCCTCCGGAGAAATGAAATTGTAATTCTGAGCCGTGAAATTCTTATAGATCCTGTCATAGGTAACAGGCTTTTCCGATAAATAGTCCTGAGGACCCTTAATTACAACATCACACGCATATTGATATGCTTTCAGCTCCATTTTCTCAATATCGCTTCCCCTGATCCAGATCCGTTTCTTACTGACACTGCATACCTGAAAGTAGCCAAGAACCATTTCATCAGGATCGCTTAAACAATGAACATTGGTCATGATCTGGTATGGCTGCCTGTCAAAAATGTCCCCTCCGCTTTCGCTTATCTCTTTCATCTGTCTCCAGAACTCATACTCTTTTTCTGAGATTGAATACTGGCTGACCTGAATGCAATATTGCAGTAACAGCCTGTCTGATTTTTCAGATGCTATAAAGCATAAAGGCTTTTTAATGAATACTGGGTTGGTTCCCGTTTCACCAGAATGAATTATTACTTCTTCCGATTTTCTGTGCTTATAACAGGCTACATTCTCTACAGGAATTTCCGGGATATTGTCTTCGTCGATATACTGATGTGTTACCGGATAAGGAACATTGAACTTCCACCATTCTTCATAACTCCATCTGAAGTATTTGCTGCCGTCAGGCCCTTTTGAATCAAGGTATATCATTATGCCGCCAAGATCTTCACCGTCATCTGTTATGTGACTCTCCTTTTCATAGTAAACAGTGTCGATTTCACCGGCTTGTTCAAGTAAAGAGGGTTCTGATTCATACACCTTTCCATCAATGGTCTGTATCCTTAAGGTATAAGTCCTTCCTGGCACACCTGCAGGGGTCTTGTTATCAGAAATATAAAATCCTTTGGAAGCCTCGGTCAGGGATATTGAGTTTCCAAGGTTATCTGATATCGAGACCTGTGCACCTGAGACCAGTGGAGGTTCTTCATCAGGAGTAACAGAGGTAACTGAAAGCCGTACACAAGCGGGTTCATCATCTCCGGTAACAACTGCGTCCACAACCAGAAGCGATTGATACTTATCAAGCTTTGGACTGTAAGGATCAACGCATGTAATCAGTAACAGGATTACTGAAACGAATAGTATTACAGGTCTGTGCCCCATTATCAGCAAGAATTATCCCGATATCTTCAAGGGATTTGCACAATTTGACAAAAGTAGCATTTAAAGTTCACAAATGATTTATTATGACATATGAGCCTTTGTAATCCTGATATGGCATTGCGGTTAATTAAATTCTTAACTTTGTTTAATCCGGGTCACCATTGCAGTAAGGGTTCCGATGAAAACAACATTGATCATAGTATTACTAATCCTGGGTTCATTTAAGGTATCCGCGCAGACCTTTCATCCGACACCCGACACGGACAATACAA
>CAZTDW010000063.1:0-18900 GCA_964611835.1 uncultured Rikenellaceae bacterium | reverse complement strand
CCCATGCCTGAGATAAAATGGGTAGCGGGAATCGACTGGTCTTCAAGTATATGGCGCCTCACAGGGGAATACAACGGAAAGTATGTAACCGACTTCTCACCCATAACGGCAGATTCTTTTATTGGAGCAGAACCCGACTTTTCAAAGATTGCTGCAATGCTCGAAATCCCGGGCTTTGATATCAGTGAATATTTCAGGCAGCAGGTGGGTGCATTCAACAGGCTTTACAATTATCAGATGAAAGAGTTTTCACATGCTGCGGGCCTTAAGATTGAAGGCGAATTTGCCTATGGCAAGTTGCTTCCCTCCGTCACGGCACTTTATAACTTTTCATACCGCGACCTTATGATAATGCCGGAAATCAAAGCCAAACCAAGGGATGGACTGACAATCACTGCAGGAGCGGAAATATATACGGGACGAAAGAATTCACTTTACGCTCTTATTGATGATTTCATGAATGGTGTTTATGTTTCTCTAAGGATTGATTTCTAAGTTATGACAGATATTATTTACAGATACAGATGGTTGATAATAGTTCTTTGCATTTTAGGCGGATTGGCTTCATTTGTAATAATTCCGATGGTTAAAATTGATCCGGAGATCAGAAACTATATTCCTGCCACAATAGATTCCAGAATTATTACCGATAAGATCGAGGATGAATTCGGAGTGCAGGATATGGTAATGATCATGTTCAGCGACAGCTGTATTCTTACAAGTGATAATCTTCAGCATATAAAGGAAATAGACAGGGGTATCTCAAGAATAAGTGGGGTAAGCAGCAGAATGTCCCCCTTTACTGTCAAGAGCATAAGGGATGAAGATGGAATGATGGTCGCCGAGCCTTTGCTGACCGATATACCGGACGATTCTTCCGGATCAGGCCAACTGGCTGACAAAATCCTTAAAAACAAATTTGCCCGTGGAGTTGTGGTGTCGTCGGATCTTACTACCGCATCGATCACTGCCAATATCAATAAATCCGCACCGGAAAATGTCATTCTCGGCAAAATTGATTCTGTAATTAACTGTAATACAGGCAGAGCGGAAGTTGTAAAAGGAGGACTGCCATATATAAGGAAAATCCTGATTGGAGATGTGGGAAAAGATGCGATTATCCTCATCCCGGCCGCTCTTTTAATTATGCTCCTTGTCCTTAAGCTGAACCTGGGATCATGGAGAAGCGTGATCATGCCTTTCAGTGCAGTCGTGCTGTCTGTCGGATTCAGCATGGCTCTTGTTCCTCTAGCCGGTTGGAAGATGTCGATAATTACCGTGCTGGTACCAGTTATCCTGATAGCGGTTGCAAATAATTATGGTATATATCTTGTAGCCAGGTTCCAGGAATTGAAGATCAGATACCCGGAAAAGTCTGACAATGAGCTTGTAAGGGTTCTTATCCATTCGCTCCAGATGCCGATACTATTCAGCGGACTGACAACAGTTGCAGGAATTCTTGGTCTGCTGGCACATTCTATCATACCGGCAAGGCAGGTCGGAGTACTTGCTGCATCGGGAGTTGCTGTTGCCCTTTTATTAAGCCTCTTTCTTATTCCCGCATCAATATTCATAAGCGGCACCAGGCGAAGCAAATACACCACAGGTGTAAATAGGACCAGAGTTTTTGACAAATTGCTTGCATGGCTTACCCGTTTTGTGATTCAGTCACCGGGGAAAATCCTTGTTACTTCGCTTGCAGTAGTCCTGTTGTTTTCAATCGGTTTTACATTCCTTAAAATCGATACGAATCAGGAAAATTTCTTTCCCGGTAATCACCCTGTAAAGAAAGCTTCGGAACTTATCAATTCAAAGTTTGGTGGATCCCAGACCATTTCGGTAATGATTTCGGGCGATATTAAAAGTCCTGAAATCATGACAGGCATTGACAGAATGACAAATGAACTTGAAAGTCAAAAGGGTGTAGGAAGCGTTTTTTCCATATCACAGGTAGTGAGGGAGATGAGTAAGGCTATCTACACCGACACTGAATATGGTTATGATAAGATCCCGGAGACCAGGGAGGGAATTGCGCAGATGTTTGAGCTCTATAATATGAGTGGGAATCCTGATGATTTTGAACAGCTTATGAATCTCGACAACACCAGAGCCCATCTGCTGATAAGGTTGTCTGATCCTGATAACAGAAACATCAAGGATATCAAGAAACGCATTGATGAGTTATCAACAGCGATTCCTGCCGAAGTGTCGGTTGGTGGTTATGCCATAATAATGGCCGACTTTGCCGGTTCAATCATAAGAGGCCAGGTTTATTCCCTCGTTTTTGCGGTGATTACAGTATTGCTGCTGCTTGCTGTTATTTTCAGATCTGTAAAAGGGGGGCTGATAGGTTCTATTCCGCTTGTTGCGTCAATTATGATCCTTTTCGGATTTATGGGTTTCACAGGTATAGCCCTCGATGCGGCCACAGCCCTCCTTTCTTCAATAATGATAGGCGTAGGTGTTGATTTCACCATTCAGTACATCTGGTGCTTTAATCTGCAGTTAAAGTCCGGTATGTCATATTCCAAAGCTACGGAGAATGCTGTCAGAACTATAGGCCGCAGTATAATTATTAATGCCTTAACTGTTATGTCGGGATTTTCAGCCCTGATATTTTCAGGATTTACATCGATCAGGTTTTTCGGGTACCTGGTTATTATATCCATAGCATCGTGCCTTGCAGGTGCTCTGATCGTGATCCCGGCTTTCCTGATAAGGTTCAAACCCGGATTTATAGGATTCACAACCAATACAACAAAAAAGAATAAATATGAAACTGAACAAACTGCTATTGGCTCTTCTACTGCCGCTTTCGCAGGCAGCAGCGCAGCAACCTGATGCCGCTCAGATACTGGAAAGATCACGCGAACTGAGCATAACAGGATCTCTTAGCGCAAAGCTGCATCTGGCAATTACCGAAAAGAATGGAGCGATGCGGAACAGGACCATATCCATGATCAGCAAAAGCTATCCGGAAGGCACAGAGAAACGGATGATCAGGTTCATAGAGCCTGCTGACGTCAAAGGTACCGCAATGCTTGTAGTCGACAATAAAAACGCTGCAGACGAAATGTGGATATACCTGCCGGCCCTGAAAAAAACCCGGCGGATCGTATCGTCTGAAAAGGGAAAAAGCTTCATGAGCTCAGAGTTCTCAAATGCCGACATGAGTTCGCCTGCCCCTTCGGATTTCAAATCAAGGCATCTTGACAAATCCGGGCAGAATGGCCAATGGATAATCGAAAGCATCCCTGCTGATGACAAAAAGGCGGATGAATACGGCTACTCAAGAAAAATAAGCTACATCAGGATATCTGATCACCAGGTAACGAAGATGGAATTCTATAATTTCGACAACGTGCTTTATAAAATCATTGAAATAAAGAATATTCAGAATCTCAGCGGAGGCAAGTTCCTCATACAGGATATGGTATCGGAAAACCTAATTACAAAAAGGAAATCCGAAATACATTTCAGCGAAATAAAGGAAGGTTCAAAAATTGATGACTCCTTGTTCAGCCTGCAGAATCTGGAAAGATGATTTTATAATGCCATATTCTTTATATAAAGCCGGTTATGGCAAGATCTGGTCCGGTTTTATTTCTTTACAGAATAAAATTCATAAATGAACTTCCAGGTAAACTCCTGTCCGGGTTCTATTTTGATATCGACATAGGTTTCAGGGCATGGTGTAGTCGGACAGGCCCAGAAAATAAGCTTTGAAAGCGGCCGGTCACCTGTGATCCTTACTCCTGCCCCTGTGGCCCTGTTTTCAATCCTGACGTCCAGATCCTCAGGATTGTTGCTGAAGCCTGTAAGAGAGCCGCAAAAAACCGTTTCACCCTTTTTGAGGATACGATTGAAGATGATCCTGTTATCCTTCAGGTCTGCAATGGTCCCAAAGCCCTGTCCCTCTCCTTCCAGGGTGAATGGAAAGGTTATTGTGAAATCAGGACCGACAGGCTGGTTGTCCATCACAAAGAAATGATGATTGTAAACATTTGTAACAATGCTCTCTTTTCCGGTATTCTTAAGCTTGTGATCAATTTCCATAATGGGTTTATCCCCTATCAAAGTCACAGTTTTTGTGTAATCGTAAGAATAATCATCGCTTTTAAGCTTGTGATTAAACGTGATCTCATTGCTTTTCTTCTTTATTTCCCATTTTCCGGGATCAATGATCTGATAATAACCAAATCTGTCATGTTTTTTGTCATCAGGCTTTTTAAGAAGGCCGATCCCGACCATAACAAAATTCTCACCGGGAGCAGCTTTTTCATATCCCAGGGGGGCAAATTCCTCAACCGGACCCATTATTGCATCATGAAGGGTCGGACTGTACTTGTCGAACCATTTGCCGAAATAAGTATGTCCGTTACAGGAAAGATCAGAGATTACACCTGACCAATCAAACCTTGTGCCCCTGTAATAGCCATTCTCAGCGTCGGGCAGAAGGATCGTTGCATTTATAACTTTTGATTTGATTTCTGACTTGGGATTTTTCATGGTCTGGAAAGCATAGTTGATTATTAGGATTGAAAATGCAGATAAAAGAACAACAGCTTTTTTCATTTTGAAGATCAGTTTTACATTAGCATAATGCTTTTAAAGATAATATTTAATTGTTTTTTAAACTGTGAAAATAGCTGTTTTTATTACGGTTTCATGCCCTGAAGATTTAAAGTTTCCTAAATTTGCTGACTACAGGATTTTGGATTTATGCTTAGAAGAGAAGAGACAATATGTGCCCCTGCGACCTCTCACGGCGGCGCTATTGCTTTGGTAAGGATCAGCGGACCGGATGCATTGCAGATACTGGGCAGGATTTTCTTTCCGACGGAAAAGAATGCAGATATCATTAAAAGGAAAGGATATTCAATACTCCATGGTGAGATCCGCGATACGGATGATGTGATCGATGAAGTACTGGTATCGCTTTTCAGAGCCCCGCATTCCTATACAGGGGAGGACTCAGCCGAAATATCCTGTCATGGTTCATCCTATATAGTTACGCGTGTTATGGACCTTCTCATTAAAGCGGGTGCAGCGAGTGCCCGTCCAGGGGAATTCACGCAGAGAGCTTTTCTTAACGGAAAAATGGATCTCTCCCAGGCCGAGGCTGTTGCCGACCTTGTTGCTTCAGCTTCAAAGTCGGCTCACCGGATTGCAATCAACCAGATACGGGGAGGTTTTTCGGCTGAAATAATTAAGCTGAGATCTGAATTCTTAAGGTTTGCCTCTCTTATTGAGCTTGAACTTGATTTCGGTGAGGAGGATGTTGAATTTGCTGACAGGCAGGAATTAATGGGCATAATACAAAAGACAAAGGGCCTTACAGACAGGCTCTCAGCATCCTTCAAAATGGGAAATGTCATAAAGAACGGGATTCCTGTGGCTATTGTGGGAAAGCCAAACTCGGGAAAATCGACACTGCTGAATTTCCTGCTTAATGAAGATAAGGCAATCGTAACTGACATACCGGGAACCACCCGGGATTCCATTGAAGATACTCTGAATATAAGTGGTGTGATTTACAGGTTTATAGATACTGCAGGCTTACGCGATACTTCAGATGTTGTGGAAGGCATGGGAATCAGGAAGACGCTCGATGTGATTGCCAGGGCTTCAGTTGTAATGATGGTTGATGAGGCCTCTGAGAATAGCCGGGATATAAACAGAAGGGCTGATGAAATAAGAAAGATGATTACCGATCCCGATTGCAGATTTATGATACTTGTAAATAAAACAGATGATGCTCCGGCTTCGGTAATCGATGATCTGTCAGTAGAAATCAGGAAAAAAGAAAATGAATGTGTCCTTTTCATATCTGCAAAATATGGCACGGGTATCGATGAGCTTAAGGATCATCTTTTGGAGATTACGGGAGCAAAGCATTTTTCTGATGAAGATGTGATTGTTGCCAGTTTAAGGCATTATGAAGCCCTTCAGAAGGTTTCAGAAAGTATAGGCAGGATAATATCGGGACTGGAAAACGATATTCCTGAGGACCTTATTGCCATTGACATCAGGCATGCAATTCATTACCTGGGCGAAATCACGGGTGAGATAACCACAGATGAGATACTCGGCAACATATTCAGGAACTTTTGCATCGGAAAGTAATTCTGGTTCTCATGATATCATGACATGTACTTTTAAAACACCTAACAAAAAGCTGCTAATGAAAACAAAATACATAAGATTCGAAATCATCGAGGACTTCATGGTTAAAGTCATGATCAGGGTGGGAATACCGGAAGGAGATGCAAGGACTGTGGCAGATGTCCTGATCCAGGCTGACAAACTCGGTTTTGATTCGCATGGTGTCAACAGGTTTAAAAGTGTATATCTTGATCGTATCAAAGATGGTATTCTGAATCCTGTAACAAAACCTGAGATCATAAGGGAGACTTTTACCACAGCTGTTATGGACGGACATAACGGGATGGGGCATGTGATATCGTCGATGGCTATGGGAATGGCTATTCAGAAAGCCAGGTCATATGGCATGGGGATGGTGGCTGTACGCAACTCATCACATTATGGTTTTGCCGGCTATTATCCTCTTATGGCAGTCCGGGAAAATATGATCGGGATAACCGGTACTAACGCCCGCCCATCCGTTGCTCCCACTTTCGGTGTTGAAAATATGCTGGGGACGAATCCGTTGACCTTTGGGATCCCAACAGATGAGCCCTTCCCGTTTCTGCTCGATTGTGCAACATCCATCACTCAGCGGGGGAAAGTGGAATTATATGCCCGAAAGGGAGAAAAATTGCCAAAAGGATGGGTTGTCAACGGCAGCGGAGAGAGTGAAACCGATTCAAGACAGGTACTGAGAGAGCTTATCAGTGACCAGGTTGCACTTGTGCCACTGGGAGGCATAGGAGAAGAAACCGGAGGGTATAAGGGCTATGGGTATGCAACTGTTGTGGAGATACTTTCTTCAGCATTACAGCAGGGAGCATTTATGAAAATGATTTCCGGTATAGCTGATGGCAAAAAGGTTCCCTACTCAGTGGGCCATTTCTTTATTGCTTTGGATATCAGCGCTTTTACTGAACCTGATGATTTCAGGAGAATTGCCGGGGATATACTGCGTGACCTCCGAAAATCAAAAAAAATACCGGGGCAATCACGCATTTATACAGCCGGTGAAAAAGAGCATGATACATGGATGTTCAGAAAAGACAAAGGAATACCTTTCAGTCCGGAATTGCTGGAGGAATACCGGGGCTTATGCCTCGACTACAGGCTCGATGAATATACAGGTGAATTCAAAGCCTGAGTCTGACGAAGCATATTCTATGACTTAAAAGGAGGTCTTATTCCCTGTCCACCTGTTTTGCGAAGTTTTCAGTGTATCTCGAACCTATGTTGGGAAAGCGAACCAGCAGCTCTTCAATTGCTTTGATCTCATCATCATTCAGGACGATATCCGCTGCTCCGGCATTTTCTTCAAGGTATTTTCTGTGTCTTGTTCCGGGAATGGGTATAATATGATCGCCTTTTGAGAGGATCCAGGCAAGGGCAAGCTGACCGGGAGTGCATTTTTTAAAGGATGCCAGATCATTTAATGCTTTTGCCAGATCCTGGTTATTCTTCAGAAAATCTCCCGAGAATCTGGGCAATTGTCTCCTGAAATCGTTGCTGTCAAGCTTCCCTGTATCAAGTGTGTTGGTTATCAAACCCCTTGAAAGGGGGCTGAACGGGATAAAACTAATGTTCATTTCCCTGCAAAGGGGAATGATTTCCTTTTCAACGTCCCTTGTAAGAAGGGAATACTCACTCTGAAGAGCTGAAACAGGATGGACTGAATGAGCAAGCCTTATTGACTTTGCAGAAGCTTCAGACAGGCCAATGAATCGCACTTTGCCTTCCTTTACCAGGTTGCTCATGGCGCCGATCATCTCCTCCAGCGGCACCCTGGGATCGATCCTGTGTGCATAGTACAGGTCAATGACCTCTATATTCAGCCGCCTCAGGCTTGCTTCAACGGCAACTCTCATGTATTTTGGCGAGGTGTCCAGGTGAAATGGATTTTCCGGAGTCTCCCTGAAGCCGAATTTTGTTGCAATAAAGATCCTGTCGCGATTTGGCTTTAGTACCCGGGAAACCAGCCTCTCATTTTCCCCGTTGCCGTAAAAATCTGCCGTGTCCCAGAAATTAATTCCCAGCTCCAGTGCCCTGTTTAGGGTTGCAACCGATTCATTATCATCTCTTCCCGTATATGCATGGCTCATGCTCATGCATCCCAGTCCGATTGCTGACAATTTTATGCCGGTGTTTCCTAGATTTCTGTATTTCATTTAATTACAATATTTTTATTGATTATAAAACAGTTCCTGCTGCAGTAGCCGGATACTGACAGCAGAATAAAATATTAATTTTTTATGGATATCGGGTAGCGAAAGCCAGTATTATCTGCTTCCAAACTCATTTGCAAAATTTACGTTGGCAGTTATCTCGTCGAAGTACCATGGGAACATTCCCACTATTACGCCGTCGGTTGGCTTGATATTTTCAAAGGCAAACTTAAATGCGGCTTCCACCTCTTCCTGGCTGGTGCAAAGCCGGCCGGCCCCGAGGATCTTAAAAGCAAGGCAAGGCTGCTTCACCTGCCTTATAACCTCTGTCATTCTTACCGGATCTTCTTTCATGAAATGATAGCTGCTCACCGGAAGGATTTTGAGAGGATCTGTATCCTCATGCTTCCTGGTAAGATTATAAAAGCAGGTCATGAACAGGTCAACATCCCATCCGTAATCGGCGATTTTCCTGATAACATCCGGATTATGTGCGGATACTCCGGCCATTAGTCCCTGGTCCTTTACCGCTTTTACAAAATCATGAACAATTTCCTGTTTTCCTTCAGCAAAAAGCCGGTCACTCACTCCACCGTGATGAACTATTGCAATTGGTCTTGCTGATTCAATCGCCGGCCTGATCTTGCCGATCTCTGACTGGAGACTTAATATTTTAAGTTTTGAACCGCTTTCCCATAATGAACTGAGATAGTCTGATCTGCCCGATGACTGGTGCGCTGTGATTCCCGCCCGTTCGCATTTATTAAGGAATTCTACGGTTCTCTCAACCGTAAAATATTCTTTCATCTGCCTGTCGGTATGACTACCAAGATAGGAATATCCCAGCAAAGGATTGCTCCCGCATATCAGGCGGCTCACCATGTGAGGACCCAGGCTTATGGTGGGCATTGAAGCCAATGAAAGATTATCCGGGCCGTTAACCGTTTCGCCTGAAGATGCTTTGATCATGGAGGGATTTGCCAGCCCTGCTGCCGCTGCAATGCATAATTTAGAGATGAATTGCCTGCGGCCTGAGGAAAAATCTGAGTTTTTGTCTTGTCCTGTCATTTGATCAAACTTTTAATACCAGAATCTCATAAATTTTCTGAAATTTAATACTTTATTTCCAGATTTTGAATTTATATAAATAGTTTGCATACTTTTTGAAGCTAAGCAATATGTTGTTAAATTGGTTAATTTTATTCGACAGGAGACCTTAAGAACCTGCACAGAGATCCACAGAGAACCACAAAGTTGCTCAGAGTTAAAGATTATGCCTCTGTGTTCCCTGTGTATCCTCCGGGCCTCTCTGTGTAATTATATTTTTTCTTTATCTGGTATTGCAACATTTTTTTTTGGCAGAATACTTCTTGGATGTTAATTCAATGATTTTCAAATTCAATAAACCTATTTTAAGATGAATAAATCAATCCTGGTTTTTGCCGGTTTTGTTCTGATAACGGTATCTGTTACGGCACAGAGCAGTGACAGGGTTACCGTAAAGGCTGGCACCCTTGTAAAAAGCTATTTCCCTCCTTCTGTCCGATACCGTTATCCTGATTTTATTACCGGAATGGGAATTATGAAAAACGGAGCAGTGATCAAGGACCGGTTCAACTTCAATTTCCTGCTTGGAGAAATTGAATTTATAAGGTCAAAGGACACTCTTGTCCTTGCAAATAAGAAAGATCTTAAACTGATAACCATGGGTTTGGATACTTTTTATTACTTCAATGGTTATCTTGAACTTATAAGAAGCGATAAGCCCAGAGTATTTGCCAAACAACTCATTGTTCTTAAAGATGTTGAGAAAAAAGGTGCAATGGGTACAACCGCCAGAAATACATCGATTGATTCATATAATTCTGTTGCCACAGCAGGGAGGATATATGAGCTCCGTCCGCAGGAGGACTGGGTATTTCAGAAAACCTGTGAGTATTACATATCAACATCCGATAAACCCTACGTAATGTTCCTCCGCAAAAATGCAATTCAGGTTGTGCCGGGAAAAGAGGACGATATAAAGGAATTTATAAAAACGGAAAGGATAAAATTTGAATCGCGTGATGATCTGCTGAAACTTGCCCGTTACCTGGGATCACTGCAGGGATCTAATCCGTAATAAACCACAATTATTGCTTTTCCAACGTCTGAATTCGGTTAAACTTGGTTCCGAAATAACTTCACCGGAGGCAGGCAAATCCTATAATATGCTGACAGCGTTTCTTGTCAGATAATATAATTATCACATTTTATGCGTTTTTTCTTATAATTTGGATATTATTGCGAATTAATTTCATTTTCCGGTTAAATAATTCATATTTCAGCAACATGAAAAAAGATAAGGCAGACCTGGCAAAGATCTTTATTACAATATTAAGAATGGCCATCGGATGGCATTTTATTTATGAAGGTGTTGCAAAACTGCTTGCCGGCAACTGGACCTCCTATTCATACCTGGCCAATTCAACAGGTCCCCTTTCAGGAATTTATCAGTGGATGGCGAACAGTGAGGGGCTGTTGAAAGTTGTTGATATACTGAACATATACGGACTGATTCTTATAGGCCTTGCTCTTTTTACTGGAGTTTTCATCCGTCTGGCCGCTGCTGCCGGATCATTTTTGCTGGCACTGTATTATTTTGCCTATCCTCCTTTTGGAGATTCATTGATGTCATTCAGTGAAGGCCATTTGTTCATCGTTGACAAGAACTTTGTCGAGTGCATGGCACTGTTATTTATCTTATTCTTCAGGGAGAAGGGCTACGGGATAGATGCTCTGCTCAAACCCCTGTTGAACCGGAAAGGCTTATCAGGTAAGGCTGAAACGCCGGAGGTGTCAGAATCGAACTCAAGGCGTGAAATGGTTAAGAACCTTGCATCATTGCCGTTACTTGGGCTCATGGGTTGGTGGTCGGTCGGGAACAACAAAAAATACGGGGTGGATGTAATGTCAGGGGCTACCATTCAGTTGAACCAGGCTGCTCTGGGTGAGCTTAAAGGAACACTTCCAAAGGGAAAAATCGGAAATCATGAGATCAGCAGGCTTGTTATGGGGGGTAACCTAATCGGTGGATGGGCTCATTCACGCGACCTGCTTTATGTCCCTGACCTTTTCAAGGCATACAATACGGAGAAGAAGATATATGAAACGCTCATTCTGGGTGAAAAAGCCGGGATAAATGCAATCAACATAGGTTTTCCCACAAATGCCCTTATGGCAAAATACAAAAGGATGACTGGTAGCAAAATCCTCGTTATCAGCCAGGTAGCTCCCAATATGGAGAAAGGGGATTATTTTGAGCAGATAAACAAGGCCATGGACCTCGGGGCAGATATTCTGCAGGTTCAGGGTAACTGGTGCGACTGGCTTACCCGCGACAATAAGACTGAAGTCATTGCGATGATGCTTGAAAAGATAAGAAGCCAGGGCTATATAGCAGGACTGGGAGCTCATACAGTTGATTCCCTCATTGCATGCGAGGAGAAAGGGATAATTCCCGACTATTATATGAAAACGATGCATCACGACAACTACTGGTCAGCTCATCCGAGAGAAAACAGGATACCTTTTGAGGTGGACGGGAATAAAAGCCCTGATCACAACCGTTTCCATGATAATCTCTTCTGCCTCTATCCCGACAGGACCGCCGAATTCGCCAACAGGTCGAAGATCCCGGTGATGGGATTCAAGGTACTTGCAGCAGGAGCTCTCAAGCCTGAGGATGGTTTCAGATGGGCCTTCGAGAATGGTGCAGATTTTATCTCCGTAGGGATGTTCGATTTTCAGGTTGTAAATGATGTAAATATCTGCATCAAAACGCTTGATAATCTGTCGGGCAGAAAACGTGAACTTTACGGCTGATTCTTCAGCTGATGGATTAATTTCCCGGAAAGCCTGCAGTCAATATTTATTCAGAACACAGAACAGCTCAGTTTTTACAAATATCAGGGGTGCCTGTATCCCTGGCGGTATTCTCTTTTCAAGAGCTTTGAGGCCTCAGGATTCCCTGTGATTGATTTTGAGTTAGCATCCCATTTTACAAGTGAGTCTGAATAATAGGAGATCATAGCAAGCTGGACAGTGGCTGTAGAAAGGAATGCGTCTTCTGTGGAACAGCTAAGCATGCTTTTGTCTCTTTTCTTCACAGCCTCAATGAAATTTGATACATGCCTTTCCTGCATACCCGGCGTGGATACCGGCATATCCTCCCTTTGGTTTTTATTGTCGAACAAAATGACTTTGGAGTCCTCTGCAAAAAGAGTTCCTTTATCTCCATAGAAAAAGATCCCGTTATTGAATTCCTTTGTTACATCGCCTGTGCCCCAAAGCCTGTGCTGCCATAATACAGGCGTTTTCCCGAGGGCCATTTTTGCTGTAAGAGTGTCAGGAGTGGTTATCTGGCCTTTTAATACGTTTATACCTCCCGATGAACTGAATCCGGAAGGCATCCCCTCTCCCATTATGTGCCTTATTATATCTATATGATGAATACCCCAGTCGACAAGATGGCCGTTTCCGTATTCCTTCTCAAGCCTCCATGATTTGTGGCCTATGCTTGGCCGGTAATCGAGCTTCGGAGCCGGTCCGCACCATGCTTCCCAGTCGAGCGACGCCGGAGGAGACTGAATGGTGGTGTCATCGGGTACCGGAATATAGTTTATCTGGGCATTGATCTGAAACACATCACCTATTTTCCCTGAACCGATAAGCTCCTTTGCTTTTTTGAATGCTTCGCTCTGACGCCTCTGAAAGCCTATCTGGACAATATTCCCGGCTTTTTTTGCTGCAGCCACCATCGCAAGGCCTTCCTGCACGTCGTATGAGAGCGGTTTTTCACAGTAAATGTCAAATCCCTTTTCGCAGGCAGCAATAAACTGAAGGGCATGCCAGTGGGGAGGAGTCCCGATAAAGATGGCTTCAATTCCCTTCATCTCCAGCAGCTCTTTGTAGAATTTGAATGTCCGGGGTTTAAATCCCTGGATCTTTTCTATTTCCTTAGCGCTGTCTTCAAGATGCGCGGAATCAACATCACATACCCCGATAACTTCCGCTTCACCCGTTTTCAGGGCCGCTTTTGTAATTACCATCCCATACCAGCCGGCGCCTATCAGGCCTATCTTAAGCTTGTCCGCCCCATTTCCAGGGGGGAACCGTAATGATGATATCGCTGCTGCCGACCCCATTGAAACTGTTTCAAGAAATTGTCTCCTTTTCATGTGTAAATAATTTTGATTTTAAAGGTCACATGGAACCTGCATGTTGGAAAATATTTTCATTCTTATTTGTGTTTGGAAAACATACAGGTTTCATACTAAAGTGTCTTTTTAACAGATTGATAATAATGTTTCCAATTTATGATTTTTGGTTCATTATCCATTGTTGTGCTGCTCCTTTTTTATCCTGACTATAATACTATTTTTGTATCAGAGTAAAATTGATGAAATCTACCCTCCTGTTTACAGACGCACTAAAGCTCCGAAGGCCCAATGCCTTTCATGTGATGCTTAAGCCTGCAGGTCCTTCATGCAACCTGAACTGCACCTATTGCTATTATCTGGAGAAGAAAAAGCTCTACCGTGAAAGCAATACCTTCCGGATGACCGACGACATTCTTGAGAAGTTCACAAAGCAGTTCATTGAGGCCCAGGACGTTCCTGTCGTTACTTTTACATGGCAGGGCGGAGAGCCGACTCTTATGGGCCTTGATTTTTTCAGGAAGGCAATTGCCCTTCAGGAAAAATACAGGGGTGGTAAGAAAATTGAGAACGCATTTCAGACCAATGGGACCAGGCTTGATGATGACTGGTGCAGGTTTTTCAATGACAACAATATACTTGTTGGGATCTCTATAGATGGAGAAGAGCATAATCACGACCATTACCGCAGGACATATTCCGGCCGGCCAACCTTTAAGAGGGTGATGAGGGGCATTGAATTGCTCCACAGGCATAAGGTAGAATTCAACACACTTAGTGTTGTTAACAGCTATAATGTGCATCTCGCTTTGGAAACCTACAGGTTCCTCAAACGGATAGGCAGCGGTTTCCTGCAGTTCCTACCGGTGGCCGAAAGGAGCCTGGCACAAGGGAATGAGAATGAACTGAATCTTGTTTTTCCTGATTTTGATGGCAATGCAAATGTCACTGAATGGTCCGTCGGGGCAGAGGATTTTGGCAACTTCCTGATCGCAATTTTCAATGAATGGGTCAGAAATGATGTAGCAAGATATTTTGTTCAGATCTTTGATGCCACCCTGGCTAATTACGTCGGAGAGAATCCCGGATTATGCGTTTTCAACGATACATGCGGTGATGCTCTTGTAATGGAACATAACGGAGATCTGTTCTCGTGCGATCATTTTGTTTTTCCTGAATATTTCCTTGGAAATATTTCAAATGAGAACCTTATCGACCTGGTTAAATCCCAGCAGCAGTTTGATTTCGGAATCAGCAAGAGAAATTCCCTTCCGCGCTACTGTTTACAGTGCGAAGTCAGATATGCCTGCCATGGGGAATGCCCCAAGCACCGGTTTATCATGACCCCTGACGGAAAACCCGGATTGAATTATTTATGCAGGGGGTACAAAAAATTCTTCAGTCATGCAGAACCATTCATGGAATTCATGGGGAATGAGCTGAAAAACAAGCGTGCTCCGGCGAATGTAATGCAATGGATAAGGAACAAAGAGAACCAGGTGGTCAAACCCGTAATGCCCGGAAGAAATGATCCGTGTCCCTGCGGATCAGGAAAGAAGTTCAAGAACTGCTGCATGGGGAAACTACATTTCTGACCAGCTGACTCATGACGTTCTGTTGCAGTGAATTTGTTTGAAGGATTTTTATAAATTTATAGGAAAAATCAGCTATGGATAACTCAAGGCGGTCATTTATCAGGAATGCTGCATGCATTGCAGCCGGAGCAGGATTAGGACTTACAAGTTGCGGATCCGGGGAGCCTCCTGTCACCCCAATCAAGGAAGCATCACAGATTACTAAAAGGAACAGGATCGGCGTTTCTACATATTCCTTCTGGCAGTTTAACGGGCCGAAGGAGAATGCATCAATTGAGTACTGCATTGAGAAAGCGGCTGCCATGGGTTTTGACGGTATTGAATTCCTGCTGATGCAGATGCAATCGGAGGAGAACAGTTATCTGCAGAAGCTTAAACGTCAGGCATTCCATGCCGGGCTTGATATAATGGGATTTTCAACCCATCAGGGATTCGTGTTTCCCGGTAAAGAGAAAAGGGAAGAAGAGATCGCAAAAACGATTCATCAGATTGAACTTGCATATCAGCTTGGGATCCCGACCATGCGCCTGAATACGGGGAGGTGGAATACGACAAAATCATTTGATGACCTGATGGACAATAAGGGTATTGAGCAAAATCTCCCGGGGATTTCAGACGACCAGGGTTTCGAATGGGTTATTGATTCAATCGGGCGATGCATACCGACGGCTGAGAAATGCGGCGTGGTGCTTGGCCTCGAAAACCATTGGGGTCTTGGAAGGACAGCCGAGGGAGTATTGAGGATAGTTGACTCAATCAACTCCCCATGGCTTCAGATAACATCAGATACTGGCAATTTTCTCGAAAGGCAATATGAGCAGCTTGAGATGATGGCTCCCAAAACATTCCTGATTCAGGCGAAAACATATTACGGAGGAGGAAAATGGTACACTCTCGATATCGATTACAATCGCGTTGCTTCCATTTTCCGGAAAGTGAATTATAACGGTTATGTATCGGTCGAATTTGAGGGCAATGAAGATCCGCTGACAGCAGTTCCCAAAAGCCTTGAGCTGATTCGGGAAGCATTTACATTTGAGGCATAAACCCGGTTATGTTTCCGTATGATCTGAAATGAGGGTATCTTTTTTCAGTATTCAATCAGTACCTCTGCCCTGCCGTTAAAGTCTTTAATAGTCACCGTTTCATTTTCCGGTTCGAATGTGCCCCCATTTACTTTCAGTGGTCTCTTTCCTTCAGGATGTGGTAATCTCAGCACAACTGTCTGTGGCATCCTGTCTGAGTTGCATTCCACCGAAGCTGAGACAATACCGGACTTCAACCGGGAATCTACTTTCAGGGAGATCGGTCCGAAATAGCTTGCCACATTTTTAAGCTCAATACTTTTTCCGTCTTCAAGCCAGTTCCGGGGAATGCCTGATAGAAGCTTTAGTGTATCATCCTCCTCATTGTAAAGCATCCATCTTGTCTCCATAAGAAACCACGCTTCCTCGTGTGTTTTGTGCACGCTTACCTGATACAGGTGTTCCCAGAATGTGTATGTTTCCCTGTCGGCGAGAGCTGATACCGTATTGAAATATGTTTTGAGGAATGGTTTGACGAGTCCCAGCCTCAATTGTATGATATTATGCCTGCTGTAATAGGGCTGACTGAATGCAGCATTGCGCTGGAAAAAATGCTCACTGTGATATTTCAGCAGTATCCGGGAGGCAGGTTCATGAGGATCCAGAACTTCGCAAAAAACAAGGTATAGAGGGCCCAGGAGAACATCGGAAACTGTAAAGGTTCCATGCGACAGGAATGTTTCAGGCTCGTAATACAGAAGCCTGGGCGCCCTGGCTTCTGTCCACGGGGGAGCAGTAGGACACCAGGTGCCATCCCCGGCAGGGACAACAGGCGATTCGGCCATCGCTTTGAATAGTGATTCGCGTATATCATTCCTCCATTCTTCTGCTTCATTAACGAGTCTTTCCGAAATACTTCCGTCAATATATTCAAACACCTCTGCCATCCTTTTCAGGGCAAGGTATCCATAACCGTTAAGCATGAATTGATGATACGGATCCTCCGGATCGGCAACCTTGCCGTCGATCATACCATATCCCCTGCCCTTAAGCCCGGGGATTTTGCTTCGCTCGCGCCAGCGGATGAGATAATCGCACGATTTCAGGAGTTTTGGGCTTATTTCTTTTATCCATGTGGTATCACGTGTGTACCGGAAATATTCGCCTATCGAATAAAGGGCTCCGCCCGTTTCGATCATATAGCCCCCAAAGCTCTGGATCATTCCTTCTTCATACTGCTT
Organism: uncultured Rikenellaceae bacterium; assembly: GCA_964611835.1. Lineage (GTDB taxonomy): Bacteria > Bacteroidota > Bacteroidia > Bacteroidales > VadinHA17 > LD21. The sequence goes on along the minus strand of CAZTDW010000063.1, from coordinate 1,532 downwards.
TTCAAGAAAGAACATCAGGGATCTTTTTGCAATGTCGCTGAGCCCCATTGAGTTGTAGAACTGTATAATCGGAGAGCTTTCGCTTCCGATAGGAGAATAGACACCGGGGCAGGGAGCAAGTATACCGTTAGGTTCCTGGCCATAAGTAATGAGATCAAGGTGAAGGAGCCCCGCTTTCATCATCTCATCAATCCTCCTGTTGGGCAGGCTCACCTTTGCTGATGATTCAAGCTTCCTTCTCCAGAATTCCCTGCAATCAGCCAGTCTGGCATCAAATGACTCGCCAGCCAGCCTGACAGCTCTTTCCCGCGAGACGGGTCTGTGAGGAAGGAGAAACTCGAAGGTGACCTTCTCCCCTGGTTTAAGAAGAACCGCTATTTCCTGATCAGGAAGAGGCTTTCCGTTCATACTGGAAATACCGAATACCCTGTCTGCTGAATATGATGATAATCCTGTTTCCCTTTCGTAGGCACAGGGAATTTTTTCCCACCATCCGCGGCCCGGCCTCAATGTGCGGAAGAATGCATAGGCCGGGGCAGTAGATGTATTTTCAGCTTCGACCTTTTGGTAAAGTATCGTTTCTTCTTCTTTCTCCTTTTCTTTCTTCAGCAGGACATCAATAATTCCCTCCTGTTCTTTGGTAAAAGTATGTCCGTAACTAAAGTAATCTGCAACCAGAAAATGTGATCCTCCCGGCTTATTGGCGCTCATTTTGGAAATTTCAGGCGAGACAAAAGATGTAAAATGATAACTGATATCTTCATCCCTGATCAGTTTGTGAAAGACAGGCAGAGAACCCTCCTCAATCCATCTGGAGGATGCATTTTCTACTCCCTGTCCCCTGCCGGCAAGAAAGCAGTAATTAGCAGGTTCATTACCGGTCTCATCAAGTTTTACCTGGGTTGATGCATATTTTGGAGAAATGGTTTCCATTTCCCCCGGAATTCCAATTTCAAATATCCTTACATCCCTGCTCAGGCCAAGCAGTATAGGGCAGAGCTGGTCCCTGGTATGTATCGCAGCGGATTCGAATGATTCCTCGGGCTCATTCTCAATCTTTTCGAGCCTGGTCTGAAGCCGGCGGCTCTTTATCTCCATTTCGGTTTCACCAAATGACCTTCCGTCGGAAGCTGGAGATACAATTACATTATAATCAGGTATATAAATCGGATATTCATATGACACATCGCGAAGAAAGAAGGAAAACGAATGAAGCCCGTTACCAACAGATACCAGTGTGGGTTTGCTGCCCGGTCCCACATTTACATTGTCAAGGATTATTTGAAGAGAATTGGGCCCGTTTCCGGAGAATCTGTAATTGCCGGCACCGGACTTTCCCCTTCCATCAATGATTTTCATTTCAGCGAGCACTCCGTTTTCAACTATTATGCTGCCCGATGCTTTCTCATTAATCCATTTAATGGCTATGCTTTTGAGCTCCTTGCTACCGTCGGCGGCCAGATTTGACGTGAAATAGCAGAACATGCAAAGGATGAGAACAGAAATTGATCTTTTCATGAAATCCATACTTT
>CAZTDW010000062.1:0-19118 GCA_964611835.1 uncultured Rikenellaceae bacterium | reverse complement strand
CTGGGAAATCCTGAAGCGCTCGAAAAACTATACCGCGATGACCGGAGAGCTTTCAAAGCTGCGTTTGACAGGTTATTTCCTGAAATAGAGAGCACCGAACTGGCAGGATTCTGGAAAGCCAGGGTGGAGTATGACAGCAAGCCTGAAATTCTGAAATCCATCGGGTTGCCGGAAATAGCGCGGGTGATTGCTGTGTGCATAATTACGACTATCCTCATTAAGATCCCGGCTGTTTTTCAGATCGGCTATTCCGATGATGCTTTTTATCAGAAAAACGCTGCGATAATTGTCTTTCTCGGATTGACACTTTATGCGATGTGGATTAACAGGGTGTGGGAAATAAGGAAAATATTCCTTACTGCCCTGGCTTTTCTGATCCCGGCAATTTACATAAATCTCCTTCCTGCCAATGAACCGGGTGACGCGGTGGTTCTTGCATATATTCATTTGCCGTTGCTTATGTGGTTCATATACGGGATTGTGTTTACCGGTTATGATTTCAGGGACAGGAACAAGCGGATTGATTTTATAAGATTTAATGGTGATCTGGCGATAGTTTACGCACTTATCGCAATAGCCGGAGGTATTCTGACGGCTATCACCATCGGGCTGTTTGATTCAATCGGACTAGATATCGAAACCTTCTATGGGGAGAACATAATTTTGACTGGTGCAGCAGCAGCTCCTATTGTGGCAGCTTTTATAATTGAAAAATATCCTGCACTGGTTAACAGGATTGCCCCATTGATAGCCGCAATCTTCAGTCCGCTGGTACTTATAACGCTGACAGTCTTTCTTGTCACGATACTGGTTACCGGAAAGGATCCGTACAATGACCGTGATTTCCTTCTTATTTTTAATGCGATGCTGCTTGGGGTGATGGGCATAATTATTTTTTCGGTTACGGGAACATCAGGGATCAAAAAGCAGAAATTCAATACACAGGTTTTGTTCCTGTTATCGATCATTACAATTATAATTGACCTTATTGCACTGTCTGCCATTTTTTACAGGCTTGGGGAATATGGTCTGAGCCCGAACCGGCTGGCTGTTCTGGTTTCGAATATTCTTGTTTTGATAAACCTGGCTTTAATTATGACAAGTCTCTTCAGGATAAATTTTAAAGGGAAGGATTTCAGAAATGTGGAAATGATCATTTCAAAATTCCTGCCCGTGTATCTGGTTTGGATCATAATCGTTGTTTTCGGATTTCCGGTTATTTTCGGATTAGGATAGAGCAGCACTCTTCGGAATCAGGTTTTCTGATCGAAAAATAATCTTATTTGATAATATGAACCCTGGGACGCTTGTTTATCCGGTCATTTTACCGGAGCGATCAGCTGGCCAATACTGATAAAAGGGTTGGGAGTTTGCAGAACCGCTGATTAAAAGATTCTGAACCTGTAATTCCTCTGCAAGTTCCGGATGGCGTTCTGCTGCCATCATAACTATCCGTTTCACCATCTGGCTGTATGAATAGTTTTGCATTTCTGCCGCAATTGCAAAGCTTGTTTCAATGCTGATATCGTTATTGGGATTGATGTCGAGGAGGTAGAATTTATCATCGCGAAGGCGGTAATCAAATCGGGCGTAATCTAGGCATCCAAAACCTTTCCATGCTGCAATAACAGATTTTTCCAGATTCTTAAGCTGTTTATCATCAAGAGGGGCAGGAACCAGGGTAACGATTTTTTCGTAATGTTCAGATCCGGGGATAAATTTCGAGTCGTAAGTGCACAATCTTTCTCTGGGTTCATGAAAAGCCGAAAAATCCATTTCTGCCGGAGGCAGCATTTCAGGCTGGTCATTATTCCATACCGATACATGTAATTCGCGGCCGTCAATAAAATCCTCGACCATTGCAGGTTGCTTCAATTCATTGTTTACCAACAGTATCTGCTGCCTGAGGGAAATTGTGTTGAAAACCACCGATTTTTCGGTTATGGTCAGGCTGCAGTGTTCGCGAGATGGTTTTACAATGGCTGGGAATAGGGTCCATTCAGAAGCCTCATCGGGAGTAAGAACAGTCCCGTAAGGAACCCTTATGCCAAGAGAGCTGAGAACTTTTTTTACCTTTTGCTTGTCGTAGCTCAGATCTATCACCTGTGGTGAATTTCCGGTATAGGTAAATCCGCAGTATTCAATGATTTCAACTACTCTTCTTTCGCTGCAGACCAAACCTGGAAGGCTTTCGCAGAGATTAAAAACAATCGTATCGGCAGGATTGTATTTTTTCAGTATTTTCTCAAGATATGGATTGGTGAGTTCCTCCATATACGTTTCTATACCTTCTTCAATCAGCGACTCAGCAAGCACCTTGTTGGATTTTCTGACATCCCTGATTTCGAGGTCGTCCCATTCAGGATCGAGGTCATATAATACGACTACCTTGATAAGAAAATTGTTTTTTTAAGAATGTAATAATAGTTTTTTATGAAGATAAAATGAATGTTCGGAAAAATTAATAAATGAAGAAAAAAATGTAAAATTTTCTTTTAACAGGTAATTCACAAAAAGCTGCCAACATATTGAATAACAGATCTTTCAAAATAAAGTTTTTTCAGGTCCACCGGCGATGATAAAAACCATTTGTTTGCTAAAACATCAGTCAGTCACAATCAAATAATTTATGTAATATTGAAATTTCAAAACCGGGAAATTATGACAGAACAGATAAGGCAGATTGCCACAAGGATAAGGGAGATCCGCGAGATATCGGGAATTTCGGCCGAAACGCTGGCACATAAGCTGGGACTTGCAAATGATCTGTATGCGAAATACGAAAGCGGTAACACGGATATTCCAGTTGGCATAGTATTTAAAATATCAGAACTTTTCAATGTTGAACTCTCTGTTCTGCTTGGCGGAGATAATCCCAAGCTCCACATTTACAGCGTAGTCAGAGACGGCAAAGGGCTGAAGCTCGAGCGGAGGCAGCAATATCGGTATGAGAGCCTAGCCTATAATTTCATTCATAAAAAAGCCGAAGTATTCATGGTAACCATCGAACCCAAGCCCGAAGGAACATTGCTTGAATTCAATTCCCATCCCGGTCAGGAGTTTAATTATGTAATAAAAGGCGCCATGATGACAATAATAGATGGTCATGAAATTATTCTGAATGAAGGCGATTCGATCTATTTTAATTCGGGTTACAATCACGCAATGAAAGCCCTGAACAATGAGCAGGTAAAATTTCTTGCAATGGTTTTATAATTTAAAAGAAAACAACACCAATGGTTCTTGAAAAATACCTTAAGAAGACTGATTTCGGATCATATGAGGAGTTCAGATCAGGATTTGAAATTTCCATCCCCGGCAATTTCAATTTTGCCTTTGATGCAGTGGATGAAATAGCCGGGACCACCCCTGAAAAAGTAGCCATGGTATGGTGCGATGACAAAGGCAACAAGACTATTTTCACTTTCGGGCAGATGAAATATTACAGCTGCAAGGCAGCCAATTTCTTTAAGTCGGCAGGCATACGCAAAGGTGATCCGGTGATGCTGATCATGAAGAGGCACTATACCTACTGGTTCTGCACTCTGGCACTGAACAGGATCGGAGCTGTCACTATCCCTGCAACACACCTTCTTTCCACAAAGGATATTGTTTTCAGGAATAATGCCGCCGGTATTAAAATGATTGTCTGCGTGCCTGATCCGGTTGTGATGCAGCATATAGGCGAAGCTGAAGAAAAATCCCCATCCCTGAAGCACAAAGTTTTAGTTGACAGTGACAGTGAAGGCTGGATCAATCTGTCAAAAGGTATGGAGGAAAGTTCCGCGGAGTTTCCCCGGCCATCAGGAGTTGAGGCAACTGAAAATAACGATATCATGCTCCTGTATTTTACTTCCGGAACAACCGGAATGCCCAAGATGGTAACTCACGATTTCACATATCCTCTCGGGCATATAGTAACTGCAAGATACTGGCAGAATGTTCAGGATAACGGACTTCATTTTACAATTGCAGATACCGGATGGGCAAAATCGGCATGGGGGAAGATATATGGACAGTGGCTTTCAGGAAGTGCGGTAATGACTTATGACTACGACAAGTTCGTCCCTAAAGACATACTGGCTGTGATTGAGAAGTACGGGGTCACTACTTTCTGTGCTCCTCCCACAATCTATAGGTTTCTTATAAAAGAAGATCTTGCCGGTTATGACCTGAGACGGCTCAGGTACTGCGTTGTTGCAGGAGAGCCTTTAAATCCGGAGGTGTTCAGGTATTTTCTTGAAAAGACCGGCATAAGGCTGATGGAGGGATATGGTCAGACTGAATGTACCGTGGCAATTGCGACCTGGCCGTGGATGGACCCCAAGCCCGGATCGATGGGCAAGCCAACCCCGGGCTATGATATTGACATTGTCGATGAATCGGGTAATTCATGTGAAATCGGAAATGAAGGGGAGATTGTGATACATACATCCGTTAGAAAGCCTGTGGGAATGTTTAAAGGTTATTACCGCGATGAGGAGCTGACAAAAAGTGTCTGGTCGGATGGAGTATATAAAACTGGCGATATGGCATGGTGCGACGAGGACGGCTATTTCTGGTTTGTCGGAAGGGCTGATGACATTATCAAAAGTTCGGGTTACCGGATCGGTCCGTTTGAGGTGGAAAGCGCCCTTGTAGAACATCCTGCTGTGCTTGAATGTGCCGTTACAGCTGTTCCGGATCCCGACAGGGGACAGATTGTGAAGGCGACAGTCGTACTGACCAGGAACTATCATCCCAGTGAAGAGCTGGCAAAGGAGTTGCAGGAACATGTAAAAAAGGTAACTGCACCCTACAAGTATCCGAGGATAGTGGAATTTGTCACCGAACTGCCCAAGACAATAAGCGGAAAAATAAGGAGGGTGCAGATCCGGGAAAAGGAGGGTTAGATCAGTATTTCACAATACAGCCACCTGCCGGAAATGATCACTTATGTTTTGACTCAGGCCGGAATAAAAGAAAAAGAGGTTGTATCAAAAGTCCTTTGGGTGCTTTGTGCTACCCTTCGTGCACCTTTGCGGTTAAACCTAAATCACTGAACCACAAAGTACCTCAAAGGTAGGCACAAAGTCCTCCAAGGTTAGAAAAGCAATATAAAATACTTATGATACAACCTCAATCTTCCATACAGCGAACAGACAATCCAGATTGATCAGTAAAGAAGTAATCGACATAGTATTCGCTATTATAAGATACTCCCCAGGATACTCCATAATCTCTGCTGTTCGAAGGGCTTGTCCACCAGTAGGTAACAAATCCTTTTCCAGCCCACTCCGACTCCAACCAGGATACATACTCCGCATAGTCCACCGGTAAAATTTGGCGTACACCGGATGTAAGGGCATTAAAACCAACTGAATTTAGCTTGATACCGGTGATTTCCATACCGCCCAGGTAAGTGGCAAGTTCAGATACTTCATCTTCTGAGGGTATATGCCAGCCGTCAGGACAAAGCTTATTTGTTTTGACCGCATGATAGTTGTATAGTGCACCATAATCTTCTTTATATTTAGTAGCATTGTTTTCATACCAGCAATATGCACCTGTTTCCAGAGCTGACCATTCTGAATAATCCGTAACATTTGAAATGGAAGAACCGTCGTTGTATTTTGTGACCCTCAGGTTTTCAGCCATCCAATTTTGATTTCCAATATGAATCGTCTTATAAAAATTGCCATCAATATCGGAAATGGTCCAATAGTCAAAATTACCGGTTGTGAAAATGATCTCTTCGCCATAGGCTGTGCCTTCGGCATTTGTAGCGTAAGCCCTTACATAGTAGGTAGTTTCCGGATCCAGCCCGGTCAGTCTGCTTGTGAAGGCACCGGGCCCTGATCCGTCAACTGTTTTGGGATAGTAGATGGTGGGACCCGGGGAGGTGCCCCAGCAAACACCGCGTTGGGTCACATAACTATCCCCTGATGAAAGAATCTCACCGCCAGTGGCAGCTGTTGTCGGTGTAACCTGAGATATACCGGAAGTAAAGACTGCCGGGAGTTCGGCGCTTTTTTTGCATCCCACGAAGGTCAGCAAACCTGCACATAAAAGTGCCATTATCAGCATTCCAGTTACTTTTTTCATGATTGTATATTTATTTAGTTAATAATCTATACACCTATTCCGGATCGATTTATTCATTGAGAAATGAACCATCTTTCCTTCCATTCAGTATTTTCAGAAAAAAGCTTAAATGCGGGTTGTTAAATTAAAAAACAATTATCCGCGGGAAATGTTCGGAATTTAGCCTGATTGGCTAAATGGAGGGCATATATATGAAGGTGGATGACTGTCTGTCATTTAAATCTCAAACCAGGCAGGAACTGGGGCACCTCTTTCTGGTATGACTTATAATCAGGATATTTGCTGCAGCTGATATTCTCTGTAAGCCTTGAGCTTCCCATGAAGATCAGTATCAGCAATACAGGGCCCCACATGGTAAAGTTTAACAGCTTTCCTGAAGCGGCGACTCCAAAAAAGTAGAAAAATATCCAGATTGCCTGTTCCGAAGTAAAATTCGGGTGCCTGACATATTTCCACAGGCCTTCAGCCATGAATCCTTTTTTGACTGATTTGCTGTAACGTTTTTCGCCTTTTACTTTATTCTTCTTTTCCCGGTGAAACCTGAACAGCTGGTTGTCAGCAACGGCTTCAGTAATGATAAATGCCAGCATCAGAATGGATGCCAGTATATCGATATAGTTGATGGGCGTTTCCGGAAATAGTGCAGCCAGAAGGAATGGAGAAGAAAAAAGGAAGATCACTATATTCTGATAAAGTGAAATGAACAGCAGGTTAAAAAGCCCGAACCTAAGCCTGCCTTTTAATGCAGGATTCTCTCTCAACACGGCCCACCTGTAATCCTCATGCCCTTTCCAGGGAACTATATTATAGCCTCCCTTTCTTGAAAAATTATAGCTCAGCCTCAGGCCCCAGGTTGCAACCAGGGCAACCATCAGAAAAATCCGCGGTGAAGGAAAAGCGACTGCCGTAATGCTTCCGTAAGCTACCGGCAGAAGGCTCCATAGTTTGTCGACCTGGCTGTAATTCCGGGTTATCTCACTGATAATGAATGTTACCAGAACAACAATTATCATTACCAACAGCCATGTTGAAACAAGATCCTGGTAACGGGCATCAAATCCTGAAAGGAATGATCTGAAAAGCTGGATTGATAAATCTGACATTATCTTAAAAAGCCAAGGGTATTATTTTTCAAATAAAGCAATAAGTTTTGAATTATTGCTTCCTGTGATCTTCGGTTAGTGTTCTCCGTTCCTTTTTACCAACATCTGATCGGGCTGTTATGGGGCAGCCTTGTTCTTTCATATGCCAAGGGGATCAAATGATTGGTGACAGGATTAAAATTTGCTTTTGATATATAGGCACATGTTTTAGCGAATTGGTGGATTTATGTCGCAGGTTAGAAGCTGTTTAAAAAGTCTTTTTGGTACCTTTGTGTTACCCTTTGGGTACTTTGTGGTAAAACATAGCTGATTGAACCACAAAGTTTCACAAAGGTTAGCACGAGGGTACACCAAGGATGAAAAACTCAAATTAGAGAATTTTGAGACAGCCTTAATTATATGTCTGATTTTAATTATAAATGCACCTGAATCCGATTGTTTCGGCCCTGTCGATCGAAGGATCCATTAGCAGATATTTGGCATGCCAGTCAGGTTGCTGTTCTCCTCCCGGATACTCTTCAGCCGGGAAGTACCATCTTGAATTCCATGGTTTCCATGAGGCGCATCCTCCGCGAAGCATAACAAAACGTGTATGACCGTCGTCGCGTTCACTCTCAGTCCATTCAAACACCCTGTTCCTCGTAAACTTTTCCTGGTAATCCTGTGCTGCCTTCTGCCATTCCCACTCGGTGGGCAGTCTGCCTCCCGACCATTTTGCATAAGCACGGGCGTCCTCAAGCGAAACATATACAACCGGTTTGTTTTTGAGGCTGTCGGGGCAAGCATCACCGTTCCAGTGGATAAGGTAGTTTTTACTTACATCAGGCTTATATCCGCTGACATTGATGAATTCCTCATACTGCCCGTTTGTGATTGCTTCCGGGCTGATAAATGAAGTTTCAATTCTATTTCTCGCAGTATGACTGATTGGTCTTCCGAATGCCGTCTTGAGAAATCTGTCCCACCATTCTTCACGGGGTGTATCCTCGTCGGGATAACAGCCCGATTCAGTACCAAAATGTTCAACCTGAAATTCATAGAACCCTGCTTTAAGCTCCAGCAATTTATTCTTGTCAACATCCGGATTTTCAGCTGATCCGTTATATGGTAGGTAATTAACTACCGGCGCTGCAAAAACATGATTATCCGTTTCAGGCAATTTTGTCAGGTTTTCGGTTTTCTGATTTTTTATTAATTCTTCAAAACCTTCAGGCAAACCGTCATTTTTCAGAGCCGCTATTGTACCAAGACGGTGAGGTGGTATTTCAACATATAAGTTTCCGTCTTTTGCCAGGGAGTTCATTTTTTCCCCGTTCCAGACATCATATAAAACCTCATTTTCATTCGCAAAGCTTAATCTTATCCATGAAGATGATTCTTTGTTGTTGATGATGTTCCAGATCTTAAACTGTTCATTCTCCCAGCATGAAGCCAGCACCTCCGGGTCTTCAGTGGGAACAAATGGTTTCCATGCTTCAGAGGTGTACAGATCAGAAAAGTACAGCCATATGGGATTCATGCGCCGGATATCGGCCCTGTCCTTTGCATTCCATGGATTCCATGATCCGAAAACATTTTCCCAGACCTGTATTCCCGATCCGTTTATCCAGGCAGCCTTCAGTTCTTCCTGATGATCCTTCGTCCACCTGTCTATCTGGTATTGCTGATGTTTTGGAAGAATCCATTTCATATGCAGTATTCCATGGTTTTCGTAAGGCTGCATGGAATATTTTTGAGCCCATGAACCACTGCAGGCTTTTCTGCCGTGTATGTCGCTGAATGTAGGCGCCAGTTCAGGCACGATGGCGACTCCTTTCCTTCTCCTGTCGAGTTCTTCTCTCAGCAATGAAGCGCCTTCGGATCTGGTGTCCATGAATACCCCGTCGAGATCGAGCAGGGCGATGGTTTCTGCAATCATGTGTTCATCAGAATGCTCTTCGCGACGGGTCATTTCGTCCCATGGGGTGTATGCAATAAATACTTTTACATTGTTATGATGAAAACGCCCGATTGCTACTTTAAGGCTTTCGATGCCGCCAGGCATTATTCCGAATACATCGTACTGGTTTCGCCTGTCAATCCCCAGATGCGGATAGGAGTGCCACAATAATACCGAATGAAAACCTCCGAATTCACGCTTCATTTTCTGACAATATTTATCCACCGTGTATGTACGGGTAACCGGATCATAGAAATCTTTATCCCATATAAAAACAAATCCCATAAGGAAATTTTTCTTCATCCACGATAGATCCTCCCTTCCATATATCTGGTCGTCGAATTTTCTTTCTCCTGAAGGAGTGGCTATTGCTTTTGCCCTTTTCTCCGTATGGGGCATTTCAATATCCAGATGACGCAAAGTGCAGTGGGACACTGAGTTGTTTCTTTTGCTTTCTATTGAAAACACGGGGGCTATCCAGAAACTGTCGGCATTGAAGCAAGGTATTTTCAATTCTACGGAAAACTTTTGCCAGCTGTTTTCCCGGCTGATCCGTATGCTGTCGGCAAATTTTTCCTTTCTATAGACCAATCCCTTTTCCCTCTTGTGGAGCGTGTATTCATAGCTGACATATAATTGATCACCGCCTGCTTTCCACTTCGATTCACCTGAGAGTTTTATCCTGTCTCCGGGCCGGAGATCAATGGCAGCAGCCAGGTGCTTATGTACCGCAAATCCGCAATCTTCAAACTTTTCTTCGGGATGTGTGGTTTTATCCAGGTTCAGATCGACAGAAGCCAGGCTTTCATTACCAATATTGTTTCTCATGAAATTCCTGTAATCCACCAGTTTATTGTACCAGGTTTCCCATTCATCCTCATTGCCAGGAGGAGCTATATAGGACATGTTGTGCTCAAATCCGTCAGAATATTTCCAGTTTGCGTTTCGCAGGGTATAATGGCCTGTTTCATTCTCAATTTTCAATACCCTGTCAGTGCATGATGAGATCATAAATGCCAAAGCCACAGGAATGAACAGATATTTTCTCATAGTCAACCAGTAATCATTTAACAAAATGTGTCATCGCATCAATAACTCCTGTAAAGGTAAATTTACATTAAAAGGTACAAAGAACAACCAAGTGAAAAAATACATAAAAGAAATCTGCTGCAATTGGAAAAGTTGTATTTTAACCCTTTGTGTAAGTTTCAAAAATTCATCGGATGAAAATCACTGTAAACAATATCCTTCTTGAAGTCCACAACGGGGCAAGGGTAAAGGATGCGATTATTAAGTTTTATTCGCATACAGGCCTGAAAATTCCCAAACGTTTTCCTGTGGTTGAGGACCGTTACGGGAACGAAGTAGCAGTTGACGGTGAACTTACCGATGGGAATACTCTTTTTATCAGGTCAAGGGGCAGAAAGAGAATTCCATTACAGAGAATAGTTTTATTGGTCATTGCCATCGGACTTGTTTCCGCATGCAGCACCGGAAAGAAAGCGGTAACCGGCACCCAAGATGAAAGACAGGCTGTCATTTTTGCCGTAAACGACATGCATGCCACAATTGATAATTTTCCAAAACTTGCGTACATCGTTGACAGTTTACAGGCTATTTATCCTGATATGCTGCTGGTAGCCGCCGGAGACAACCAGACGGGAAATCCTGTGAATGACCAGTATCCCGAAAAAGGGTTGCCGGTTATCGAGCTGATGAATGCGACAGGCTTTGATCTGAGTGCTGTGGGAAACCATGAATTCGATTCACACCCTGAAGGATTCAGAAATCTTACCCAAAAAGCAAACTTCGGATTTATTTGTGCCAACGTGTCAGCCGGCGCCTCAAATGACATAAGGATAGAACCTTATAAGATCATCACTCTGCCAAACGGACTGAAGCTGGCGTTTCTCGGGCTGCTGCAAATCAATCAGAATGATATTCCCGATTCGCATCCCGACAATCTGAAAGGATTTGCTTTCCGGCCTCCGTTTGATGCTGCCCGTGAATATCTCTGGCTGAAAGACAAAAGCGATATTTTTATCGCACTGACCCACATTGGCTTTGAAAACGACGTGCGGCTGGCTGAAACCATGCCTGAAGGTATCGATCTGATCATCGGAGGACATTCACACACGAGGGTTGAAAAAGAACAGATCCACAATGGTATTATGATCACACAGGCCGAAAACAAACTTAAATACGGCACTCTGATCAGACTTGTCAGAAAAAGTGACGGATCATTGCAGCGAAGCATGCAGCTTATCGACATCAGGAATTCGAAGAGTGAAAAGCTGGCCATTCGTGCCATGGTTGACAGATACAACGATAATCCTGTTCTAAAGGAAGTGATTGCAACAGCTGAAGATGATTTTTCATCGCACGAAGAGCTGGGTTACCTTATGGCTGATGCTCAGCGGGAGGCTGCAAAAGCAGATATTTCACTGGTAAATCCGGGAGGTGTCCGGACTGATCGCCTGGCAAAAGGCCCCATAACTGTTATGAATGTTTATCAGCTCGATCCGTTCGGGAATGAGCTAATCGTGACAAAGCTTACGGGGAATGAGATCCGTTCCCTTATGCTGGCAGCCTTTCCGCTGGATGACAATTCACCCGTTTACCCGTCGGGGATCAGGACAGAACTGATACCGGACGGTAAAGGCGGTCTTGAAGATGTGATCCTTTTTGATGAAAGCGGTAACCGCCTCGCTATGGATAAGACTTACTCGGTTGCCATGAACAGTTACATGACCCAGGTTTACAAATACAGTCATGCCGATCCGGGCCAGTCGCTATTTATTTCAACGGCTGATGCAACTATTGCTTACCTGAGGAAGATACGGAGTGTCAGAAGCTACAGGGGCGAGAAAAGAATACGGACGTGAAGTGTAATTGAATTTACAGGTCAAGGATAATTCCTACCGGGCAATGATCTGATCCGCTTATTTCCTCGAGAATGAATGCATCCTTCACTTTCGGGAGGAATGATCTGCTTACCAGGAAATAATCGATTCTCCAGCCAATATTCTTTGATCTTGCTCCGCCCATGAAGCTCCACCATGTATATCTTCCGGTCATGTCAGGATAAAAATGGCGGAATGTATCTGCCAGTCCACCGCCGGTTAACCTGTCCATTCCGTCAATTTCCTCCTGCATGTATCCGGCTGCCTTATTGTAATTTGGTTTCGGACGTGCAAGGTCAATGTCTCTGTGAGCCACATTCAGATCACCGCATACTATGACGGGTTTGATTGTTTCAAGGTTTTTCAGATAATTAAAGAAGGCTTTGTCCCATTCCTGCCTGTACGCCAGTCTGCCAAGTTCAGCCCCCGAGTTTGGAACATAGACGTTAACCAGGAAAAACTGTTCAAACTCCAGGCACAGAACCCGGCCTTCGGCATCATATTCCTCAATGCCGATGTCTCTGGTTATATTCAGTGGCCTGACCTTTGATATGACAGCTGTTCCAGAATATCCCGGCCTCACTGCAGAATTTGACCAGATATGATATTTTCTGAGTGGCTCCAGTGTTTCAGCAACCTGACCATCCTGCGCCTTGGTCTCCTGCATACAGATAATATCCGGATCCATCAATTCAAGATCAGTAAAAAAAGATTTTTTGGCAATGGCACGGATGCCGTTTACGTTCCAGGATATTATTTTCATTATTTCCTTTTTGTAATTGTGTAAAAATAACAACTTCGGTGAATCTGAACCGCTAAACAATTTTTCTATTTTAGTAAGTTTGATAAAATATTATAAAACCTCTGCAATAAAGATATTATGGAAACCAGTCGCCGCAGATTCATCAGGAGATCCCTCGCATCAGCAACAGGACTTACGGCTATCTCAATGTTCCCGCCGGATATCTTTTCAGGCGATTTTCATCATGCTTCCGGACCGTTCGAGGTCAAACTGAAATCCGAAAAAAGGGCAGCTCCGGCAAATTCAATAAGGTTTTCAGTGATAGGTCTCAACCATGGCCATATTTATGGTATGACAGATGCCCTTATTGGAGGCGGAGGCAAACTCGTATCGGTGTTTGCAAAAGAGCTCGAATTGCTGGCCGGATTCACGAAGCGCTACCCGGATGTCAGGATCGCCCGGAGCGAGCAGGAGATACTTGAGGATAACTCTGTTCAGCTGGTGGCCAGTGCTTCAATACCCGTCGAAAGGGCACCCCTGGGTATACGGGTAATGAAGGCAGGAAAAGATTTCATGGCTGATAAACCCGGAATTTTGACTCTAAGCCAGTTTGAAGAGGTAAAGAAGGTCCAGAAAGAGACCAGGCGGATATATTCTATAATGTACAGCGAGCGCCTGGGAAATCCGGCTTCGGTAAAAGCCGGGGAACTGGTCAGTGCCGGGGCTATCGGCAAGGTGGTCCAGACCATAGGCCTCGGTCCTCACCGGATGAATGCTGCCACACGTCCCGACTGGTTTTTTGATCCCGGCAGGGCAGGCGGCATATTATGCGACATAGGATCCCATCAGTGCGACCAGTTCCTGTTTTACACAGGTTCCACGAGCGCAGAGGTGGCCCTGTCGCAAGTCGGTAATTTTAACACCGGCAAATATCCGGCATACCAGGATTTCGGCGATATGATGGTAAGAAGCCCTCATGCCACAGGCTATGTCCGCATCGACTGGTTCACTCCCGGTGGTCTGGCCACCTGGGGCGACGGAAGAACCTTTATCCTCGGAACCGACGGATATATCGAAATGCGTAAGTACATCGACATAGCCGGCAGAAAGGGAGACAACCACCTGTTCCTTGTTAACAGGAAGGAAACAGTGTATTATGATTGTTCCAGTGTTTACATGCCCTATGGGGAGCAACTGGTAAACGATGTGGTCAACCGCACCGATACAGCCATGTCGCAGGAGCATTGTTTCCTGGCTACCTGGCTGGCGCTGAAAGCCCAGGAACAGGCGGTGAGGATAGCAGGATGAATTCCATGGTTACCTGATTAAAGATCAGTGCAACTTTTCCGGAGCAATACATTATTCTTAAATATCCTCCGGATGTGTAACAAATTATATACATCCGGGTCTAAATGATCGGAATTGATTATCCATGATAATGTTTCAAAATAAGTCAACGGGTAGTTTAATTTAACAACATTAATCCAATTATCAGAAATGATCTCCGGTCTTCAGCAGGATGAAATTTTCAGGAAAGCACTGAGTGAAAACGACGGCAGGATCCACCGTATATGCCGGCATTATTTTGGCAGCAAGCTGGAGTGTGATGACGCTTACCAGGAGATACTGCTTAAGATATGGCTTAACATAAAGACCTTCAGGGGAGAAGCTCAACTGAGTACCTGGGTAAACCGGATAGCAGTCAATACCTGTCTTACTCACCTGTCAAAAATGAACCGGAACGCTCATCATGAGGTTCCCCTGCCGGAAGGAGGGATGACCGAGAAGCTTCAGGAAGAAGATCAGGAAAATGATGACAGTGAGATTAAGATAATATTCTTTGATGATTTTAAGAGCCGCCTGGGGAATACCGACAGGATGCTGGTTACTCTCTACCTTGAGGATACAGACTACCGGGATATCGCGGAGATCACCGGGCTCACTGAAGGAAATGCCAGAGCCAGGATACACAGGATAAAGAAACAGATAAGAAAAGAGTGGGAGGAGAAATATGGAACTTGACGATTTTAAAAAACTGAAAAGCCGGAAGGCACAAGAGGGAACAGATCCCGTGAAAAAGGAGGAGGACATATCTATGATAACTGAATCATTCAAAGCTTACCAGGCGCAGATAAAAAGAAGGCAGATTCTTTACGTTACGTTCAACATAGTGCTGGCAGTGATCTATCTTGCCATTCTCAGTACGCGTTCAGGGCTTGAAGCAACAGGTTTTTCGTTGCTTGGAGCAGGATTCGCTGCCGGAGCATTATACCTGTATCTGAGATACAAGCCGTTACCGGCAGAAATCTATTCACTGCCGGTAATTGAGTTCCTGGAAAAAGCAGGGAAACAGATCAGTTATTTCCGGTTGATCGATTACCTGATCGTTGTGCCTCTTTTATTGCTGCTGGGAACGGGTGGAGGAATGGTGTTTGTTACAAGGCTTATGAGGTACACTGACAATTTTATCCTTCTGCTGGTAATATGGATCCTGTTCTTTGTTATGCTTTGTGTTTTCGGGTATTTCGCAGGAAGGAAGGACTGGAAGAAGGAGTTTGGCCCTCTTTATATGAATATCCGCAAAATGAAGGAGAGTATTGACACGGAAGGGTGATGGATTATGGTGATTGAGGGATTTGAACCGAGGATGAAAGGGTATATTGTGCATAGAGCGATGCATGTTAGTAAAGCGGTCATATACTGTAAGATGACGCCTGTAGTGCCCCTGAATTTTCTTTTTTCAAGACCTCCTTGAAAGTGGGAGCAGATTTGAGAAAGTTTATTTTTAACTTAGATAAATTGAATTGTTTTAAATAAGATATATGTTAATTAATCGCATTTAGTAAGTTATTAAATGGATAAAACGGATGATGAAGGTCTGATACTGAGAGTTTCGGATGAAAACCTTACCATTGAATTAAAAGCATCTAATGGATTTTTCTTCTCTCTTATTCGTGATAGCACTCTTTGGAATATATCTCCTTATGGAAAAATACCGGAAAAGGTCCCGGGTGGGCTTTTCCGTTCATTTGAAGGATTATTTTCCAATACTATCAGCAAGTATCCTCTGTTCAAGCTTAATCCTGAATATATTGATCCTGAATACAAGGATTTTATTAATTCCTGCTTTATAAGATATATTATGACCTCCGGTGATAAATAAAAAAGTCATGTAATGACATGTGGTAAAACAATGATTGTAAAAATTATCAAAATGATTTATGAGTTACTCAGTCTATAGATGTAGCAAATGTAACGGTGAGATCTTAAAGGAAACCAAAGTTTGTCCTCATTGCCATGCCTATTTATCGGGGATTCAATGTAAAATTTGTCACTTTACTGGTACCGAAAAAGACTTTATAATGGACATATGTCCAAAATGCGGTTCAAGAGTCCCTTTTGATTTTAGCAATTTCCGGTCTGCTTATAGCAGTTCATCATACGCTCCCGTCTCGAACCAAACCTCATTTATGGAGACTGTAAGGCAGATATTTAAAAAAACTATCTGGTTTACATTATGTTTCGTTGGAAAACATTCCTGGGATGGATGTGAATGCAAATACTGCAATAATTCAAGGCATAAAAGTAGAAATGATGATTGCGGAAAATGTGCTATATGCGGGGCTGAGATTACAAGCGGGCATCAATGGAACGGCTGTAAATGTAGCCTCTGTAATAAAACCCGTGACCAGAATCACGATTGGAGAGAAAATTGCAATAAATGCAACATATGCGGCAAAGAACGGGAAAACATGCATAATTGGGATGGCTGCAAATGTAAATTATGTGGTACAATCAATACATCGGACCATAATTGGGATTTACAGTCGATGAGGTGCCTAAAATGCAACCAATCAGTTTTCGATGTGACGGTTTCGATAATCGGTTCGTACATGAAGAAAGCTGATTATCAATCAGCACTTAACACTTTAAGATGGGCTGAAAGTGCATTTGGAAAGTGTTCCGACCTCACATGTATTCACATTTTTCTTTTGTTGGATATTAATAGTAAACACAGGTCAGTTTCTCCTTATGGATTGTCATTGCAAAGTAAGTTTAATGATCATAAGGTATTAAAGGAAGCAGTTAATCTTTTTAATGAAGTTAATGACGGAAAAACGAAAGAGCTGCCAGTGATCAGATCACGTCTGGTTAATGAACTGGTAAATTCAGCTGTTTGTCACGTGAAAGAAAACAATCCTGTGATACCTTATGGGGCTTGCGGCGATCTTGTGTATGAGGCCCGGTCGCAATACAGGCGAGCCACTCACGAAGCCCTGGAACTTATAGGATATGCAATAGAACTTGATCCTATTAATAAGGATATTATTATCGTAAGGGAAAAATTATTGAAAATCATTTCTAATTGAGTGGAAGGTAGAGAACCATAGATACTTAAGTTTCAAACCACAGATTAGTTATGCTTATTTTACATCAATGAATTATTCAGCTGAAATCATTATTATTTACACATGAGATAATGAATGTCGAAATACTCTTAATCATTGGCGGATTCCTGGTAGCCTGCATTTCAGTGCATTTTGCCACAAAATACTTTCTTGTAAGAGCTCATCAGAAAGAGCTGATGGATAAGGCATACGAACTTGCATCGCTTGAATTGCAAATTACAGAACAGAAGATCAGGGAAGAGATGCAGAAAAAAAGCATGGAGGAAGCAAAGACAGCCATGCTCGATACCTTCAAATCAGCGGCAGCAGATGCCCTGGGGCAGAACAACAGGCAATTCCTTGATCTTGCCCTGACGCAGTTTTCGGCACATAAAACCGAAGCCGAAACAGATCTTGAGACCCGGAAGAAGGCAATCGAGGATCTTCTCAAACCTGTGAAAGAGGCTATTGAAACCTATAAAACCAAAGTGGATGAACTTGGAAAGGATTCAAGTGTCTCTTTTGGAAAGGTCGCCGAAATGATGGAAAAGATACAGGCTACCCACAGCAGCCTTCAGCGCGAAACCGGAGCGCTCGTGAATGCCCTGAGGAATCCAAGGATCAGAGGCAGGTGGGGTGAGATCGGTCTCAAAAGGCTTGTAGAGTTTTCGGGAATGTCGGCCCACTGTGATTTCGTTGAACAGGTTTACAGCGAAGGAGACGACGATTCCATGCTGAAACCCGACATGATAATCAGCCTTCCGGGAAATGCACATGTCGTCGTTGATTCAAAACTGCCCCTTGATGCCTACCTTGAAGCGCTTGAGACTGAAGATGAAAACGCGAGGAATCAGCTTATCGTGAAACATGCAAGACTTCTCCGCGACAGGATCGGCAAGCTTAGCAAGAAGCAGTACTGGTCGCAGTTTGAGAATTCACCCGACTTTGTGGTGCTCTACATGGAAATCGAATCGGCATTCAATACGGCGCTTATGACCGATAAGTCGCTGCTGCAGGATGCGATCAGCAACAAGATCATTCTGGCAACCCCGACAACGCTGATCGTCATCCTGAAATCGGTGGCAATGTCGTGGCAGCAGCACAATATTACCCAAAACGCCCTTGAAATCCAGGATACGGCAGTTGAACTGCATACCAGAATGATAACGTTTTCTGAATATCTTAAGGACATCGGCGAAGGACTCAAATCTGCCCTTGGCAGCTACAACAAGGCCATAGGCTCCTACGCGGGCAGGCTTTTGCCCCAGGGGAAGAAGCTGGAGGAACTTGGAGCCACTTCGAACAAAAAGAGCATGCAGGAGATCAAAATGATTGAGGATACGGCCAGGATGTTAAGGGATGAGGCGTGAGGAAGATGGAATGATAAATTTTCATAGAGCCAATAATGGAGCCAAACTTTAAACCATATCGTTTTGGGTAAATAAATTATCTATTTGTAATAACTGGATTATTGTAAATCGATAAAAATTCGTATGATTTTATTGAACCCTTCTCAGGGTTCTGCGTCAGGATTGGCACTTCTACCGGTTTCACCGGAGGTTATTCATATCCGGCCACTTCATGGCCGATGCCGGAAGCTCTTTCAGAGCTTTGACTCCGGTATTGGTCAGGGTGGACTAAGTAAAATGGCTTACGACGCCAGACACAAGGCTCAAGACGCCCGCTTTTCTTTAAATTGACTATCGCCTATAATACATAATATAAAAAGAAGTTTCTCGCAGATTTCCGCAGAGAAAAACGCAGATTTCCGCAAAGTTTTGCATTTCCTGTCTCTAAGTCACTTAGTCACTTTGTCATATCGTACCCCTCACGCCTCACGCCCCATTCCTTCGCCCCATCTCCCCTTCCCCGATTCTCCCATTCTTTCTTCCGTCTCCGGTCTCCGGTCTTCTGTCTCCGGTCTTCCGTCTTCGGTCTTCCGTCTTCGGTCTTATTGTA
>CAZTDW010000061.1:0-19143 GCA_964611835.1 uncultured Rikenellaceae bacterium | reverse complement strand
TGTTGTAACCTGCCTGTATTTCTTGGCAGTACTGTCACCTGCAGCATAGACTCCCTCAATATTTGTCGACATATAGCCGTCAACAATAATTTCCCCCCATTGATTGAGATTCACTTTCCCTTTTAGAAATTCCGTGTTGGGAACATAACCGATAAAGATGAAAGCGCCGTCAGTCCTGAAATTACTGGTCACTCCAGTAGATAGATTTTTAACGTCAGCACTTTCCAGTTTCTCATTACCAAAAAAGCGTGTGATGACTGACTCCATGATAAAGCTTATCTTTGGATTGCTTCGTGCTTCCTCAATAGCATGCCCGAATGCCTGGAAATGATCGAACTGATGCACCACTGTCACTTTGCTGGCATATTTTGTAAGAGACACGGCTTCCTCAAGAGCTGAATTCCCGCCACCCACAACTATGATCTCTTTATCAGTGAAAAAATCACCGTCACATGTTGCACAATATGAAATTCCCCTTCCCTTAAATTCTGCCTCTCCCTTAACCCCGAGGGTCCTGGATCTTCCACCCGGAGAAAGTATCACTGCATCGGAAGTATAAACAATTCCGTCCGAAAGGACAACCTGTTTCAGAGGTCCGTTCAGTTCAAGCCTCTTTATCAATATGTTTGCTTTAATATCGCAGCCAAAGCTCTTTGCCTGTTTTTTCATTATGGAGGAAAGCTGGTATCCGCTTATACTTTCCACTCCGGGATAATTGGCAATTTCATGGGTAAGCACCATCTGTCCGCCTACTGTGCCTTCATTCAGGATCAATGTCCTTACCCTTGCCCTGGAAAGATATATGCCGGCAGTAAGGCCGGCAGGCCCCGCTCCTATGACTATTGCATCATAATGACTGGCAGTGTCCATAGTTATGCTTTTACAGTTGCTGAAAACTCTTTGTCGAGAATTGCCGTGACCTGCTCTCTTGTCTGGATGCTTGACGTGGCTTTAACAACTTTGCCGTCTTTATAATAAATAGTGAAGGGAATTCCCATAAATCCGCGAACTTCAGGAAGGGATCTGATAATATGCGCTTCCGGATTATCGAACTCCATATCATAGAACTTCACATGATTATATTCATCCTCAAGTTCTTCCGCAATTCCGTAAACGGGTATACACATCGGACCCATGCGCCCGCAGATCACCATTACATTTTCATTTTCACTTACAGCCTTCTTAAGGTCGGCTGCTGATTCGAGATGTTTAAGATTTGTGTATAACATGATTTTTGAGTTAAAAATTTCTGCTGCAAAATTAAACTGACTCTGCAGACTGGTAAAGGAAATGATACTCGTGGAAGACAATCCCCCGGTTGAAACAGATCAACTTTTTTATTGATTTAGATTAACTTTATGCCCTATACTCTATTATCTTCATTCTTTTCGCAATGAAAACCATATTCGAGACAGACAGGGAATTTATATGTGACATCCAGGCACCATGTTTCATTGACCTGACCGTGGAAGAGACTGAATTTATAAGGGCTGGGAAAACCCAGGTGCTTTTCAGGAAAGGCGATAATCTGACCAAGCAGGGGGCATTTACTTCATATGTGCTGTTTCTTATTAATGGCCTGGCAAAGCAATATCTTGAAGGAGACAGCACAAAAACCTTTAATCTCAGAATCATCAGGCCAGGGGAATTTCTTGGATTATCTGCAGTGTTCCATGAAAATATTTTTAGCTATTCTTCATCTGCCCTCACTGATTGCCAGGCGTTCCTGATTGATAAGGAGACATTCGCAAGAGTCATTAAACAGAACGGACAGTTCGCATTCAGCATTATCAGGCGATATTGTGAACAAAATAACAATCTCTTTACCGTTATACGGAACCTCAACTATAAACAAATGAACGGCCGTGTTGCCGATACATTATTATATTTGAATTCTCTTAAACCTGATGCTCCCGATATCTTTCAGCTTCTATCGAGAAAGGATCTGGCTGATTTTGCCGGGATATCTATGGAAAGCACAGTGAAACTTCTTAAAATCTTTGAGAAGGATGGCCTTATTGAGCTTCATGAAAAGGATATTATCCTTAAAAACAATACTTCACTCTTGGAAATAAGTAAAAGAGGATAATTTTACAGTTTAATAATACCTTATTTTTTAACTTTAAGTACTCCATACTTTAGCTCAGTTTAAGTACTGATTAATTACAAATTATTTAATTGTAATGGTCGGTTAATCCCTCGATAGTTGGTTAAATGGTTAAAAAAAACATACTGATCCTCGGCATTGGGAATGAAATCCTGTCGGACGATGGAATAGGCATAAGACTTGTTAAAGATCTGGCTGGTGTTTCAGAATGGAAAGATGCTGAATTTTTAACCTGCAGCTGCGGAGGACTTGAAGTCATTGAATATATAAAGGAGTATAAAAAAGTAATTATTATAGATTCAATAAAGACGGAAAAGGGCAAGCCGGGAGAAATATATCATTTCATTCCCTCTGACTTCATGGAAACCAGCAATCTTTCAAATCTCCACGATGTAAACTTCATTACAGCGCTTGGGATCGGTGAAAACCTGGGACTAAATATGCCGGCAGATATTCATATTATAGCAGTAGAAATCATTGAAAACAGGAAATTCAGTGAGAAACTTTCCCCCTGCCTGGAATCGATGTATACCGGAATACTTGAAAAAATTGAACGGGAGATCAAAAAGCTGCTATGCTGAAAAGTGTTTTAAACAGACCTGGTCTCACAATAAATGTTTCTATATAATATTATAGATCAATTTTTTGAGCAACTTTTTTTTGACATAACTCCTTTTTTTCGTACATTTTCATTTTTATTATCTTGCCCCCCTTGATCCGGGATCTTTATTACAAAGTGTGAAAAATTAATCACTGGAGGAAATCACTCATGAATGGAAAACCAAAAATTCTGATTATTGAGGATGATACCGACCTGGTAGCAGCAATGAAAAAAATTCTTGAAACAAGAGGATTCTCAGTGGATGTCGCGTATGATCCTGATGAAGGGAAGCAAAAGCTATCCAAAAATGAGCCTGATCTGATTATCCTTGATGTTATGTTTGGTACCAGGGGTGAATCGAAAGGTTTTGACTTTGCACAGTCAGTCAAACTCGATAAAGAATTCTCAGCAATTCCGATATTAATGCTGACTGCAATAAATACCGAAAGACCTTCCTTTAAATTTTCACCGGAGACTGATGGTGAATTTTTACCTGTGGACTCCTTCCTTGATAAGCCCGTCCGCTATGAGGAACTCATCGAAAAAGCAGGGGAACTGCTTCGGCAAAAGACCAGCAAATGGAAAAACTGGCCTGAAGCTTAAAATTAATTAATCAGCCGGTTTCCTGTATAACCCAGTTTTATATTTGTTGATCCTGTTTACAAAGTTCTTATTTTGATTATTGTGATTTGTTTCACATTATAAATAATCAGGCATTGATGCGATAGAATAATAATTGTCTCAGATCAACGATATTATTTATTCGATAATTTTCATATATTATTATATTATATTGTGTTATCCTGTTATTTAACCATATGAGCAGATAACTCGATTTTATATATCTATTGTGATTCATTTCACATTAAATTAAACTTTGTTGTAATATTACCTGACTTATATCATTTTTTCTTAAATTTATTTCCTGAGGTTAGCTCTACGTGATTTAATAATACACTAATTGGCCAGTATTATGGAATTCGAACCCCGAATCATTGCTTTTCTATGTAACTGGTGTTCCTACACAGGTGCAGATCTTGCAGGCACTTCAAGAATGGAATACAGGGCAAATATAAGAACGATCAGGCTTATGTGCTCAGGGCGCATTGAGCCATCCTTTGTTCTTAAAGCCTTTGTCAAAGGTGCTGACGGCGTGCTGCTTTGTGGTTGTCATCCGGGCGACTGTCATTATCAGGAAGGTAATTACCGGTGTCTGCGGAGATATATTTTGCTTCAGAAATATATTAAGCAGCTCGGTATAGAATCGGAAAGGCTCAAACTGGAATGGATAAGTGCAAGTGAAGGAAAGCAGTTTGCCGATCTTGTAAACAGTTTTACCGAAACAATCAGGGGATTGGGCCCCTGTAGAATAGAGAAGACCATGCAGGTTTTTACATAAAAACACCAAAACAAGATGGAAGAACCGAAATCTAAACTAAAGCTTGCAGTTTACTGGGCGGCTGCCTGCGGAGGTTGTTGTGTATCTGTCCTTGATGTGCACGAGAAGCTCTTTGATGTTGTTGCAGCCGCTGATCTGTTATTCTGGCCTATAGCTCTTGATACAAAATATCACGATGTTGAAGACATGCCCGATAACTTTATTGATCTGACCCTGTTTAACGGAGCAGTGAGAAACAGTGAAAATGAGCATATGGCAAAACTTCTGAGAGTTAAGAGCAGGATCCTTGTTGCTTATGGCAGCTGCGCTCATATGGGGGGGATTCCCGGATTGGCAAATTTTTCGACCCGGGATGAGCTTCTGCATCGTGTCTTTTTGGATAGTGAGTCTGTTTCAAATGTTGAAAAGATATTACCGCTTCCGGAAACGGAAGTTAAAGAAGGGATGTTAACTATTCCCGAATTTTTCAATGATGTCCGTTCACTCTCCCAGGTTGTAAATGTTGATTACTTCATACCGGGCTGTCCTCCCCAGACAGAAAGACTCGTTGAAGTTTTTACGGCAGTTGTTACCGGAGCAGAACTTCCTCCTGCAGGTTCGGTTATCGGAGCTGATATCAAAGCCCAGTGTGATGACTGTGTACGAAAGAAGACCGAAAACAAAAAGATCACCCGGTTTTACCGGCCATGGGAAATAGAGGATGACGGGATTACATGTTTCCTTGAGCAGGGCATTCTGTGCATGGGTCCGGCAACAAGGGCAGGATGCGGTCACCGGTGTATCAAGGGTAATGCACCCTGCAGGGGTTGCTACGGCCCCCCTCCCGGCGCAATTGATCCGGGAGCAAAAATGATGTCAGCCATCGCAAGTGTAATTGATGAAAAAGAGCCCGCAGAAATTGAAAGGGTGGTTGAGGGTATTGCTGATCCGGCAGGATTATTCTATCGGTTCAGTCTTCCTGTTTCATTATTAAGAAGAAAAATAACATGAAATAGCCATGATCCGGGTAACATCAAACGGGATGTATATTCTCTTCATGGCTGTTCCATCTGCCCATTAAGAATAAATTATATTCAGATGAAAAGGATCACGATTGACCCGATCACAAGGCTTGAAGGCCATGGCAAGATAGAGATCTTCCTGACTGAAGAGGGAGAAGTTGATAATGTATATTTCCAGGTGCCGGAACTGAGGGGATTTGAAAAATTCTGTGAAGGCAGGCCGGTTGAAGAACTACCTGCAATAACTGCTAAAATATGTGGCGTATGCCCGGGTTGCCACCACATGGCTTCCGGAAAAGCAGTGGACGCAGTGTTTGGCGTTGAACCGCCCCCGACCGCTAAAAAGCTGAGGGAACTTTTTTATATGGCCCACTTTATCCACAGCCATACAGCTCATTTTTATGCTCTTGCAGCACCCGATTTTGTTGTTGGTCCAAAAGCTCCTCCCGAAAAAAGAAATATTCTCGGACTGATTGAAAAAGTTGGAAAAGAAGCCGGAACTGAGGTAATAAAACAACGCAGGTATGCACAGGAAATTCAGGCCCTGCTTGGCGGACATCAGACATTTGTCGTAATGAATATCCCCGGAGGAGTCAGAAAAGGACTTCTGGATCATGAGAGGGATGATATAGTTAACAAAGGTCGTGGATTTGTTGAATTCGGATTGTTCTCGCTCAGGATCTTTGAGGATCTTGTACTGAACAACAAGGAGTATGTTGATATCATACTTAACGGACCTTATAATCTGAAACTTCATTCAATGGGTCTGGTTGACTTCGATAACAAAGTAAATTTTTATGACGGAAAGGTCAGGGTGGTTGATACGGAAGGTAATGAGCTGTACAAGTATTCACCTCCTGAATACCTCGATTATGTAGCCGAACACGTAGAGCCCTGGACCTATCTTAAGTTCCCCTACCTCAGGAAGATCGGATGGAAAGGATTCATTGATGGTCAGAACTCGGGGTTGTACCATGCTACTCCGCTTTCAAGGCTGAATGCCGCTGATGGGATGGCCACTCCGCTGGCACAAAAGGAGTATGAAAGAATGTATTCCACTCTCGGCGGGAAACCCGTTCATGCAACACTTGCAATGCACTGGGCAAGGCTGATCGAATTGCTTTATTCTGCCGAAAGACTACTGGAACTTGCACTTGATCCTGATATCACCGGGAAGGAATTGCGTGCCCCTCTTGGTCCAATTCCCGGCGAAGGAGTTGGAATAGTTGAAGCGCAAAGAGGTACTCTTACCCATCATTACTGGACTGATGACAGGGGAATAGTGCAGAAAATCAATCTGATCGTGGGAACCACAAACAACCATGCCCCAATCAGCATGTCAATAAAGAAAGCAGCCGGGGGGCTTATTAAAAAAGGTGTTGTGGTAACTGATGGAATCCTTAATATGGTCGAGATGGCATTCAGGGCGTATGATCCTTGTTTCAGCTGTGCAACTCATTCACTGCCGGGAAAAATGCCTCTGATCATAGAGATCAGGAACAGCGACGGAAGCCTGAGACAGTATCTGAAAAGAGATAGATGAAAGGCAAAGTATAGGATTGCTAAAAAAATTAAATAAAAAACCATGCGAACAGGTGTTTTCTTCTGCCAGACCCAGGATGCAAGGAATTTGAATATTGATGCTATAGCCAAATACACTGCTAACCTGCCCGAAGTTGAAACAGTTCAGATCTTAAGAATGAAACCCCTTCCTGACGTAAACTTCCTTTGCGGACAGATCACCTCAAACAAACTGGACAGGATCGTAATCGCAGGAGATATGCCCGGTTATTATAAGCCGGTGTTTACCAAAGCAATGGCTCTTACAGGGCAAAATCCCGATGAGATCAGGCTTGCTTCTTTCCAGGAGCATGGGGCAAGAGGTGAAAATTCCATGGACCGCGCCAAGGCAATAGTCGCATGTGCCACTATGGCTATACCTTTTCCGCTTGCCGCTGTCCCCGGAGGAAATCCTGTCAATCATGCCACGCTAATAATCGGAGGCGGGATCGCAGGAATACAAGCCGCCCTTGAGATCGCAAATGCAGGCAAGCAGGTTTATCTGGTGGAACAGACCGGAACAATCGGCGGACATATGGCAATGTTTGACAAGACATTTCCGACACTCGATTGTGCTGCATGTATTCTTACCCCCAAAATGGTCTCAGTCGGGCAGCATGAAATGATCCGCATGCTTACACTTTCGAAAGTAGTTGCAGTAAGCGGTAAGCCTGGATCTTACAGGGTCAAAATAAAGCAAAAAGCCCGTTTTGTTGATGCTGCGTCCTGCGTGGCCTGCAATCAATGTACGGAAGTGTGCCCCGTAAAGGTAATGAGCGAATTCGATGCGGGAATATCACTGAGGAAAGCCATTTATATCCCTTTCCCCCAGGCAGTGCCAAACGTCTACATGGTCGATGAGAAAAGCTGTACATACATCCTTACGGAGGGTCAGAAATGCGGTGCTTGTTTAAAGAAGTGCCCAAAGGAATGTATCGATCTTAATGCAACCGACAAGGTAATTGATATCGAGGTGGGAAATATTATCCTTGCAACAGGATATGAATTTCTTGATGTAAGCAAGATAGAACAATACGGATACGGTGTTTTCCCGAATGTGCTTACTTCGATCGAATTTGAACGGCTGACTAACGCATCCGGTACAACAGGAGGCAGAATCGTTACAAAAACAAGGACAGTAAATAAGAAAACCGGGAAAGAAGAATGGATCTTTTCACCTGAAGGAATACCGCCTAAAAGTGTTGCCCTGATTCATTGTGTGGGATCAAGGAATAAAAAGTACAATCCTTATTGCTCGCGAGTATGTTGTATGTATTCCCTGAAGTTTGCCCATCTCATCAAAGAAAAAGTCCCCAATGTAAATGTTTATGAGTTTTATATAGATATGAGGGCATTCGGTAAGGGTTATGAAGAGTTTGCAGAACGTATAAAACAGGAGGGCACCTTCGTGGTTAGAGGTCATTCTGCATCGGTTGCAGTGAACAACAACCAGATGGTAGTCCGTGGTGAAGATATCTTTAACGACAGGCTCGTAGAGTTTAATGTGGATATGGTTGTACTTGCAGTCGGACTGGTTCCTTCCTCTGGTACCGAAGAACTCAGCAGGATGCTCGGAGTTCAGAGAGATACCGACGGATGGTTCTCGGAGCTCGATTATAATGGCAGTCCTACCGACACTGATAAGGGAGGTATTTATGTTGCCGGAATGTGTCAGGCTCCAAAGGATATTCCCGATACCGTTGCACAGGCTTCAGCGGTTGCTGCCGGAGTGCTTGGCAGTTTTACAAGCAGAAAGGGCATCGGCAGCATGAGCAGTCTCACATTGAGCGAAATCGAAAGCAGGGCAAAGAAAATTCATGCTATTTAATATTAGTAAGATATGGCAGTCAGAGTAAATCCTACTTTTATTGATGATCTGGTCCGTTATGGCGCCGAAGATGTTCAATTGTGCTATCAATGCGGAGATTGTTCCACCGTATGCCCACATGCAGATGATATGTATAAATTCCCGCGTAAATCAATGCGTCTTCTGCAGATGGGTCTTGCGCAAAAGATAGAAACCACACTCGAGCCATGGCTTTGCTATTATTGCGGTCAATGTTCGGAACAATGCCCGAGGGAGGCAGATCCGGGCGAGACAATGATGAGCCTCCGGCGCTGGCTGATATCCCGTTACGACTTTACAGGCATAGCCAGGCGCTTCTTCAAATCAAGGCTGACTGAAGTAATTGCAATAGTAATTGTGGCATTGCTTACCGGAGGATTCCTGCTTTATTACGGATTCTCAGGAGGCAGTATTAAAATTTATGATGGTAATGGTGCCTTTCTGCCAAGCCCTTTCATTCACCGCTTTGATCTGACAGTAGGGTCAATACTGCTTGTATTTCTTTTGATCAATGCTTTCAGGATGTGGTATTTTGTCATGGTCAGAGGGACCACTTTTCCTGTTCCCTGGTGGCTCTATATAAAACAGTTCTACCAGCTTCCATGGCACTTTTTCACCCAGAAACGGTATGCAGAGTGTGAAAAGAAACATGAACATCCGGTATTTATGCCATGGGCGCTTCATCTTGGTTTAATGCTGGGGTATGTAACAATGCTTGTACTTGTTATGGTTTTTGTTGAAAAGCTGCAAGCCGGGCCGGAAATAATATGGTCGGTCCATATCTTCGGATACCTGGCAAGCATCGGACTGATTGCGGGTACAGTATATTTTATCAGGAACAGAATCAGAAAGAATTATGTACAATATAAAAAATCGCATGGTACCGACTGGGTTTTCGTGGTTCTGTTGTTCATTATCGTCCTAACAGGTATTTTACAGCATATTTTTCACCGCACAGGTCTTACGGAACTGGCAAATTATACATATGTAGTTCATCTGATGAGTGTTGTGCCCTGGCTACTCAGGATGCCGGTCAGCAAATGGGCACATATGATCTACCGTCCTCTGGCCATGTATTTTGCCGGGATTCGCAGGGAGGCTCTTGCACGTCAGGAATTATCAGTTCAATCTGTCCCGGTTTTAATAAAGTAAATTATGGAGTCAACAAAAAACTGCAGAATAGGTGTTTATGTTTGCATGTGCGGTACCAATATCGCAAAGATAGTTGATGTTGAGGCTGTGGCAAAATCAATATCAGGTTTCCCCGGTGTTGTTCTGGCGAAGACCTATAAATATATGTGCTCCAATCCGGGCCAGGAAATGATCACCCAGGATATAAAGGAAAATAATCTTAACAGGGTTGTTGTTGCCGCCTGCAGTCCCAACATGCACGAAAGGACCTTCAGGGGAGCACTGAGGTCAGCCGGACTTAATCAGTATCTTCTTGAAATGGCGAATATCCGCGAGCAATGCAGCTGGGTCCATAAAGATCCCCTGGAGGCTACGGAAAAAGCCTTGGCGCTGGTTTATGCCGCTGTATGCAGGGTGGCTCTTCATGAAGAATTGGAGAGCGTATCGGTAAATATGAGCCCTAACGTACTTGTTATAGGGGGAGGTATTGCAGGAATGACCGCCGCACTTGAACTTGCTGATGCAGGCAATCCTGTTTTTCTTGTCGAAAAGAATGACCATCTCGGGGGTAACCTGGCACGGATTGATCTCACCGCTCCTTACCTTTATTCTGCCCGGGATCTTCTTACTGAGCGGATTACAAGAATCAGGAACCATAAAAAAATAAATGTTTATCTCAACTCAAAGCTGTCCCACCTGACAGGATTTATAGGAAATTTCAAAGCTACACTCCAGAAACATAACGGAAGTGAAGAAAATTTCCTCAGCAAAACCGAGGTGGAAATTGGGAACGTTATTGTCTGTACGGGATTTAAGGAATTCGATGCTTCGCGGATTGTGCATTACGGATATGGCAAACTTCCGAACGTTATCACATCATTTGAACTCGAAAAGATGATAAAAGCAGGCCGTATTCTGACCAGGGAAGGCAAAATCCCAAAATATATTGCCATAATTCACTGTGTAGGAAGCAGAAGCCAGGAATTTCATACATACTGTTCCAGGGTCTGCTGCATGACGGCACTGAAGTATGCCCATGAAATTAAATCTGCCAATCCGGAATGCTATGTATCGGATATTTATATCGATATGCATGCTTTCGGAAAAGGACATGAAGATTTTTACAGACGTTCATCCGAAGCCAAAACCCTTTTTCTTATGTATGAAAAAGGAGACAGACCCGTGATTCATAAAGCCGGCCCGAAGGACGGATGTGAAATGCTTATCGAAGTGAATGAGAAACTGTCAGGGGAGCTGATCGAAATTCCGGCCGACCTGGTTGTCCTGATGGTCGGGATGGAAGCCCGTGAAGATTCAAATGAAATTGCACGGATCGTTAATATCAGCCAGGACAAGGATGGCTGGTTCATCGAAAGCCATCCCAAGCTCGAGCCGGTGGCAACCACAACTGATGGTATTTTTATCGCCGGAACATGTGTGGCACCTAAAGATATCCCGGATTCTGTGGCCCAGGCAAGGGCTGCTGCCGCAAGGGTCCTTGCAAGAATTTCCAAAGGTAAAATTGAAGTCGATGCCTTATATTCAGTTGTAAACGAAGATCTTTGCTCCGGCTGCAGACTGTGCAATCAGCTTTGTCCTTACAGCGCCATTGAATTCGACGAACAAAAAAAACACAGCCATATTATCAGCGCACTTTGCAAGGGATGCGGCGTTTGCGTTGCAGCTTGCCCTTCATCTGCTATAATAGGCAGACATTTTACCGACAATCAGGTCCTTGCACAGGTAGAAGGATTATTTATTGTCTGATCTGTAATCTGTTATTGAACCGGAAACAATTCAGGAACAAAACCTAATTTCAATGGATGAGAAACTGGTCCCGGCACATATCCATTTCACAAAATGGTTCATCAGGATCAGGTGGCTTGCAACATTAATACTTGTCATTGCAGCATTTACGGTTAAACATTTTTTCGAGGTTGCCATTCAGGAAAACTCAATTTATATTCTTGCCGGAATTCTTCTGCTCTTAAACATTCTCCACAGGATCATTCTTCAGCACTTGAAAAAAGAGAGAGGCAGCCGTGCTATCAGGAAAATCAAATATGAAATCCATTTCCAGATAATCACCGATCTCATTATACTTACCATGATCCTTCATTTTTCGGGTGGTATCGAAAATCCGGTAATCATTTTTTACTTTTTCCACCTGATAATTGCAAGCTCCATCTTTACAACAGCACAAACCTATATTTATGCATTTTTCACTATTATCCTGGCCTCGTCACTGGCCCTGCTTGAATGTTTTTCTGTGGTGCCCCATTATCCTCTGACTGATTTCATCCAGAATGACCTTTATAAAGATGTATATTATGTTTTTGGTGCAGGCCTGGTTTTTACGATCACATCATTTCTTATTGTTTTCCTTTCTCATATGATTATCTCCCGGTCAATAAAAACTGAGGAGACTTATGTTAAAACAAATTTTGAACTTGAGAATAAGGATAAGCTTAAAAATGAATATGTCCTGAGGGTGACGCATGATATTAAAGGACATGTTGCAGCAATCCTGAGCTGCCTGGATGTTGTACGTTCAGGTATTGCAGGTCCGCTTACAAACGACCAGAAAGAGTTTTCCGACAGGGCTTACGAAAGAACTGAGCAGCTTTCCTCATTCATAAAGGACCTGCTGAACCTGACCAGGAAACGACTAAGGCATGACACGGAATTTGAGGAATTCGTACTTAAGGATCTGATAAATAAAGTAATAGCTACAGTACTCCCTCTTGCAAGGGATAAATCCATAGATTTCAGCTGGTCTGTTGACCAGGCAGTAGGAAAAATAACCGGTAATCCATTCGCAATTGAAGAACTGTACACTAACCTGCTATTGAATGCCATCAAATATACTCCTGCAAAAGGCCATGTTCTACTGGTAATCAGGGACCAACACGATAGCATTGTTTCAGAGATATCCGATTCGGGTATCGGCATTCCAAAGGAAGATCTGCCCCATATATTTGACGAGTTTTATCGTGCATCGAATGTGCCGAAGGACTTGAAAAGCGGATCAGGATTGGGCCTTTCTATAGCAAAGCAGATAGTTGAAAGTCACAAGGGAGAGATAACAGTTACCAGTGAACCCGGAGTATGGACAAAAGTAATAGTAAGGTTGCCGAAGGGTCCAAGTATCATTATTTGATGTATAAAAATCAGTATCCTTTCGTTTGTTATGAAATTGGTCTCTTTTATTGTTACCGGCTATATAAAAAAGAAGACCCCGCAATGAAACTGCGGGGCCTTCTTTTTATTGCAGATTGTCCTATCTTCGACCTGTACTGACTCTGCTGTTCATTCTCATCATGCTTCTCTGGGATGCGTTGATCCCTGATGCACTGTGCCTTGCAGCTGAGCGTACCTGTGAATTATTCATGCTGTTGGTCATCGCTGCCTTATTCTGTTTTGCCTGTATTTTTAACTGGCTTCCATCATTCAGCCTGGTCTGATCCCTTCTCTGGATCTTGTCACCTGTTCCTGTCTGGTCATGCAGCCTGAGCTGATCCCTTTTCCTTGTTGTTAGCTGATCGCCTGTTTGCAGTTTTGACTGAGTCTGAGTCTGCTCTCCATTCTGGATCTGGGATTGCGTCTGAGTTCCGCTCTGCAGTTGTGTCTGCGTCTGATTCTGGGTACCGTTCTGCAATTGTGTCTGTGTCTGATTCTGTGTACCGCTCTGCAATTGTGTCTGTGTCTGATTCTGGGTACCGTTCTGCAGTTGTGTCTGCGACTGAACCTGATCATTACTCTGGGCGAGAATGCCAGCGCTTACTAAGAGCGCCATTCCTGTTAAAATAATTGTTCTTTTCATTTCTTATTATTTATTGGTTATTAATAATCTACCTGACAAAACTAACTCCGGTAAAATGAATTTATGATGAAATTTCAGGGGAAGGAGAAAAAAAATCTGTTTTCAGAAAATTTTAAAGGTACAGCTCAGTGTAAAGACAAAGCCTTTCGGACCGGGGAGATATGTATCTGTATAGGCTGGAATGACATAGCTCGGTTCTGCCTCAATTGTAAAAAGATCTGTGTTAAATGATACCGGTAATCCGAATTCTATCTGGATCAGATTGAAACTCTCTTTAAACGAGATCGTTGTAGTTGGTAAGGTTGTGGTGGTGGTCGTAACCGTCGTTGAATTACCTGAATCAGCCGGAGATTCCTGCTCATGCTCCGGATTCGTTTGAGAACCATTCCCGTAGCCCCCTGTTGAACCATAACCTGAACCATTTCCTGATGATGAAGTTCCTGAACCATTACTGCCTGATGACCACGGAGTAATATATTGTTGAACTGTTGTTACATCAGAAGTGCCGTTTATAATTTCTGAAGTCAGAAGTGTACCGAAAAGTAGATTTACATAAGGGTCAAATGAAATATTTGCCTTTTTGTTAAAAAATTCGGGAGTCTGAAAATACCTTGAGTTGTTTATCTGCAAATACCCCTGAGGTTCCTTTGAGATAATACTTCCATACGAAATTTTGGTATAGATCAGTTTCCAGTCAATACCAAGCGTGGCATCAGCATATGTAAAACTATTGAACAGGGTGTCATATAATGTTTTATCAACCTGATATCTGTAAACACCTGCAGAGATGTCAAGCCATGAATTGAACACATGACTGAAACTTAATCCTCCAATATAAAATGCAGCCAGCGGATCGAACCTTGAGAGATTTACTGCCGATACTGAAGCAAATAGTTTGTTCCTGATACCGTAAGTAATATTGCCATAGCCATATGGCTGATCCCGTGTAATTGTAGATCCAAGGTATATCATATTGCTCCCGTAACCGCCTCCGGCGTAAAGCGAATGCCTGTCTGCTCCAGAAACCGAACTTGCTGTATCACTTCCGGTGCCGGTAATACTTTCTTTCTTCTGTGCCAGAATCTCCGAAGAACATAAAAACATTAACAGGATAAGAATTACAGGTTCCGATATTTTAGCTATAAGATGCATACATCCTTAATTGTTTTTATTTCCCCCCTTTGCGACCGACACCTCCCGGTTTACCTGCACCCTTAGGAATACCTGACCCTGAAGGCCTTACTATTACTGGTGGTCTTGCGCCTGCTCTTCTGGTCAGATCCGGACGGCCATTCCTGACCCGTTTGACAGCCTGATAGGTACTCCCGTTGCCGGATCCATTTTTCCTTTGCTCTTTCAAAGAAGTATTTTTGGTGACTTCACGGACTATTAGAGTATCTGTCTGCGGAGTAACGTTTTGCGCCAATCCGTTAAAGGTCAAAGCCAATAATAAAATTGAAAGAATATTAATTCTTAGCCATTTACTCATTACTCTATTTCTATTATAGCCAACGATATTCATTCCATAAATGCTTTAATCCGATACTGTTCTATTAACATTAGACAGCATTCAGCCATACTTACAAATACAAAAGTATTATGCAATTATGAAGATAAGGTGAAGAAAAACCTTAACTGCCTGCTGGTACACTTATTAATACCTTTTTTGCACAATAATATTTAAACACAATCGTTTACAGTTGTGATTTTTTATTTTTTTCTGTCCTTAAAATCTGTCTGAATTGAAATGAAAAAGATAATCTTCAGTAATGTCGGATTTTATCTGTTATTTATAATGGTGTCACAAAACAGCCTGACCGCAGCCGGACAGAAGGCCGGATCTGAGAAATCATCACATTCAATCTATGCAGGTGCCGGTTTCACGAGTAACATGGTTTACCTTGGAACAAGTATATCGCAGGATAAGCCTGTATATTCAGGTTCTCTTGCTTATGGTTTTAAGGATAAATTGTATTTGTCAGCCTCCACATTTCATCTTTCTGCTTTTGATCCTTTCCTGGCCTTTCATACATTCACATTAAGCTACAACCAGACTGTGAACTCATGGTTTGATGTTTCCGCTGATGTTTCAAGATTCCAGGTTACTCCTTCTCTTACAGATACTCTTTTCAGGAATTTTTTTTATGGCAACCTTAGCCTGGGTTTTGACTGGAAAATAATATATACAAAGGTATCCCTGGGAGGAGTCATTTCAGACGAGAGCAGCGCTTACTTCCAAATAGGAAATTCAAGATATTTACAGACAAATCGCTTCCTTGACGGCAAAGCGTATATTTCATTCGATCCTTATATAAATATGTTGTTTGGAACCCTTACAAGGTCAAAAACATCGGACGGAACAACAATTGGAATATCTAAACCTTTCGGATCAAAAAGAACAGATAATAGTACACCACAGAATACTTCAACATTCTTTGGAATAATGGAGATTGATATGGGAATTCCTGTAGCCTTTAACATGGACAGATTTATTCTGGAAGCAGAACCGGGATATATACTTCCTCTTTATTCCGATTCAGAAATATTCAATCCTGAGGGATTTGTATTTATGATCAGCTGTTATGTGAAAATTTTTTAAAATAGTTTAATTTTTATATTAATCTTCATAAATCCTTCATTTTGACCACTCTATTTTTGCAATACACCTACTAATTCATTTAAAACGAAAAAAGATGAAAAGGACAATGTTAATGACTGCAATTGCACTTTTAATAAGTGCCGGCTTATCAGCCCAGAATGCAGCCCAAAATCAGACTCAGACACAGACTGAGAAACAGAATCGCTCAAGTGCCACTGTTCAGGAACAAACCGGGAATCAGTACCAGAACTACGGTCAGATGACCAGTGAACAGAAACAGCTTAGAAATGAAGAAAAAAAAGCTGAGAAACTCCAGAAAAAAGAACTTAAACGTCAGCAAAAGGAACTGAAAAAGCAGGAAGCGTCAATGAACAAGGAACAGCATATGGATCAGAACAGGACTGCCACCATGAACAAGGGTGCACGTACTGGCGCTCCTATGAAGAATGCTGCAAAAGTATCTCGGAGTTCAGGTCCCGGTAAAAAGTAAAGGATGTTCGGAAAATAAAAGCCCTGTAAAAAAATTACAGGGCTTTTATTTTTAAATACATATTAAACACTTTCGTGGTTATTGCATCAGCGTTTTTAATAAATTCACGGAACCAAAAAATAAAAATGAAGACTTCAGGCAATATCATTTTACTGGCCATCACTCTATGGGTAATCAGCCAGACTGCAATGTCCCAGAATGTAAAACCACGCCTTGACCAGGCTGAACTTCTGAAAAAGTTTGAAGGGACGTGGACATGCGAGATCGGGAAGGATACAATTGCACAATGGGATATGATTCCCTATGGTTCGGGATTCGAAGCAAGGCTTAAGTATACCAGCGCAGGAAAAATCGTTAAAGAGGGCAAAGGGCTTTACGGTTATGATAAAATTCTGGATAAGATTGTTGAAGCCGGCATCACAAAAGGCAAAGATATAGGCGTATATGTAATGTGGTTTATCTCCGGCAGCAAATGGGTTTTAATACCATACAGCAATTTGCCGGCTCCTGAAAATGCCGGCTTTAAAATGGAAGGTGAATTCAGGTCGCCCGATAACCTTGTTGAAACAAACTTTGAAAACAACAGAATTGTCAAAATCAAAAGTTGGACCAGGACCATACAATAATCCCCGGTAACAAACAGCTCATTAAATGAACTTTGTATTGCGGATACATATTTTATCTCACGGACTATCATTTAATTAAACATCTTTCCTATTTTTATCCGGATATTTCGTAATTAACATCAATTAAGATCCATGAGAAGATATCATAGAAAACGTATCCGTTGTTTTTTGAATACA
Organism: uncultured Rikenellaceae bacterium; assembly: GCA_964611835.1. GTDB lineage: Bacteria > Bacteroidota > Bacteroidia > Bacteroidales > VadinHA17 > LD21. Next base: position 1,783 of record CAZTDW010000061.1, on the reverse strand, counting down.
GGGTTCAAAGACCTGTGGCTCGCTGCGCTGGTACTGATCAGTTTATCAGGATTGACGGCATTGGGTCAGAATAATAACGAATGGCCGTGCTTTCATGGTTCCGACAGACAGAATAAATCTGCTGAAACAGGACTGCTAAAAAAATGGCCTTCATCCGGACCCGGGCTTTTATGGACCATATCAGGACTGGGCGAGGGATACAGTTCTGTTTCAATAGGAGGAGGACTTATATACACTGCAGGAAGAATAGGAAATCAGTCATATATCTTTGCTTTTGACCTGAATGGAAAACCTGTCTGGAAAAAACCCAATGGTGACGCATGGTCAGTAAACGTATCGTGGGCGAGTTCATATAACGGGCCAAGGAGTACTCCGACATACGAAAACGGCACAGTGTATCATCTGAGTGAGAACGGAAAACTGACAGCCTTCAGATCAAAGGACGGAAATGTCTTATGGACACGTGACCTGCCAACGGAGTTCAATGCCGAAATGCCGATGTATGGCTATGCCGAATCGGTTCTTGTTGACGGGGAAAATCTATTTGTCAGGCCGGGAGGAAAAAAGGGTTACCAGGCCTGTCTTAATAAACGCACAGGTGCAACTGTCTGGACGAACACCGGCATACCCGGAGAATATGGATATAATTCAATGGTAATCAAGGATATCGCCGGATTTCATCAGGTTATCGGAGCCAGCACTACCTGCTATTACAGCCTCGACGCCAAAACCGGAAGGCTGCTATGGAAATATGATTTCATGAACAAGTATGAGGTGAATTGCACCGATGCAATTACATTCAACGATTATGTGTTCCTTACAAGCGGTGAAGGCAAAGGGTGTGCACTGATCAGACTTAAAAGATCAGCGAACGGGATTGCCGTTGAAAAGGTCTGGGACACCAGCCTGATGGATAATTATCACGGGGGAGTCATCCTGCATAACGGATATTTATATGGTTCGGGAAACTTATCAAGAGGATGGTACTGCCTTGACTTCCTTACAGGGAAACAGATGTGGAAAACCAACATAGGTGCCGGGTCATTGACATATGCTGACGGCATGCTCTATCTTTATGATGAAAAGGGAAACATGAGCCTGGTGAAAGCCTCCTCAGAAAAACTTGAAAAAACCGGTGAGTTTAAAGTTCCGAAAGGCGGCGTGGGACCATACTGGGCTCATCCTGTTGTCTGCGGAGGCAGGCTTTATCTCAGGCATGCAGATAAGGTCTTTGTATATAATGTCTCATCGAAATAGTTCAGGGCCCGTACCGCCGTCCAGGTGTACATTGATATGATCATGTTATTACTTTTAACTATTTCGCAGCAATTTAAATTCAACCCGTTGCGATTAGCTGTATACCATGGGAAATCTGAATAAATCCGCGTAAATCTGTGTGATCTGCGGGAAATAAAGATTAACAATCTGTGTTGATAATTTTACCCATACCTGAAACCTCCCGGACCAATGGTTGAGGGAAATAAAGACTATTTTTGGAAACACAATAATCCAAAAACAGGAGCATAAAATGTCGCAACAGTATTTAGATCATTCAAAGGCAATCTTAACATCCGACCGTTCAAACTTCAAGGGAGGCAGCAAAGGTTCGGGTATCATTTCGCTGTTTGGGTATCAGAACGAATATGACCTGAGAAAGGGATACCCCCTGCTGACTACGAAAAAGATGTTCACCGCATCCATGTTCCATGAAACAATATGGTTCCTGAGAGGGGATACAAATATAAAGTATCTAGAAGACAATAACAGCCCTATCTGGAGGCCT
>CAZTDW010000060.1:898-19359 GCA_964611835.1 uncultured Rikenellaceae bacterium | reverse complement strand
AATCAGCCCCGACCATACGGTCATAAAGGTTTTTGTCGTTAACATTTGGTTCATCAATAGTGTATTCTGCTTTGATCTTAACGATTGCCTCATCAGCTTTTTCCTTATTTTCATGAAGCACTGCAATGAAATCACCATCGCGCACAACCTGTGTTCCTGTAACCTGTTCAGCACCTGAAACATCTACTGATTTGATCTTTGCAAAATGTGAAGGAGGCCTTAGTATCCTGGCATAAACCATTCCAGGAAGTTTAAGGTCACCGGTATACTTTGCCTGCCCGGTTACCTTCTGCACAGAATCAGTGCGCTTGAAGGGCTTGGTTATATAGGTGAATTTTGTATGGTCTTCTACTGAAGGTTTGACGTCGAGATATCTCTCTAGCTTTTTCCCCTTGGCCAGCTGGGCATAGCTTACCTTTTTTGACGGATTTTTTATGTCTGAAACTATTCCGTTTTTTACCTCAAGCTGCGATAAGGGAACGCCGAGCTGGGTCGATGCCATTTCTGTCAGGACACCTCTTGCCTCAGCCAGGGCTATCCTCATGGCAGGGCCGAATGTCTGGATCGTCTGCGAACCCCAGGTCCCTGCATCATAGGGACACAGCTCCGTATCTCCCATCACGATATTTACCTTTTCGAACTGAACATTCAGTTCATCAGCCATCATCTGTACCAGTGATGTAATAATTCCCTGTCCCAGTTCAACTTTTCCTGTATAGCAATTGATCGTACCATTGGGTGAGATATGGAGGAATGCATTATAGTCCTTGGTCAGACTTCTGCGCTCCTGGGAAGGAAGCGCACTCAGAATGTCGAAAGGATCCCAGGGCTGGAAGAAAATGAAAATACCTCCACCGAGGAGTTTTACAAAATTTCTTCTTTTGATACCGCTTTTTGTCTCAGCATCCGGCTGAACTGTTGTTTTGGCTTCTGTATTTTTCATGATTACTTCCCTCCTTTCATTTCTTTGGCAGCAGATTCGACTGCGTCAAGTATTCTTCCATGCGTTCCGCAACGGCACAGGTTTTCTTCGAGTCCGTCAATAATTTCCTGGCGTGTCAGAGATGGATTTTTCAGCAGCATAGCAGTAGCGGTCATAATCATCCCGGGGGTGCAAAATCCGCACTGCAAAGCTTCATGTTCCACAAATGCTTTCTGAACAGGACTTAGCTTCCCGTTTCTTGCGAGTCCCTCAATAGTAATCACTTCTTTCCCTGCAACATCAGTGATTGGGGTAATACACGACCTGATGGCCTCCTTATTTATCAGAACGGTACAGGCTCCACAGAAACCATTTCCGCATCCGTATTTGGTTCCCGTCAATCCCAGCTGATTTCTCAATACCCAGAGCAGGGTCTGGTTGGGATCAGTAAGGATTGTCGTCTTTTTGCCGTTAAGGCTGAAACTGATTTTAACTTCCATATTTACTTCATTTTATTTATTTCGATCAGGTAATCTTCTTTAGTATCAAAATCCTTCAGGATCGCCTCAGTGTTAACGCTCACCTCCAGTACATCGTCTTTATGAAGTTTTGCAAGTGAACGAAGAACTTCATTTCCGCCATACCTCTTTATCTCTTCAATGTACTTTTTGTCAACCAGCAGGGGATGGCCTCTTTTTCCCTTGAAAACCGGCATCACAATTCCTTTCTTCGATCTCCGGTAAGCACCAATAACCCTGTTAATGACAACAGACTCGATCAGTGGCTGATCACCCGGGATTATCAACACCGCTCCCGCCGATACGGGGATATTCCTAAGTCCGCACTGCACCGATGACAGCATCCCCTCCCTGTAATTATCATTATAACAAGCTGTTATCGACAGATGACCTATGGCTCCGCATATCTCATCCCTGAAAGAACCCAACACCACCAAGGTATTAAAAACTTCTGAATTAATGACATTAGTGATCGTCTTTTCGATCATGGTTTTGCCGTCAAACGGAAGTAGCATTTTAGGGACTTTCATTCTTTTTGATTCTCCTGCGGCCAGAATAATGGCCCATATTTCTGAGATTCTGGTGTGGGGCATTGGAGGAAGGGGTCAGGGGTTAAGGGGAAGGTTTAAGGGTTTTAAGGGTTGAAGGGTTGGGGGAAGGAGATCATGGTTTTGGGTTGTTTTTTATACGGATAATCTGAGCGGCGATGCTGATGGCGATCTCCTCAACGGTTTTTGAATTTATATCCAGACCGATGGGAGCGTAAATCCGGTTCCATTGTTCAGGAGTTGCCCAGTTCTTCTCCATGAATTCCCTGCGCATCAGTTCAACCTTTGTTTTGCTACCGATCATTCCGACATAGGCGGCATCTGAACTGATGCATGCCCTCAGTACGTCAGCATCATCCCTGTGACCTCTGGTTACAATAACAATGTAAAGATCCTTTCCCTTCCCTAAATCAGCAACCGCTTTTCCGATATTGTCAGCAATGATGTGATCAGACCATGGGATATTATCAGAATTGGCAAACTCGGGCCTGTCGTCCACAACGGTGATCTCAAAACCGATCATCTGTCCAATCTTTGCAAGGGCTCTCCCAATATGCCCGGCACCTGCAATAAGGAGCCTTGGAGGAGGTATCACAGATTCGAGGAAGATTACATCAGAAATGCTTTCTTCAGGTGACGGTATCATTATTTCCCTGAAATCACCCTGTTTTGAAGATTGAAGCATTTCCGCAACGGTACTCTCAACCAGTCCGGGATACCTGATGCCTGCTTCAGAAAATGATTTTTCAGTCACCCAGTATCGTGAGATTCCTACTCCCTGCCTGCCTCTGCTAATAATCCTTGTCAGGATAATTCCGGGTATTCTGTGACTGAAGGAATCCTTAAGGGCATTAAAAACATCAGCATGATTATGCAGCTCAGAATCAACCAGTATGCCAGTTTTACCCCCGCAAAGTGCATCCTCTCCTTTATCGGCGCTATTGTCGAGATTGAACACATAAATACCCGACTTGTCACTTACCGACGGATTCATAGCTATCTCCTGAACCTTACCCTCAAGGACACCGCCTCCAACAGTTCCTGCAACAAGTCCCGATCTGTTGAATAAAGCTGAGCTTCCGGGCTTTTGAGGCGTTGAACCGCTTGCACGTATCACCTGTGTAAGGACATATCCCTGCAGATCCCTTACATCATCCGGTATTTTGAGGTATACGTTGCTCATTCCTTTTAAAAAATGAAATATAGTAAAAAAACGGATTCATTCATATTCACGCAGCACTGTTCCGCAAAACAGGGATAAAGCGATCGAAATCAATCTTCATAAAATTGAAATAATAATTATCTGTTTGAATATAAGGTTACAGCATTTTCCTTATTTTAGGAATTCATTTTTAACACCGGCTATTCAAAAACTGATACAGGAATACCAGTTAATACCTTAAACTTTATGACCATGCAATACAGGATGTTAAAATTTTTCAACGGCTGTTTGTTGATCGCCGTTATCATTGCAGGATGCCGTTCCGACAAAAACCCGGTTTCCGTAACTGCAGACAGAGAATGCAACTGGCTTGAGGAGATGACGATAGCAGGATTGCAGCAGGGATACAGGGAAGGAAGATATACTATCAGGGAGGTAGTTAATGCATATCTTGAAAGGATAAATGAGATTGACAGAAACGGACCGGCACTCAACTCTGTTATTGCAATAAATCCCGATGCTTTGCAGATTGCTGAGGCCCTTGACTCAGAAATGGCTGGGGGGAAGGTCAGAGGGCCGATGCACGGAATCCCTGTAATCCTTAAGGATAATATAGATACACATGACAGGATGCCCACAACTGCGGGAGCCACTGCTCTTGGCAATTCCATCGCCCCTGCAGACAGCTGGGTCACAAAGAAACTGAGGGAGGCAGGAGCGGTGATAATAGCCAAGGCAAACCTTAGTGAATGGGCAAACTTCCGTGCATCTGTGTCGTCGAGCGGATGGAGCGGCGTAGGAGGCCAGACAAAGAATCCCTATATACTTGACCGGAATCCCTGCGGATCAAGTTCCGGATCAGGTGTAGCAGTATCCGCAAACCTCTGCATGGTGGCAATCGGGACAGAAACGAACGGGTCAATAGTCTGTCCGTCAAACAATAACGGTGTGACAGGAATAAAACCGACCGTTGGCCTGATAAGCCGTACAGGCATAATCCCGATTTCGTTCACCCAGGATACTCCCGGCCCGATGACCAGAACGGTTGAGGATGCGGTCATCTGTCTTGGCGTCCTCACCGGTGTTGATACATCCGACCTGAAGACAGCTGATTCCAGGGGCAAGTCACTTACAGATTATACCGGATACCTAAATCCTGAAGGACTTAAAGGCAAACGGATAGGCATATACAAAAAAGCCACCGGGTTCCCGGAATCCGTTGACACGCTGTTCATCCAGGCTGTAAAAAAAATCAGGTCGCTTGGGGCTCAGGTTGTCGAAATTGAAGACGATATGGGCCAGGGCTACGGTGATGCATCATATGAGGTCATGCTTTATGAGTTCAAAGACGGTCTGAATAAGTATCTGGCAGGGCTCGGGGATAAAAGCCGCGTGAAAAATCTGACAGAGCTTATCGAATTCAATAAACGGGATAGTGTTGAACTCAGGTATTTCAACCAGGAGATCCTGGTCACCGCGGATAAAAAAGGGGATCTCAACTCCGAGGGGTACAGGAATGCCCTTAAGAAGATGCTGAAAGCCACAAGGGAAGAGGGTATTGACAGGATTATGGATAAAAACAATTTGGATGCCCTTATTGCACCAACTGGGTCACCTGCATGGAAAACCGATCTGATCCTGGGAGATCATTTTACGGGGTCAAGTTCATCACCGGCAGCAATTGCCGGATACCCATCAATAACAGTACCAATGGGTTACGTTAGCGGACTTCCTGTCGGAATTTCTTTTTTCGGAAGGGCATGGAGTGAACCCGTTCTAATTGAAATTGCCTACAGCTATGAGCAGGCCACAAAACACAGAAGAGCTCCCGGGTTCAAAGCAACAGACTGATAAAGGGAAATGCTACCGGTTAAAAAAAGAAGCTGTATTAAAAGCAATAAATTTGTTGTTTTTTACTTTGAGCCCTTTGTGACTACCTTATTTATCCTTTGTGGTTCAACTTTTTATGTTTAAACCCAAGTTGGAGTCAAAAGTAACACAATGGTAAGCAAAGGACTTCAGAGACAGTTTCAATGACTCACATGATCATTTCCCGGGCTTACCGTTAATTCATTTCAAAAAGCACCAGTCAATCACTGAAAGGATATCATCCCCTGAAGGTAAGATTCTCAGGTTATCTGATTTACCCTTCATTGAATAGACCTTAACCGGATAAGTCAGCTCATTATCAACCAGTTCTTTTTCTGCAGACTTACCCATCTGGTCCCTGATGCCGGCCATCACCACTTTCCGGGGTGCAATGCAACTCAGGAGATCCGGCAGATCATAATGTTTGACTGCTCCGGGAACGGTATAGGCTGCAAGCTTCCTGTCATAAAATCTGTTCATGATAATTGCCTTGTACGAAACCGGAGGTCCGATAAGTACAGTTGAGCTGATCGCGGAATTGAATACGGCAGCATGCAAAAGAACCGGTGACAGTTCATCATATGCAACTGAGGAAATTTTATCCTTGTCAACATCGGTCCGGGCTGTTAAAAAATTAACAACAATATCAATGTCCTCAGCACCGGTACCGGTAAGAGTTTTGCCTGTCAGTACTGAAACGAAATATGAAGCATTGAAAAACGATTCATCGGGTGCAACTTCTCCGCTGCCAAGCAGGTCGGCAGCGGCAACCACGTAACCTTTTTTAACAATCTGTTCAATTGTTCCTCCAGGTCCCGAATCGGCCTTTTTTCCTTTTGGATTAAGATAGATCACTGCGGGATATCTGCCATTTCCGTCAGGAACGAATAGCAGCAACGGAATTACATAATTTCCATTTCCCTGGAGCGCATACATTTCCACTGAATATCCGTTTCTCTGCCAGGTTCCCCTGTAGACAGATGAAGGTTTTTCAGTCTGGCGGCTGTAACCGGAAAGCAGGCCGGCATAATTTTTTACGCCTGCAAGATGCTTTTCAGTATCATTACGTGAATTTTCAAGATCTGCAAACAGTTTTTCAGCTTCTCCGGCGTTAAGGCTGAATACCGTTTCGCCTTGATATGATGTGGATATCTGGCCGGTAGGGGTCACTTTAAGCTCAGCCGGATCCAGTGTTATGATTTCTCCGGGGACGGGGCTGCCGGGCAGATCGAGGTATTTCTGAAAGAATGCACATGTTGCTTCATTGTTCTTTGGGGTAAATCCATGACCATAATGATCCTCTGTCATTGACAGGTTTTCACTCAGCCCAAAAGCATCGAAGGCTTTCTGTGCTTCGGCAAAAGATTCACGGGCTCCCTGGATGCTGAAAAAATCCCTTGTAGTAGAAACTATGAGGGTAGGCTTGGGCGCTCTCACCTCTATAAGGTCGGCGTGAGTGATGCCGGACTTGATTCCATGAAAGAAGTTCTGCTCTGCATCCTGGGCCCCTATTGATTCAAGGAGCCTTCTGAAGCCGGTTATATAGCATGACGGAGCTGAAGCTTTTACTCTTTCGTCAAATGCAGAGATATAGGCTGTGATCGTGCCGCCTCCTGAAAGTCCGGTTACTCCTATGCGTGTGGGATCTACCTCTTTTCTGGAAACCAGATAGTCGATGCCTCGTATCCCATCCCAGATGAAATACCTGGCGGGCGAGACTCCTGAAAGAAAGCACTGATTGCCAAAATAGGAATGCTCAGCAACACCCGGGCCGAATATGGGTATCTTCCTGTCAGGGTCAAAATACTGGAATCGTTCCCCCTGGCCAACCGGATCAATAACCAGAACTATAAAGCCCTTCTGAACAAGATGTAGGATAAGGTTCTGATAGATCTCACCCCTGAAGGAAATATCAGTGTGCCCGATCACATTCAGTATTGCCGGCCTTTTGCCCTTGACACCATCAGGAATGTAAAGGCATCCGGTTACATGGAATCCCGGCATTGATTCATAAACAAGCTTCTCAATCCTGTATCCGGTCTTTTTCACCACTCCGGTTATTTTCGCATTTAGCGGTGTTCTTTCAGGAAACGGACCCACTATTTCAGAAAGCTTGTCCTTTACTTCTCTTTGCCGGCTGATCCAGTCCTCTTTTGTTCTGAGTGATTCAATCAGGTCGTCGCGGCTGTCAAGGTATCTGAAAGCATGGTCGTTAAGATGATGGATGAGCATATTTTCCGGATCCGACCATTCCGTCCAACGCTCAAGCACATTCAGATTTTCTTCCTGCGCCTGCATGGAGGAGGGATTAAAAAGGAAGATAATAATCAAAAAACAGGTCGCTGCTAGATTAACGATAACGATTCTTTTCATTGTAAATAATTTTGATTTTAAAGGTCGTATGACTGCCCGGGATTTTTGGTAAACAGCCATTCTTCAGAAATATCTCTTCCTATTATTTGTATAAAGGATGATTTTATAATCTTTTTGCAAAAAGGAATATTAAATACCCAGCAGCCTTTTTGCATTGCCCGATCTCAGCATTTCCTTTGTTGCCTCATCAGCCTCGCCTGCCCTGAGGGACTCTATTCTAAGCAATCCGGTAAGATAATCGAGCATAGGAGAATGGGTTCCGAAAGCAAATCTCTCCCTGCCGTATTTTTTCAGCAGGCTTCCAAGGTCGGATACATTCCTTCCGGAGGTATCGAAAACCAAATCAGTTCTTTTTACGAGGGCTGTGTCTTCATCATTCAGAATCATTCCTCCCGAGACGTTAAGTATAAGGTATCTGGCATCGGGAACCTCCCTGATCAATGGGATGATGTTTTTCAGGGTCCACTCGGTACTGAGATCCATCCAGGACCGCAGTCTGCTGTCGACCATGCGTATAGTCAGTGCAATGATCAGTCCTTCATCCCTTGCACATTTTACCATATCAATACAGGCCGGATCTGTTATTTCATAATCATGGTATTGCGGATATAATCTTAGTCCCCTGAATCCAAGCTTCCGGCTGCAGGTAAGAAGGTCATTTTTCCATCCTGCATAGAGGGGATTAAGGACAGCGAAAGGAATAAAACGGTTTCTGAAACGCTTTTCAGACAGTATCTCTCTGTTCAGTTCCTCGTTGGCAGCATGTGAATCTTTATAGAAAATACCGTTCATGTTTGAGATCACGGATATTTCAACCCCATATCTGTCCATGTTTCCGAGCAGTTCTTCGCAGGTCCTCAACCCTGTTTGTCTGAATGGCCAGTGTCCAATATTTGCGCTTACATCAATTAACATGGTTTCCCGATCTTTTAAGAATTCCGTTAAAGTTGTCAAAGAAGATCTTTTTCCTCTGGTCATCACTTATTTTTGCCGCCAGGACCACTCCCACTCCCTGGTAGTATGAACCGTCGGTACCGAAAAAGAGCCGGTCTTCACCAAGGTAATTCATTGCAAATTCAATTATTCCGCTTTCATTATTGCTGCCCGATGTGTCGACATAAACATTCGGATAATCCTTCAGAGCCTTGCAGGCATATTCCCAGTCTCCTCCTCCGCCGGTATGGGCATATTGAAAAACGGCCTCAGGATATCTCTTTGCAGCCTCAGCAAAATCATCAGGTGTTGAAGCATTAGCCTGGATATTACCGTATTTGGTCCTTTGTCCGCCAATGCCAATTCCGCAATGCGAATGCATGAGGATGATCATTTTGAGATCAGCAAGTTTTTCAATAACAGGAAAATACAATGGATCATTGACCTTTACCTGAAAATAACCTTTCATTGCAATCATTCCCATGTCGACGCATCTGTCAATCTCTTCAAGGGATTCTTTCTGATAAAAAGGATTTATGTAAAACTGACCTAAAATCCTGCCGGGGTAAAGTTTCATTGCTTTCAGCACCTTGTCATTGCACTCCCTGAACCTGTCGGGAGTGACCAGAACCCGGTCTTCAAAGGAAACAGGCAATGACACGACAAGCTTTTCCATTCCGAGGCGATCGGCGGCATCAATGAGAACCGAAGGCTCTGAGCCGAGGTAAACGTGTTCATGCGCGTTGATCTTCCTGAACTTCATGACCTCTTTCATTATATCATAGTTAATGGCGGAGCTTTTTCCAGTGCCGGCCATTGCAGTCATGTTCTTGCCGATAATCAGCCCTGCTGAAGACAAAGCGGTGTTTCTGAAGAATTTCCTTCTGCTTATCATCTGCTTATTATGATTTTATGATCTTCGAAATTCATTGCCTGCACTGGCAGAATGCTTTTCAGTGACGGATCGCATATCGTTTTATGGATTTGCCTTCAGATACTCCCGGGACAAACTGCATAAGGATTACTCCGGATAAAAAAATTATTATAGCAATTTATTGCCGGGTAAAGGGGGAAATGTGAAGCAGGCCAAATGGAATATTTCACTGATGGTTATTTTTCCTTCTCCTCTTCTGAAGATCCTGATTTTGCCTTTTTAAATTCTTTCATTCCCTGTCCTATTCCCTTCATCAGTTCAGGAATTTTACGTCCTCCAAACAGGAGAACAATCACGAGGATTATAAGAACTATTTCTGTGACTCCGAAATTTCCCATGTCTCTTTGATTTATTTAATTGTAAATATACAATAAACAGATCTAAAATCAAATCATAATCAGATCATGGCGGATTGATCATTCATAAACTCAGCTTCACGGCATCTTTTTCAGGAACCTGATCCTGATGTTCAGATCTGGAGTATTGCCCAGGCAAGAAGAATAAGAAGGCCGACAACAATCCAGGAAAGTAGGAACCCGATCAGGTCCTCTCTATACCTTTTGAAAAAGTTTCTCCAGCGTTCCTTTCTTTTCCATCCCGGAAGGTCAAGCAGCAGGAGATCCTCGCCACTTTCCTCACCAAGAGGTTTCATCCCGTTGGGATCCGTATAATTCGCGTCCGATTTTCTTCTCATATTGTCGAAGAACATTTCGATCTTTTCCTTTTCTTCCGGCCGGGTAAGGATGCTGACCAGCCAGAACATAAAAAAGCCTGTCAGCATTGCAAAGCCGAACGGGGCCGGTTTCCAGATATAAACCATCTGCAGGTTTCCCGTATAGAGTACGTTTGCCACATAGTAGACTATCAATGAAGATATTATTGCAGCTCCGGCACCATACCGGTTAGCCCTTTTCCAGATAAGTCCTCCAAGGAACATGATTCCCATAAATGCAGCCAGGGTTTCAGTAAACAGGAAGGCATGGAGGACATTTTTTATGGAGAGAGCAAACAACACGGCCAGAAAAGCCAGTGCAAGGCCTGAGTAACGGCCCATCCACAGAAGGTCATGGTCGGAAGCATCCGGCCTGATATATTTGCGGAACAGGTTTTTTGTAAAAAGGGCGCCTGTATTTACCATGAAATTTGAACAGGCAGACATGTTTGCTGCAACGATTGCGGAAAGCATCAGCCCTACCAGTCCGGGGACGAGAAGTTCTCCGCAGGCATATCCGAAAGCCATTTCAGGATCTGGCAGGGTTTTATTGTTCTTAATTGCGAGGGCAGCAACGACCAGGCCTGTGAGCGCCCAGCCTATTGTAACAAGCCTTTTAACCATTGATCCGAAGGTTTGTCCTATTCTGCCAGCCCTCTCGGTATTTCCGGTTGCGCACATTGATATCATATGCGGCTGGGCAGTTATTCCTACAATCCCGTTTATGGCCAGCATAAGAATGGTGAATGTATCAATGCCGCTTGCCGAGTTGAAAACATCGAAATGGTGTTCGGGCAAAACCGACCTCATATAACCGAATCCGCCAATTTCCTTCAGTCCGAGAGGAATAAGGATAATGGAAAGGGTTATTATAAGAAATGACTGGATAAAATCCGTGTATGCGGAAGCGATTAGTCCTCCGATGAAGCTATAAAGGATAAAAGCCACTGTCATGGCAATGACAACAAGGTTGGGAGATATTAGATTTCCGGAGGCAACTGATATAACTTTTGCCGCCCCCTGAAGCATCACTCCCATGTTAAAAACAAAGAACAATATTGCAAAGACCGTATAAACAAGTCCGATTGAACTGCCGTATCTGTCTTCAACAATCTCACCAACCGTGGTACGTTCACTTCTTCTGTAAAAAGGAGCGATAAGCCAGTAGAAAGGAGTTATGAGCATGTTCTTCCACTGGTACCATATAGTTGCAAATCCACTGCTGAAGGTCGCTCCGGTCTGGGCAACAGGCATTTCAGCATGGGTACCTACCCCAAATGCCTGCCCTATCATGATATACCACTTAAACTTCCTGCCTCCCCTGAAATAGCTGTCACTGGTTTGTATCTTCCTCGATATCCAGATACCAAAGGAGGTTATTAAAATGAAGTACCCGAACAGTACAATATAGTCAAGTGTGCTCATGATGATCAGCTTTTTGGTAAAGTTCTGTTGGTAAATGCGATCCTGCCTTTCACAATAGTATTTATAATGGATATTCTGCCATGATCCAGTTTAAAAAGTATCAGATCGGCCCGCTTACCTGTTTCAATTGTGCCCCTGTCGTTCAGCAAACATGCTTTGGAAACGTTTCCCGATGCCATATTTAATGCAACCGACAATGAACAGCCGGTAAAAGCCATCATGTTTTCCACTCCCCTTTTGATTGTAAGAGAAGCACCTGCAAGACAATTCATCTTCGAATTCCTCAGGAATCCGTCAGGCGTATAAATAACTTCACTTCCCAGGTATGTATATTTACCCGGAGGCATTCCGCTCAGCGGACTTACATCGGATGTAAGGAAAATATTGTCAGGGCCTTTGACCCGGAAAAATACCTTTACTTCTTCCGGAAGCAGGTGATGGCCGTCGGCGATAATGGAAGGCATTAAATGATCATTGGCCAGCTGTGGCCATATTGCATTCCGGTGACGGTCAATCATATTGGCCAGTCCGTTGCCGAGGTGGGTGGATAATCTGGCACCTTTATCCACTGCCATATTAATTATCTCTGCTGAAGCATTAGAGTGTCCGATTGAAACAACGATCCCGTTTTTTGAACATTTCTCGATAAACCCTATAGTACCTTCAACTTCGGGAGCAACCGTAACCTGGATAATATTTCCCCCGGCAGCCTCCTGGTAAATCATAAATTCATCCCAGTCAGCTTTTCTTACGAACTCTGATGGATGGGTTCCATAGTATCCGTACTCAGGAGAAATATATGGACCTTCAAGATGAAATCCGGGAACCGAGTCGCCGATATTGACATTTTTCAGAGTCGAGCCGGCAAGCCTGAAATTCCTTAAAAGATTCTCGTGGCTGTTTGTAATAAAGGTAGGCAGAAAGGAGGTTATTCCATCACGCCGTATTGCTTCTACAACCTTCTCCATCAGCTCAGGAGTGAGACCATCCTCAGAAAAATCAACACCTACATAACCATTTACCTGATTATCTATCAGTCCGGGTGCAACAATTATGCTGCTTTTTTTCCCTGCCGTTTCGCCAAGGGGGATGATCCTGCTGATATAACCGTCGCTGAATTCAATCCTGACATTTTCATCCGTATGGTAATGAAGAGCCTCTACAAAACTTATTCCTGACATAAAGGGATTGATATTGATAATTAAAAAGCGATAAGTTTTGAGGCGGAGTTCCTGTCCAGAAAGATATTGAAATCCCTGTGCTCCTTAAGCATCGTGGCAGGCACTATATTTGTAAGCCTGCTTGTAAAGGTTTTGTAAACTGCATCAGCTTTCACCTGATGAGGGACAACCGACACTATTGATTTGCACTGCATAATCTGCCAGACACTCATTGATACAGCTTTTTCAGGTACATCCTCAACCGTACCGAACCATCCCTCATTTACCTGCTGAAGTTTGCACTGATCATCCAGTTTTACGACAATATAAGCATCATGAGTATCAAAATCTGCAGGCGGATCGTTGAATGCAATGTGGCCATTAACACCTATACCTATCATTCCAAGATCAATGGGCTTTTTTCTTAATTCGCCGGAAAGCTTATCAATCCTTTCCTCAATATCTCCTTCAACATCCACACCATGGAACTTCCTGACAGGAACATGATTTATAAACCGCTCATAAAGATATTTCCTGAAACTGGCAATATGTGTTACGGGCAGTCCTATATACTCGTCAAGGTGAAATACCTCTATCTTTGTCCAGTCGATATTCTCCTTAATGAGTGCCTCAAACATTTCAAACTGTGAACTCCCTGTCGATACTACGATTCTGGCTTCTCCATTTTTAGCAATGATTCCATTAAGTCTGGCTGAAATATATTTTGCCGCTTTTGCACCCAGTTCCAGTGAGTCGTCACTAATATTTATCTGCATAATTTTATATTTTAAGGCTAAAAATAGAAAATAAAACCAACTTTTCGATTTTTTTAGTTAAAAGACGTTAATGACAACCTTGAATACGGACAATCAAATTAAATTGCAGCCTTCAATTTTTTCTTAGTATGTCCAGGTATTTGGTTTTTGTTTTTGCAGTTATTTTTATTTTTTGCGGCAATATAACTATCTATTCGCAGATAAAAGGGATAAACAGGGAAAATTACAGGATCCATATAAAGGAAACCTCAGAACCAGTTACAATTGATGGCCTTCTGGATGAAGATGTATGGCAGGCTGCTGAAAAAGCCGGACATCTGCAAAGGGTTTTACCCACCGATACCGGTTTTGCCATTGCCCAGACTGAAGTTAAACTCACATATACTCCAACCACCCTTTACATGGGGATCATCTGTCTTGATCCCCTTCCGGGGAAGCGTCCTGTAGAATCTCTGAGGCGCGATTTCAACTTCGGAAAGAATGACAATTTCATTGCTTTTATCGACACTTTCAACGACCAGACAAATGGTTTTGCATTTGGGATCTCACCTGCAGGTGCGCAGTGGGACGGAGTTCAGGCAGACGGGGGGACCGTGAACCTGAACTGGGATATCAAATGGAGGTCAGCTGTAAAGAACTATGATGACAGGTGGGTGGCTGAGTTTGCCATACCCTTCCGCAGTATGAGATACCATGGAGGCACTCCTGAATGGGGCATAAACTTCAGCAGACAGGACCTCAAATCGAATGAGAAATCAAGCTGGGCACCCATGCCCAGACAGTTTGCCACTGCAACCCTTGCATATACCGGAACGCTTGTCTGGGATAAGCCTCTGCCCAAATCCGGACTGCGGTTCTCCCTGATCCCGTATGTTTCGGCAAAAAGCACCCAGGATAAACTGGCAGGCAAGGATTTCAACTTCGTCCCTTCGGGCGGAGTTGATGCCAAAGCCATAATCTCAACATCACTAAACCTGGACCTTACAATAAATCCCGACTATTCACAGGTTGAAGTCGATGCACAGCAGACCAATCTGGACCGTTATGAATTGTTTTTCCCGGAAAAACGTCAGTTTTACCTTGAGAACAGCGATCTGTTTGCAAGCCTTGGAACCGAAACCGTAAGGCCGTTCTTCTCAAGAAGGATAGGGCTTGACAATCCGGTAAGAGCCGGCGCCAGGCTTAGCGGCAAACTGGGTAAGAACTGGAGGATAGGTGTGATGGACATCCAGACAGGTACCAAAGATTCAATTTATGCCTCAAATTATATGGTAGCAGCCCTGCAGAGACAGGTTTTCAGCCGTTCAAGCATTTCTGCCTTCCTTGTCAACAAGGAGGTAACCGGAGGGACAAATGAGGAAAACGGAACCAGCCGGTTCAACCGGATCGGCGGACTTGAGTATAATCTATCGAGCCCCGACAATAAGTGGACGGGCAAAGCATTCTATCACCATGATATACATGAGGGAACCAGTTTCGATGATGCTGCCATGGCTGCAAACTTAAAATATTCATCCCAGTATCTATCAGCATCCCTCAACCAGATCGTTGTAGGTAAGGATTTTAATGCAGAAACAGGATTCGTCAGAAGAAGGGGGTATTATCAGATTGCTCCCAAAATAGGCTACAAATTCTTTCCTAATTCAAGCTCCGTGGCCAACCACGGACCGGGGATCGAATCTGACATGTACTTTAATCCCTCAGGATCATTTTCCCTTACAGACAGGGAAACTGAAATATCATACAGTATTGAATGGCTTAACAGAAACATCTTCTCCATTGAGTTTGAAAATTCCTATGTAAAGCTTGATGCCCCCTTTGATCCTACAAATACAGGAGGATTTATGTTTAATGCCAACGATGAATTCACATGGAATGAGGTCGGTGCAAGTTTCACTTCAGATGTGCGCAGACTTCTTAATTTTGAATTATCGGGAAGGTACGGCGGGTATTATACCGGTACAAGGCTTACTCTTGATGGTAAATTATTTTACAGGGTCCAGCCGTACGGCAGCCTGTCAATTGTCACCACCTATAATAACATCATACTTCCTGAACCTTACAATAGTGCAAAACTGTTTCTCATAGGTCCGAGGTTTGACTTTACTTTTACCGACAAGCTATTCTTTACAAGCTTCATCCAGTATAACAACCAGATCGATAACCTTAATCTCAATTTCAGGTTTCAGTGGCGGTTCGCTCCCGTTTCAGACCTGTTCATAGTGTACACGGAAAATTCATTTCCCACAGATTACAGGGTTAAGAACAGGGGTATAGTTGTCAAGCTTTCTTATTGGTTCAATTAAATCTCTGATTAAGATCCTGTTTTGATCTTCCAATAAATCTGTTGAATCTACCTGCGCTTCACAGTGTAATAATGTACCTATCTTATCATAAAATCAAGAACGGGCTTGTCACCAATATAGGCTACCAGGTTATCATTTTTCCTTAGGGGGCCAACGCCCGACGGAGTTCCTGTAAATATCAGATCTCCGGTCTTGAGAGTAAAGAACTTTGATACAAATGAGATTATCTTGTCTATTCCGAAAATCAAATCGCTTGTGTTGCTTTTCTGAACGATCTTACTGTTTATTTCAAGTCGGAAATCCAGGTTATTTATATCCCCTGCACTGCTTACAGGGATGAATTCACCTACCGGTGCTGATCCGTCGAAAGATTTGGAAATCTCCCATGGAAGCCTTTCCCTTGACATCCTGGTTTGCAGGTCTCGCGCAGTGATGTCGATCCCGGCTGTAATTTCATCGTAATAGCGGTGTGCAAATTCAGGAGAGATGCCTTTGCCAAGCTTAGATATTTTGACAACCACCTCCACCTCATATTGTACGTCATTTGAAAAATCAGGCAGAAAGAAGGGTTTGTTTTTTTTGAGGAGAGCGGAGTCGGGTTTGAGAAAAACAACCGGTTCTGCCGGAAAAGGCCGGCCCATTTCAATGGCATGACTCCTGTAGTTAAGTCCGATACATATTATTTTCATCCTCCGGTACTAATTTTCAATTTTCAGCAAGCCGCAGCTTTAAGTTCATAAAACTTCCCTTTCAAACCTATGTACTTCATGGATAATTCCGCCGGTCAGGATTTGTGGTACAGCCTAAAGATTTCCTTTCCCAAAGGACCGGAGCTTGATTTCTGTAAGAACCTTTTTTGTATACAGAGGGAAATCTCCGTTCATCATCCATGAATAATATGAAGGTTCTTCCCTGAAGACCTCTTCAACAGGCTTGCCTTTATGTTTGCCAAAGTTAAAGATCTCAACCCCGTTGTCATCAAAAACTATCCTTCCCGCAAAATCGGCAATGTTGTGAAAAGAGCTGAATTCGGCAAGTTTCTCAACATCGTTATCCAGATCATTGTATCTGTCGAGCTGTGCTTTAAGTACCTCGTATGTTGCCTGGGTATCGGCTTTTGAGGAATGGGCATTATGAAGATCTTTCCTGCAGTAGAACTGGTATGCTGCCGATAGTGTCCGCTGTTCTTTCTTGTGAAATATCACCTGCACGTCGACATATTTCCTTTTTCTGAAATTGAAGTCGGTGTTGATCCTCAGGAACTCCTCTGCAAGGACCGGAATATCAAATTTAATGGCGTTGTAACCTGCAAGATCACATCCTTCGAGAAAGGCGGCGAGCTTTTTTGCCACTTCCCTGAAGGTCGGGGATTCAGCAACATCTTTATCGGTTATTCCGTGTATGGCTGTCGACTTCTCCGGAATCGGCATTTCAGGATTGATCCTCAAACTGATCCACTCTTCTTTTCCGTTTGGGTCAATTTTGAGGATGGATATTTCCACAATACGGTCAGACGAAACATTTATTCCGGTAGTTTCGATATCAATAAAAGCCAGGGGCCGCCTAAGATTCAGTTCCAATTATCAGGCATTTATCATCATTGGCATAAGAAGCATAAGGAGATCTTCCGACTCATTATCGGCCTCCACTGGAAGGAACAGTCCCGCCCTTGTTGGATCTGCAAGCTCAATCATCACATCCTGTGAGGAGATATTTGCCAGAATTTCCAGCAGGAATACTGATTTGAAGCCGATTTCAATTTCATCCCCCTCATACTGGCATTTGATCTTTTCGTATGCAGAGATTGAGAAATCAATATCCTGGGCTGAAACCGTCACCTGGTTTCCTTTAAGCTGAAGCTTGACAAGGTTGCTGGCCTGGTTTGAAAAGACTGACACTCTCTTGAGGGTATTGTAGAATTCCACCCTGTCGATGGTAATTTTTCTCGGATTGTTTTTGGGTATAACCGAGCTGTAGTTAGGATAATTACCTTCAACCAGACGGCATACTACCCTATAGTCATTCAGATTGAAAAATGCATTTTTATCATCAAATTCCACAGTTACGGAGCCCTCCTCTTTTGGAAGGATATTCTTCAGAAGGGAAGCCGGCTTTTTGGGCAGGATGAATGAGGCATTATCGTCCGCCTGGGCGTCGGTTCGCTGATACCTGACCAGTTTGTGGGCATCTGATGCAACAAAGGTTATCCTGTCGGCAGAGGCTTCGACGAATATCCCTCCCATAACAGGACGCAATTCATCGTCAGCAGTTGCGAACAGGGTCCTGTTTATTCCTGCCAGAAGGACATCTGCATTGATCTGAAATGAAAATTTTTTCTCCTTTCTTATGGTTGGCAGGGCAGGAAAATCAATTCCATTCTGACCCACGACATTGAACTTTCCATTCTCGGAAGTGATGACAACAGCCATTGTATCCATACTTATGTCAAAGGCAAGCGGCTGAACGGGGAACTCCCTGAGAGTATCAAGCAGGATCCTGGCCGGCAGTGCAATGATACCGTCTCCCGAAGCATTCTCAAGCTTCATTTTCGTAATTAGCGTTGATTCAAGATCGGATGCCGTAATTTCAAGATCATTCCCTGAAAGGTTGAAAAGGAAATTGTCAAGGATGGGAAGTGTGTTCTTCGAACTTATTACCCTGCTTATCGCCTGCAAATGACCAAGGAGATCTGTACTGGATACAACAAATTTCATTTTATATGGAGTTTTAATTTAAACAACCTGGCAGAATAAAATTTATATCACTGTAATTAAGTGATTTATAGCAACATTAGTTAATAATTCCAAACTATCAATATTACAA
>CAZTDW010000060.1:0-888 GCA_964611835.1 uncultured Rikenellaceae bacterium | reverse complement strand
TTATTAATATATAATAAAATAAATAGAATATTTTAAAACTCAAATAAAATATTTTCAGGGGAAGAAATAAGACCTCTTTTTAAGCAAAGGGTCAATATCCATATATCTGATTATGAATATCCCGGAGCTTGAATCTGTTTTTGCCCACAGCCTGTCGGTATCCTTTTTCTTTTCACCATGGGCAGAAAGGACCCGCTCCCACATCATAAGTCGTATATGTTCCCCGGCAGTGTTGGTTACAGAGATAATGTAAAGGGGATCGGAAGTCCTGAGATTTTCCATTTCAGAAGGCTCCATTTCAAACTCCCAAGATTCAAACGGAACATAAACGAAATATGAAAGATAACGAATTACCCTTGATGTGTCCCAGCCTGAAAGCTCGCTTTCCGGATCCGAAAGGACAAACCTGCCGTCAATGTTCCTGATCGCAAATGAAGAACCTGTATCAGCCAGGTTTTCGAATTTAACAGAAGTGATTTCAGAGGGTAAAAGATTAAAAACCGTAAAAGGCTTCCAGTAAAGCTCATTGACTGTGAATACGGATCCTATGTTTGTTTCATAACCCGGAAGATATACAATAAATGGTTTCGACCTTTCCTTTCTCTTCATTATGTTACCGTATATATTCGATTGTGTCTTATAGACATAGAAGGAATTCAGCAACTTACGGTTTTCGAAAATCCTGACTTTCACCGGCTCTATCCCTTTTCCGGTGATCTCAGCCATGAAGAGGTCAGGGGAAACAGGGGATTTGATCTCTATTCCCGAAAGGATCTGATTGATAAAAGCGATACTGCTTTTTCTTACCTCCGACCCGTCATTAAGTATCCAGGTGTCTTCCTTTTTTGTTAATCTGAGTTTACCGGTTTTATCAGATAATTCTATCCT
>CAZTDW010000059.1:0-19476 GCA_964611835.1 uncultured Rikenellaceae bacterium | reverse complement strand
ATGCAAAAGACACTCCTTACCGGGTTGATTTTTTTGTTCTCGGCAACACTTTTTGCCCAGGAAAAGGATACCCTGAAACCCAGGATACTTACACAGTGGAACCTTACTCCTGATTTCACCGGGGAGGTCAGCATCCCTTTCGACACTGTTTTTTCGCTTTTTAACCGTTACCGCCATGCCGACTGGTATTCTCCTGTAAATGCAACCCTTGGGAATTATGGCCTGCCTTTTTATCAGATCAGCTTTTTCGACAGGGTTACAGATCCAGATAAATTCCTCCTCGCCAATTATTATCCTTTTGTTTATCAGCCGGAAAATTACATATTCATGAATACCCAGAGGCCATTCACGGAACTTGTATGGACCTTTGGGGGTGCAAGGGAAAAGGCTGAGCAGACATTCAGGGTGAGGCATTCGCAGAATGTGAACAGGTTGCTGAATTTCGGGCTTGACTACAAGATAATCAATAGTCTCGGCCAGTACAGTTACCAGCATTCCGATGTCAAGGATTTCACGCTTTTCTCTTCATACAGGGGAGACAAATACAAGATGTATTTTGCATGGGGGCTGAATAACCTCAGAGCCGGAGAGAACGGGGGAATAAATATGCCTGAACAGCTTCAGGAATATGAGACCAGGGATGTATCTGTATCCCTTGGAGGATTGAATGAAGCAAAGAGTTATCTGAAGAACTGGAACCTGATGCTTGTCAACAAGTATACTCCCGGGAAGGTCCGGATGCCTGTTGCCGACTCTGCCGGAACGGTAAAAAAACCTTTCAGGCTCAGCGGAACATTCTCGCATATCCTGGTCCTTGACAACAACCGCAGGACATATTCCGACAATTCACCCGGTACAGGTTTTTACGATTCAATTTACATCAGCCCTGATGTAACCTTTGATTCGCTTTTCACAAGAAGCATAAAGAATACAGTAAGGTTTGATTTTGTCACCGACACCACCCGCAAATTCAGGCTTGGGGGAGGAGCGGGTTTGCGGAATGAAATGTTCGGGTACAGCCAGATAATTCCTACGCACATCGATACCATTCCTGCCGATACCGCCGGATGGAGAAAGTCAAACAACGTACTTACAGGGCGATTATATAACAATATAGGTGACAAATTCAACTGGGTGGCTACCGGCGAGTTGTTCCTGAGCGGTTACAGGGCTGGTGATTTTTCACTTGACGGAACCATTAACAAGGCATTTGAATTTAAAAAGGGCAGAGCCCTCCTTACCATTAAAGGAAGTATGACGAATTCTACACCCTCCATATGGTACGAGAGATGGGGAAGCAACCATTTTGAATGGCGCAATAATTTTGACAGGATTTTCAGGATAAATCTGGGCGGCGGATTCTCATATCCCGCACGCAATACTGAAATCAGGCTTAATTATGCAATCATTGACAACTATACCGATTTCGATGCGCTGGCCCTTCCTTCACAGCATGGGGGAGGCCTTTCGGTAGCATCACTCTATCTGAGAAAGGATCTTCGCGCATGGAAATTCCATCTTGCCACCGACCTGCTCATTCAGAAAAGCAGTAATTCGGAGATCCTTGATCTTCCTCTTGTAACCGTCAGATCGGCAGGATATTTTGAGCATCTATTCAGGTTCAGAAAAACCAATGGAGAATTGAATACCCAGCTGGGTGCCGATGTGACGTACCACACACTGTACAATCCATATTCCTATACTCCTGCCACGGGAATATTCCACCGGCAGGACGAGGTTCAGACAGGCAACTATCCCTTCATCAATGTTTTTCTTAATATTAAGCTGAGAAGGACCAGGATCTTTGTGATGGTCGACCATGTGAATTCGGGGCTGATGGGTTACGAATACTATATGGTGCCATTTTATCCTCAGAATATCAGGATGTTCAGGTACGGAATAGCCTGGACTTTCTATGATTGACGATTGAAAAATTGTCGTATCTTTGCGCTTTACCAAAATAGAGATCATTTGACTGTAAAAGAAACAGGATCTTTGATAAGGATTTTTTCCTTTCTGATAATTACAACAGCTATACTTGCTGCTTCCTGTTCAGGGAAAAGAGGCAATTTGCATAAGAGAGACACGGTATCCATTGACCTGGATTCAATGACGGCCAGAGGAAAACTTATAGCTCTGACAGATTTCAATTCCACCAACTACTTTGTTTACAGGGGTGAACCGATGGGGTTTCAGTATGAGCTTCTTCAGGCCTTGTCGGCGCACCTGGGAGTTAGTATTGAAATCGTTACGGAGAACCATATCGATAAAGCCTTTGATATGCTGCACACCGGAAAGGCCGATATTCTGGCTATGAACCTTGCAGTGACCCCTTCGAGGAAGAGAGAGATCCGTTTTACGGAATCAATAAGCGAGACGAGGCACGTTCTGGTTCAGAAGAAACCCTCCGGCTGGAAAAAAATGCCGGGTGAAGAGGTTGAAAAAACCCTTGTCAGGGAACCCTCAGGCCTTAAAGGTAAGACCTTGCACGTCCAGGAACACTCTTCACATGCCTCATTTCTGAAGTCGCTGGCAAGGGAAACTGGCATAAAATTTACCGTGAAGGAGATGCCTTTCGAATCGGAGGAGCTTATCCAGCTTGTTGAGAACGGGGAGCTGGAACTGGTGGTGTGCGATGAGGATGTTGCAACGGTAAACTCAACGTATTATCCCGATATCGATGTCAAAACACCGTTAGGCCCCGTCCACGGGATCTCCTGGGGAGTAAGGAAGACCCATTCCGATCAGCTCCTTGCCGCCCTTGATGAATGGATTGTGTCTTTCCGGAAAACAAATACATATGCTTTGCTTTATGCCAAGTATTTCAGAAATTCACGGTCGGGAGCCATTATGAAAAGCGATTATTTTGCTCTTGCAACCGGGAAGGTCTCACCATATGATGACATAATAAAGATTTACAGCGATACGATAGGCTGGGACTGGCGTCTGCTGGCTTCCCTCATCTGCCAGGAATCGAGGTTTGATCCTCATGTAAGGTCATGGGCCGGGGCGTACGGGCTGATGCAGATCATGCCCCAGACAGGCAGAAATTTCGGGATAGACATAACAGCTTCGCCACGGAACAATATTTATGCGGGTGCGAAGTACATAAACTGGCTCCATTCGATCTTTGATCCGAAAATACCCGATGAACAGGAAAGGATACGTTTTATCCTGGCATCATATAACGCGGGGCCGGGGCATATTCTGGATGCAATGAAGCTTGCCGGAAAATACGGCTATAATCCGGTGGTCTGGGAAAATAATGTTGAAGAATGGCTACAGAAGAAGTCCGATCCGAAATATTACAACGACTCGATTGTAAAAAGCGGGTTCTTCAGGGGAAAAGAGTCGGCCGCGTTTGTAAATGAAGTTCTTGAGAGGTATGATCATTACCGGAACATTGTGCCGGAAAACAATTATGCCTTTAACTCATCAGAAAAAGCAACCGGACAGGGCCGCTGACTGATCCGTATTTAATGCTGACCGACTTCAGCCGGCAAAAACCCACCGGCTTTAGGAGCAGCATCAGTCATATTTTATTGCCTTTACGGGAGTGATTCTGCTTATCAGCTGTGACGGTACAAGCAGCATCATGATGATGGCAGCCATGGTACCTGCATTGAGCAGCAGGATATGGATAAGATCGAGATTTACCGGAACGGTTTTAATATAATATGATGAGGGGTCAAGTGTTATTATGCCGGTACGGAACTGAAGAAAAGCCAGCCCCAGGCCTATTATGTTACCCCAGAAAAGACCTTTTCCGATAAGGTATGCAGCCTGATAGAGAAAAACCTTCCTGATGGTCCTGTTCTCCGAACCCAGCGCTTTGAGAATGCCGATCATGTTGGTCTTTTCGAGGATAAGTATAAGAAGCCCTGAGATCATGTTGAATCCGGCCACGATCAGCATGAGCGTTATAATTATTATCACGTTCATGTCCTGAAAATTGAGCCAGTCGAAGATCTGCGGATATCTTACCCTTATGTTTGTTACCTTGAAATGTTCCTCATCCTCGGCAAGCCTGTAACCTATTGCATCCCTTACAGCCATTGTCATCTGGTCGAGCCTGTCAAAATCGTCAATGAAGATCTCAAATCCGCTTACCTGATCTTCTCCCCATC
The DNA here is from genome assembly GCA_964611835.1 of uncultured Rikenellaceae bacterium. Classification (GTDB taxonomy): domain Bacteria; phylum Bacteroidota; class Bacteroidia; order Bacteroidales; family VadinHA17; genus LD21. Next base: position 15,349 of record CAZTDW010000059.1, on the reverse strand, counting down.
CGTTGAGCCTTTTAATGTGACCTATGTCACAGAAGACGTACATCCTGTCAAACTCTTCCAGGCTGGTCTCATATATTCCGCATATAGTAAATTTTCTGCTTCGGGGAGGGTCCTGTATGAAATGCATGGCAAATGAATCGCCTGTTTTTAGTCTGAGCAGGTCGGAGATCTTTTTTGAAATTATGACATCGTTTGTGCGTACCGAATCGGTAATGGTAAAAGTGTTGCCTTCAACGATGCTGCTTTTAAAAAAACTCCAGTCAAAATCGCTGTCAACTCCTTTAAGCACCACGCCCTGGATCTCCTTGTCGGTTTTGATAATTCCCGCTTTGGTTGCGAAAACCTGAAGATGCCTGATGCCGTCAATATTTCTTATTTTCGGTATAAATTCCTGGGTGTCGCTGATCGGGGCCGTTTCGAATGAGATATTTGAATCAAAGTTGAGTATCTGTATGTGAGAGCCGAATCCTACAATTTTATCCCTGATCTGCTGCTTGAATCCGGTCAGGATCGATACTGCAAGTATCATTACAGCCAGGCCTGAGGCAATGCCAACGATGGCAATAATATTGATCGGCCGGGAGAATGATGTGCCTTCACGGCGTCCGCTTATAAGTCTTCTGGCTATGAAATAAGGGAAATTCATTGATTCAATAACTCCTCAAATTTAATAAAAACTCCGACAAACATCTGAGAATCAAAAAAGGATAATATGCAGGATTCCCCCCCTCCCTTTTTTTGCTAATGGGAAGGGGCAGGGGAAGGGTTATGGTATCACTGAGACACAGGAAGATACCGGTGACAGGATTTGCCGGTTAAAAGGCAGCAGTACCGGAAGGATCTGAATGTGATAGTATTATTAAGGGATGAACCGGCAGTTAGTCAAAAAAATATTAGATTTACGGAAACAAATCTAATCGTGATGAAAAGGGTTGTATATATAGTTTCGATTGTGATTGCGGTTTTGTCAGTCGGCTCATGCGGGGATGCAGGCGGTGATCCTGTACCCGGCGCATTAAGGATTGACGAATACATTCATTTGATCAGCGGCAAAAAGATAGCTATTGTGGCGAACCAGACATCGATGGCCGGACAGGAGCATCTTGTTGATTTCCTTATAGGCAGAGGCGTCAGGCCGGAGGCTATTTTTGCTCCGGAGCACGGGTTCAGGGACCTGGCCGATGCGGGCGAAAAGATTGAAGATGGCCGGGATCCTTCCACGGGCATTCCGCTAATAAGCCTTTACGGATCTCATCTGAAACCGACTCCCGGCGATCTTAAAGGACTTGAGGTAGTTATATTCGACATACAGGATGTAGGTGCCAGGTTTTACACATATATTTCAACCTTGCATTACGTGCTTGAAGCCTGTGCCGAGAACAACGTCAGATGCCTTGTTCTCGACAGGCCCAATCCCAACGGATTCTATGTTGACGGAAATGTTGCTGATACCCTGCACCGGACATTTGTCTCAATGGATCCGGTTCCTGTTGTGCACGGGATGACTGTGGGTGAGTATGCAATGATGCTTAACGGGGAAGGCTGGCTGAAAAATGGTGTCAGGTGCGATCTTACAGTAATTCCCTGCAAAAACTATACCCATGAAACCCTTTATGAGCTGCCTGTAAAACCATCGCCTAATCTGCCTAACCAGACATCGGTCTACCTTTATCCTTCAATCTGCTTTTTTGAAGGAACGAATTTGTCACTTGGCAGAGGGACCGATTTTCCGTTCCAGGTTTACGGCTCTCCCCATCTTCCCGACAGGGGTTTCAGCTTTACTCCCCGAAGCCTTCCGGGAGCCAAGAACCCTCCGCTTCTGGGCATAAAATGCTATGGAGTCGATCTGAGGGATGCAATAACCGGCAAGATCGTGCCTGCTCCTGCACTTAATCTTGATTGGATCATTTCTGCGTACCGCGATTTTCCTGAAAAGGACAAGTTCTTTACGGATTATTTTGATGTGCTGGCTGCGGGCCCGACCCTGAGGGAACAGATTCAGAATGGAATGAGTGCTGAAATGATCAGGGCCTCATGGCAGGATGAGCTGGCAGGGTTTAAGAAGATACGGGCAAAATACCTGCTGTACGAATAAGGCAATAGGCTCAATTCTCCTTTATTATCTTATCAATTTCTTCCCTTGTTAAACCGGGAGGCTGATGGTCTTTCAGCTTTTCAATAACGACCCGCCCTGTCTTTCTGGCTGTTTTTTTGTCGCCGAACGGCATATTGCCTTCAACAGCAGGGATATAAGGCTGGTGTATGTAGGGGCGGTTATTGATTCTGATCTCGTAGCCCCAGCCATCACCGCTGCGTATGACTTTCAGTGAATAAAAATGCCCTCTCCCGTTACATGAGATCAGTAAGCTGATCAGCACTGAGAAGAGGGCAATATAAAATTTTTTCTTATCAGTCGTTGTCATCAAATACGGCATCCGGGTCAAATCCCCATATGTCATCGAAGTAGTATGTTCCGCTTTTGCCGGTTGTCACATAACCCCTGTTGCCTATTGCAAAACCAACCGCATCAGCCCTGGTGCTTCCTTCAAATGATGTCTTCTGTATCCAGAGGTCGGTAGACGGGTTGTATTCCCATACTTCTGATCCGGTTGTCTGTCCGCCTGTTGCAAGGTATCCTTTTCCGCCAATTGAAAAAGCGGCTTTATTAATACCGGTTATGGTTGCGTACTCATCATCGTAAGCTTCATCGGATACGTTGGCTATGGATCTCTTTTTTGTCCAGAGGTCGGTGGCAGGATCATATTCCCACAGATCATTCTGATATTCTCCGTTGTCGATTCCGGTAACGATATAACCCTTGTTATTCACTACAAAAGTTGCTGCATCCCTGCGTTTGCTGCCGCCGACACTTGTTTTCTGTGTCCAGGTGTCGGTATCCGGATCATACTGCCAGATATCCTTCAGGTAGTTAACGTCATATCCGGTTCCTACATATCCCTTGTTGTTAATTGCCATGGCAACGGCTCCATACCTTGCTGACCCTGCGAAATCAGCTTTCCTTGTCCAGGCGTTCTGTACGGGATCATACTCATAGAAATCGTTGTATTTGTTTTTTCCGTCAAAACCGGTACCGATATAACCTTTGGTACTTGTCCCGAAACCGATGGCGGCATTACGTGCCACACCGGGAAATTCGGCCTTCTGTGTCCAGGTGTTACGCACCGGATCATATTCCCAGAAATCAGCCATCCTGACCTCTCCGGTATACCCTGTTCCCAGATAAGCTTTTGAACCTATAACGAAACCAACAGCATCACTTCTTGGAATTCCGTCAAAATCTGATAATTCCACCCAGTTACCAACCAGCTCCTCTTCGTCTTCTCCACATGAATTAAATACCGGTACGGCCAGTATCAGAACCAGAACCTGTATCCAAATCTTAATCTTACCGTATGTCATGGTTTCTTGTTTTTGTTAATAATGGACACAAAGCTATCCGAAGCATACTTGATTAAAAAGCTTAGTAGATATAAACCATAAAATTGTAGACCAGATAGTATTAGTAATCGATGAATATTGGTACGGGATACTGTGACACGCTGTAAAAATCGTAGTTGTCATTTTTGTGAAATCTTTACATTGTGCCTGTAGGTCTACTCTTTTGCCTTGTTTGTAGACTTTACTTTGTTCCGACCGGCTTTTGATATTCTTTTGCATAAACAGAATCATAAATGAAGGTTATCTGTCGGGGTATGATAAAGAAGGGAACGAATTCATTCACAAGGTTTTTTACATTTTTTTCAGTTTTTTTCCCATTAGCGGTGCTAATTTCCGTATCATGCACCAAAATTAATGAGTTTTCCATTGGTGATAATTTTATTGAATCACAGACACATCTTACGGTAGTCGACACATTCAAAGTCGATGTCTCTACCGTATTGCTTGATTCCCTTTATACTTCAGGTGTCTCCGTTGCCTATGCGGGCCGTTATCAGGATGAAGAATTCGGTAAAATTGAATGCACATCCTACTTTAATTTCAATTATCAGAATTTTATGACTATCGACGAGGATGCGGTTTATGATTCCGCAGCACTTGTTCTCAGCTATTCAGGATTTGTCCTTGGGGATACCACATCTCTATTAAGCCTTAATGTTCACCGGGTTACTGAGGATATAAAGCCTTTTTCAAACAATTTCCTTTACAACAATACATCTTTTGATTACCAGGCCGAACCACTGGGATCAATCATGTTCTATCCCGAGCCCAGCTCAGGTGATTCGACAATCAGCATACCTCTGAATGCGATTGGTGAAGAGATGTTCAACCTTATTAAGAACAGGGAAGAGGAAGTATCTTCTTCCGACTGGTTTCTAAGTTACCTGAAAGGATTTGCAATTACTACGGGTGACCAGGGCAATGCAATAATCGGGTTCACCGCAGATGAAACCCATATTCTTCTGAAGATATATTATCATGAAAATACCGCACTTCCCGTTGACAGGAAAGATCTTCCATCAATTTCAATAGGAATGGGACAATCAACATACATGTTCAATAGTCTGATCCATGATTTCTCAAATTCCCCTCTTGATGGTATCAGGGAAAGAGAAAATGAAATTCCGAGTGCTGAATCGGGGAACAAAGCCTATATGCAGGGAGTGACCGGGTTATTGCCAAAGTTACGTTTCCCGACTGTTCAGAATGTCCTTATGGAAAAACGCTGGAAAGTCCTTAAGGCTGAGCTTGTATTGGAACCGGTCAGTGACAGTTACCGAAAGGTTGCCCTTCCTGAAAGACTATATCTTTATGAGACTGACAGGCTAAACAGGATGAACTCCCTCCTTGTTGATGCAAACGGCGATGCAGTCGTGTCCACTCTGGTAGTCGACGAGATCTTCAATGAGGAAACATATTATACAATTGATATAACTCCTTATATCCTCGAGGAACTTTCGGACCGGTATTTTGATTACAACCATGGCCTTCTTGTCGGACTAAGCCAGAATGACCTTAGATCGTCATTCAGCAGGCTCATCCTGGAAAACGGTAGACCCAGGGTGAAGCTTAAAGTATATTTCTTATCATTTTAACCATGCACAAGCTGTTAAGGATTTCGGGTCTGATCTTAATTCTGGTTTTCCTGCATTGCGGTTTTGCCAGATCGCAGAGTTCATCATCGCCCTATTCAATATTCGGCCTTGGGCTGATAGAGGGGAACAGCCTTGGTCCAAGCAAGGGAATGGGGGGAACCGGAATTGCATTCAGGTCTGCCACATATCTTAATATCAGTAACCCTGCTTCATTCAGCGGACTTGACAGCCTGCTTTCAATATTTGAAATCGGACTGTTTGGTAAGTATACGTCTTATACATCAAATACAAAGAACCAGTCGTCAATTGATGCCAACTTCAAGTACGTTGTAATGGGATTCAGAATAACTCCCTGGATGGCAACAAGTTTTGGATTTACCCCATACAGTACCATTGGCTACAACATAAATTCTGTTGCAGATGTTGAGGGGAGCAATTTAAAATATACGAAGACATTTTCAGGCGAAGGCGGAGTTAACCGGACCTTTTTAAGCACCTCATTCAAGTTAACAAAGAATCTTGCCCTCGGGATCAATGCATCCTATCTTTTCGGAAATGTTACCCACAGGGAGTTGTCAGAAACTTATTATTACCTGCTCGAGGATGTCACATATCTTTCCAATTTTCATCTGAATTACGGACTCAATTACAGGTTTGCCATAAAGGATAATAATTTCAGCGTAGGCCTGATTTTTGGCGAATCAAAAAAGCTTAAAGCCAAAAATGTAATGACCATCAAGACCAACACCGAAATGGAAGTGATTGAGGGAAGAAGCGATAAATACAGGATTCCCAGGAACTACGGGATTGGACTGGGTTTTGAACGGGAATTCTTTAAGGCGGGTGTGGACTTTGAGCGGAGCGTATGGGAAGGGATAGAATTTGAAAATTCACGCATCCGGTCGCGGAACAGCGACAGGATTTCGGCAGGAATTGAATTTCCTTCCTTTGGTCCGAACAAGGGGACAAACAGGATGTTCCTCTACCGGGTGGGTGCCGAATACCGCGGCTCATATTTTATAATAAACAATACTCCGATCAATTACTACGCTGTATCTTTAGGAACAGGAATCCCGCTTAAGGGAGTACTCAGTGCAGTAAACGTATCTCTCGAACTCGGACAGAACGGCGTGAAGAAGAGAGATCTTTTCAGGGAGAATTTTGCAACCCTTCACATCGACCTGTCGCTTCGCGACCTGTGGTTCATCAAGAGAAGGTATCTGTAACCCCTCAGACCAGGTTTTTTCCAATAAGGCTGAAAAAAGAGCTCCTGAAGGATTCCCCGATAGGAATACGCTGATTCCCTATGATTATCCTGCTGTTCTCGATCATGTCGATCTTTTCGACTGCCACGATATATGATTTGTGTACCCTGAAAAAGACTTCCGGAGGAAGCTTATCCAGAATGTTTTTCATCGTGGTCTTGGTGAGTAAAAGCCTTGTGCCGCAATGTATCTTTACATAATCCTTCAATCCCTCTATATAAAGTATTTCCCTGAGATCAACACGTATGGTGCTGTATTCAACTTTTACCATCAGAAAGCGGTGTTCAGGGGTTGAATTTCCATCCTTGAAGCTGTCAGCCGGCTTTTTAAGCTTCTGTAGCTGAAAAGCCTTGTTTACCGCTTTTGAAAAACGGTCGAATGCGAAAGGCTTTATCAGATAATCGACTGCATTGCATTCAAAGCCCTCGAGGGCATATTCCCTGTATGCAGTGGTGAAGATAACCATTGGGGGGTTATACAATGAGTTCAGAAATTCAATGCCCGAAATCTGCGGCATCCTGACATCAAGAAAAATGAGGTCAACCTTGTTTTCATTAAGGATCTGGTATGCCCTGAATGGATCGGTGAATTTTCCTACCAGGTCAAGATAGTATACTTTTGAACAGAACTCCTCTATGATATCCTGGGCATGCGTTTCGTTATCGATTGCTATGCATCTAAGTATGTTGTTCATCTTCTCAGCCCCTCCTTCCGGGGTACGCTTTTAATGCTTCGGCAAGTGTTTCCATGGCATTTTTAAGATCCTCTATCTTAAGGACATAGGCTATTCTGACTTCGTTTTTGCCCAGACCGGGTGTAGAATAAAATCCTGATGCCGGGGCTATCATCACAGTCTGGTTACGGTATTCGAAATCCTCCAGCAGCCATTGGGCGAACCTGTCGGAATCATCTACCGGAAGCTTCACGACAGTGTAAAATGCGCCCCTGGGCCTGGGACAATATACTCCGGGTATCTTGTTAAGTTCATCCACCATGAAGTCCCTTCTCATGGTATATTCCCTGTTGACCTCCCTGAAATAGTCATCCGGAGTGTCGATTGATGCTTCACCCGCAATCTGTCCCAGTCCGGGAGGCGACAGCCTTGCCTGGGCAAATTTCAGGGCTGAAGAAATTACCTCTTTATTCCTTGATACAAGTGCACCGATCCTGACGCCGCACTCACTGTACCTTTTTGAGATGGAATCAACCAGTACAACATTGTTTTCAATGCCTTCAAGGTTCATCGCTGAAAAATGTTCTATTCCGTCATAGCAGAATTCACGGTATGCTTCATCGGAAAAAAGAAACAGATCATGTTTAACGACAATATCCCTGAGTTGAAGCAGTTCCTCCCTGGAATAGAGATAACCCGTCGGATTGTTCGGGTTGCAGATGATTATCCCTTTTGTTTTGGGAGAGATCTTCTTTTCAATTTCCGATACCGGGGGAAGGGCGAAATCATTTTCAATGGTTGATGTGACGGGAATGATTTTTATTCCGGCAGTAACGGCGAAACCATTGTAGTTGGCATAGAAAGGTTCAGGGGTAATTATCTCGTCACCCGGATTAAGGCATGTAAGCAGCGCAAAAAGGATTGCCTCCGAGCCTCCTGTTGTTATAAGCATCTGGGTGTGATCGATATTTATGCCGATCTTCGTGTAATATGTGGCAAGTTTACGGCGGTATGATTCATTCCCGGCCGAATGGCTGTACTCAATGACGTTCAGTTTTATATTCCGGAGTGCATCCAGGGCCACATCAGGCGTGGGTATGTCAGGCTGGCCGATATTAAGGTGATATACTTTTCTCCCTTTTCTCTTAGCATCTTCCGAATAGGGGACCAGCTTCCTTATTGGTGAAGGCGGCATTAAAATGCCTTTTTCTGAAATCTTTGGCATAAACGGAATTATTAAGTCCTTCTGCAGAACCTGACAAAATTAAGAAAAATCAAATTAAAGGGCTTTTTCTCCGGCAGGTAAATGCTGATAAAAGTTTAATTCAATTCAGGAACTTAAGCTTGTCCCCTGACATGAATTTTTATACTTTTGCACTTTCATCATTATATAATTTTGATTTTAATGGTATGATGGAACCGCACATGATTGAAGATTATATCTATAGGTATTAGTGATTTCAATCAATCATGTGGGTTTCATAAAAAAACACAGATCCTGGCAGATGATTGACATACCCTCCAAATATGAACCGGGGAAAGCTGAAGACAAATGGTACAGCTACTGGATGCAACATGGCTTTTTCAGGAGCACCCCTGATGAGCGGGAGCCTTACACTATTGTAATACCTCCTCCGAATGTTACCGGAGTACTGCATATGGGGCATATGCTTAACAATACAATACAGGATGTCCTTGTGCGAAGGGCAAGGATGATGGGAAAGAATGCATGCTGGGTTCCCGGCACGGATCATGCTTCAATAGCAACCGAGGCAAAAGTTGTTGCCAAACTAAGGGCGGAAGGGATTGAAAAGCGTGATCTCACAAGGGAAGAATTCCTTAATCACGCATGGGAATGGACTCACAGGCACGGAGGGATCATACTCGAACAGCTCAAGAAGCTCGGGGCATCGTGCGACTGGGACCGCACCCTGTTTACGATGGATGACAAGAGATACGACTCTGTGATCAGGGTTTTTGTTGACCTTTACAACAAGGGTCTTATTTACAGGGGGGTAAGGATGGTAAACTGGGATCCTGAAGCAATGACGGCAGTGTCGGACGAGGAAGTCTATTATACCGATGAAAAGTCAAAGCTTTATTATGTCAGGTATCAGATTGCAGGGGAAGATAATCATGTAATGGTTGCCACAACACGCCCCGAGACGATACTTGGCGATACCGCCGTTTGTGCAAATCCCGCCGACGAGCGGTTCAGCCACCTCAGGGGAAAGAAAGTCATTGTACCTATGACCGGCAGGGAGGTCCCCTTTATTTATGACGATTATGTTGATATGGAGTTTGGCACCGGGTGCCTTAAGATAACTCCTGCACACGATCTTAATGACTATGAAATAGGTATACGCCACAATCTGCCTTCAATAGATATTTTCAATGATGACGGAACGATAAGCAAACGGGCCGGCAAATTTGAAGGGATCGACAGGTTTAAGGCACGGGAACTTGCCGAGCTGGATCTCCGTAGCACCGGCAGCCTGGTAAAGGTTGTCCCTTACAACAACAAGATAGGTCGTTCTGAAAGAACTAACTCAGTTATTGAGCCGAAGCTTTCAACCCAATGGTTCCTTAAAATGAAAGGTATCTCCAAGCCGGCGCTCGAGGCAGTATTAAAGGGGGAAATCCATCTTCATCCTTCGAAGTTCAGGAATCTTTACAGGCACTGGATGGAAAATGTTCATGACTGGTGTATCAGCCGCCAGTTGTGGTGGGGACACAGGATCCCTGCCTGGTACTATGGCGACACCGGGATAACTGTTGCCGAAAATGCTGAAGAAGCTCTTATGCTTGCAAGGAAACAGAGCGGTAATGACTCGCTGACAAGCTCCGACCTGAGGCAGGATGACGACGTCCTCGACACATGGTTCTCTTCCTGGCTCTGGCCGATAACCTCCTTCGACGGGATCAATGATCCAGGCAATCCCGACCTTAAATATTATTACCCCACGAACGATCTGATCACGGCGCCAGAAATTCTCTTCTTCTGGGTGGCACGGATGATCATTGCCGGGTATGAATACCAGGGTGAAAAGCCATTCAGGAATGTTTACCTTACAGGCCTGGTCAGGGATCAGCAGAGGCGGAAAATGTCAAAATCACTCGGGAATTCTCCGGAGCCGCTTGATCTTATAAAGAAATACGGGGCCGACGGTGTGAGGGTGGGCATGATGCTCTGTTCGCCTGCAGGCAATGACCTGCTTTACGATGATTCGCTTCCCGAGCAGGGGCGTAATTTTGCAAATAAGATATGGAACGCTTTCAGGTTGGTAAAAGGCTGGAAGACAGATGATAAGATGTCCCAGCCCGAATCATCTGTAATTGCTGTCAGGTGGATGAATGAGATCATAAGGAAATCGACGGGGGAAATTGATTCCAACTTCAGGAAATTCAGGATATCCGAAGCACTTATGAGTACTTACAGACTGTTCTGGGATGAGTTTTCGGGGTGGTATCTTGAGATAATCAAGCCGGAGTATAAAAAGCCCGTTGACAAGGCTACCTATGAGGCAACCATATCGATCTTCGATGCCCTCATGCATCTGATACATCCGTTTATGCCTTTCATAACCGAAGAGATATGGCAGCTTCTTTCAGAAAGAAAGGATGGTGAAAGCCTAATGATAAGCCGGATGCCTTCAGCCAGGAAGTTCAACCGGGACCTGATTGCAAGGTTCAGTTTTGCAAAAGAAACCGTAAGTACCATCAGGGCAGTAAGAAAGGAGAAACAATTACTTAACAGGGATCCGATAAGTCTTTTTATAAGGACAGACAGTGAAACCTTTGATACTGAATTAATGCCGGTAGTCAAAAAGCTCTGCAATGTTTCAGAGGTGGAATTTGTTTCAGGAAAACAGGAGGGATCTGTTTCCTTTATGGTTGGCACTACAGAATTCTTTATTCCCGTTAGCGGCAAACTTGATATTGAAAGTGAAAGGAACCGGTTAATGTCTGACCTTGAATATTACAGGGGATTTCTTTCTTCAGTGATGAAAAAGCTTGACAATGAAAGGTTCGTTCAGAATGCACCGGCAAATGTACTGGAGTTGGAGAGGAAAAAGAAAGCTGACGCCGAAACGAAGATCAGGTCGCTTGAGGATTCGCTCAGTTCATTAAAATAACCGGGGATTGATACTGTTTACAGTATTGCGGAAACCTTTTCAGGGAGCTATTCTTCTGACGAAGTAGTTCTGGTCCATCTCTTCGATCACCCAGGTTTCATTGAGAATCATATGCCATCCTTCGCCATAAACGTGATTTCTGTCTATTTTCAGTCCTTTGGCTGTTATCCTGAGCTGTTTATAGTTGTCTGATATGAGGCAGCCATGCCTGTTTACCGTTAGCTTCCCCCAATTGTCGGATACCCTGATATGACTGTACAGGGTTCCCAGGGTGTCAAGGGAATGTACATCTTCAGGCTCAAAATCAAAATATGGGCTCTCAAGGTCAAAAAATACCACCGGCTTTTCGTTGAAAATACTGATCTGCTTGTGCAGTCTTTCCTTTATATCCTGAAGTCTTTTCTCCTCCTCCCTGTATATCTCGTCGAGATTGTAGCTTATGGAGAGGCTGCCTGCAACATCCCTGCAAACCTCAGGAAGCTCAATATTATATTGTTCCATTACAAGCCTTCCGAGATCCTCTTTATCCTTTAGGATATTTTTAAATTCGAATCCCTTCTGGTAAAGCAGGGTTGCATAGAGTGCTCCCTGGATAACCCCGTATGACTGTGAATAAGATTGAAATGAATATATGCGGTCGAGGTTTTCGAAGAGTCTTTTTTTGAACTGGTCCATTGATTGAGAAGGAAGCAGTGTATATGTGAATGATGCTAATCCCTCGTAGGTCTCGAAATGATTTCCTTCATCGACATAGTCCGGAAATGCCATCTGGTTGGTTCCCCTGAATATCAGTGCATCCCTTATGGCAGTCAGTTTATCCTCACCTTCAAGGTTTATTGCCTTTCTGAGGGCTTTCCACTCAAGCTTCAGCCATATTCTGGCCTCTCTTTCGTCCATATTTGTTGAATTGAATAGGGCAGGAAGAATTCCGTTAAGGTATTGGTAACGGTGGAAAAGGCAATGGATCGCCCTGGTGGTGATACGGTATTCATCCTCCTCCGGAGGCAGGGGGGCTAACCCGAAAAGGGTGCCACCGAACTCCACTGCAGTATTATTGATTATCTTTTCCCTTGGATATATTCCGGTATAGACTCCATCTTTAAGCTTCAGATTACCATCTTTGTCCGGCTGATTTGCTATTATCTGCCTGCTTGTCCTGTCGACAAACATCATTGGTCCGTAAAGATTGTTTCCCCATAATTTCCCGTTATCCCTGTTGCAAATTTCTTCCACCTTTATAAAGTAGGCTGCAGCTTTATCATGTGTAAGATAAGTCTCCGGAAGATTCCCCTTGCAGCTGAACAGGATAATAAAAACAGGAATGAATATCCATTTTTTCATTTCAACTGTATGTGGGTCTAAAAATAGCTATTTTTTTTTGCGATCAATACTAAATTCAAGTGTTTATATGATGATTTGTCAGTTTTATTATTCAATATAATAGTTATTTTGCCTGCCTAAAGAATTTAATATGCAGGTAACAAACGGTGATATTCAACTGAATCCTAACGAACTGGTTCAGTTTCTTAATAAGCCTTCTGCCGCTTTTACGCGAGATGATATTCTCAGATTCGTGGAGGCGCGTGGGATAAAAATGCTCAATTTAAGGTATGTGGCCGACGACGGAAAGCTTAAGACCCTCAATTTTGTGCCGTCGGGGAAAGCACATTTTGAATCGATACTTACCGCCGGTGAACGGGTCGACGGGTCAAGCCTTTTTTCATTCATTGATTCGGGATCGAGCGATCTTTATGTTATTCCCCGTTACAGGACAGCATTTTTAAATCCCTTCACTCCGGTACCCACACTTGAGATCTTATGCTCATTTTACAACAGCAGCGGTGAGCCGCTCGGAAGTGCTCCTGAGTACATCCTCCGGAAAGCATACTCCCGGTTAAGGAAGAATACCGGTTTCATGATGAAGGCTTTTGGAGAGCTGGAGTATTACATTAAATCTCCCCATTCAGATCTTTATCCTCTTGTTGATCAGAAAGGGTATCATCAGCCGAAGCCTTTTGTTAAGTTCGAGGACCTGAGGGTTGAAGCTCTTGAATTATGTGCCGGGGCAGGATGCCGGATAAAGTATGGTCATTCAGAGGTGGGTAGTTTTACAAGCGGAGATTTTGATTATGAACAGCATGAGATAGAATTTCTGCCGGTTGAAATTGATGAAGCCGTTGATCAGCTTCTGATTGCAAAATGGATCCTCAGGATGCTTGCCTGGAAGAGCGGCGTTGAGGTGAGTTTTGCTCCCAAAATAAGTACGGGTAATGCCGGCTCGGGTATGCATGTCCATATGATGCTGGAAAAGGACGGGATGAACATGATGATTGATGAGGGACGGTTGAGCGACACTGCCAGAAAGATGATGGCAGGCATACTTGACCTGTCGGGAGCCCTTACAGCTTTCGGGAACACCGTACCAACTTCATACCTCAGGCTTGTTCCGCATCAGGAAGCGCCCACGAGCATATGCTGGGGCGACAGGAACAGGTCGGTACTGATACGGGTGCCTCTTGGCTGGAATGGAGCGATGGACATGATAAAGGATGCAAATCCGGCCGATACCTTCGATTTTCCGGAAATGCCCTCAAAACAGACGGTTGAGCTAAGGTCGCCTGATGGTTCGGCCGACATATGCAAGCTGTTTGCCGGTCTGGCGATAGCAACAGAGCACGGTCTCTCAATGAAGAATGCGCTTGAAATGGCTGAAAAACTGTATGTTGGTTACGATATCTTCAGGAATTCAGGCGAGGCTCAAAAGAGGAACCTTTTGCATTTGCCGTCATCCTGCAGCGAGTCTGCCGACTGTCTGCTGGAAAAGCGCGAAATTTTTGAAAAGGATGGTGTTTTTCCTGCCGGGCTGATAGACAACATTGTCCTAAAGCTCAGGTCATACGACGACAGGGGCCTCAGTGAGAGAATATACAATAAAAGTGATGAGATCAGCAGGCTGGTAAAGCAGTATCTGCATTGCGGCTAGCCTCTCCGGTCAGACGAGGTGTCTGTCGGGAGGCCCTGAGAGTCCCGTAAGTCAGACTGCCTTGAGGCTCATGTCAAGGCTCCGGATCTGATGGGTAAGGGCTCCGACTGAGACAAAATCAACTCCGCACTCAGCATATTCCCTTATATTCCCGAGAGTTATGCCTCCCGATGATTCGGTTTCAAACCGGCCGTTTATCATTTCAACGGCTGCCTTCGTATTCTCCGGGTTAAAATTATCGAGCATTATGCGGTCGACTCCGCCGGCTTCAATTATTCTCCTGACATCACCGGGAGTCCTTGCTTCTATTTCCACCTTAAGCTTTTTGCCCGTTCTTTTCAGATATTCAGCTGTTTTTCGGATAGCTTCCTCAATGCCTCCTGCATAGTCGATATGATTGTCCTTGAGCATTATCATATCGTATAATCCCATTCTGTGGTTTACGCCGCCTCCGATCCTGACAGCTTCCTTTTCAAGGAATCGCATCCCGGGAGTAGTTTTACGGGTATCGAGGATTTTGGCTTTCAGTCCGGCAAGCCTGTCGGAGTATTCCCTTGTACTTGTAGCTATGCCGCTCATTCTTTGCATAATGTTCAGTACAAGTCTTTCGGATTTTAAAATTGACTGTTTTCTTCCCGCAACAATGAAGGCTATATCGCCAGGGTTTATGGGACTTCCGTCTTTAATAAGCAGTTCAACAACCAGGCCGCTGTCAACAAGCCTGAAAACCTCAAGGGCTACCCTGCAGCCTGCAAGGATTCCCTTCCCCTTTATCAGAAGCCGGGCTTTCCCCTCTGCCTCCCGGGGAATACATGCCAGTGATGAATGATCACCGTCCCCTATGTCCTCTTCAAGACTTCTCAGAATGAATTCACGGAGATTACTACTTTCCATTATCAGGTTCAATTCGTATCTGATGTATAAGTAACTCCGGCCCAACCTTTTTAAGAAGAAAATATACCCTGAAAACTCCCTTTTCAGTTTCAAGATTGCCTATTGCATATTGCGCATCATTTCTTGCCCCCTGATGCCTGATCACAAATTCCCTGGTGCGGTATTGACTGAAAAAGTCCTTAAGAATTGTCTCAGCAACATTCTTTTTGTAAAAATCTTCCTTTTGAAGCAGCAGCAGCTCAACTGTGGAGTTCATGTATTTTGCCAGTTCGGTTGCATTTCCCGTTTTAATGGCAACGGATATTCCTGCGGGGATCTTTGCCTGGTCCTGTGCTGATACCGTC
>CAZTDW010000058.1:3757-19641 GCA_964611835.1 uncultured Rikenellaceae bacterium | reverse complement strand
GGGATTCAGATTTTTTTTGAAACAACATCAGTGTTTCAGGTAGCCTGTCCTGTTTTTATTCCTGCATATTTGTAGATCTCTTCTAAATATTCCCTGTTATTTGAAAGCCGGGGGATCTTGTTCTGGCCACCCAGCTTGTTGTTTGCCTTGAGCCATAGATTGAATGTGCCTTGCGGTACAGGTCTGACGATTGGTTTTACAAGGTTAATATCTTTAAACCTTTTGGCTTCATAATCGGAGTTCAGGGATTTTAATTCTTCATCAAGTAGCTTTACAAATTTCTCCAGATCGTCAGGTGATTTTTCAAATTCGATAAGCCATTCATGTGTGCCTCTGGAGGCTTCTCCCATATAAACCGGTCCGGCTGTATATTCCAGGATTATAGCACCTGTACCCTTGCATGCTGCCTCAAGGGCTTTATCAGCGTTATCCACAATGACTTCCTCTCCGAAGGCATTTATAAAGTGCCTGGTCCTGCCTGATATCCTGAATCTGTAGGGACTGGTTGATGTAAAAATAATGGTGTCGCCGATGAGGTATCTCCAGAGGCCCCCGTTGGTGGATAGAACAATTGCATAATTCACCCCTTCCTTTATTTCAGCCAGAGTACATGGTTTCAATTCACCTGATTTCAGCCTGTCGGCAGGAATAAATTCGTAGAATATTCCATAATCAAGCATAAGGAGCATATCATTTCTGGCCGGATCATCCTGAATGCCGAAAAAACCTTCAGATGCATTGTAGGTCTCCATATAATTCATCTGGCTGCCCGGGATCAGCTTATTATATATTTCCCTGTATGGAGTGAAGCTGATACCCCCGTGAAAGAATACTTCAAGATTAGGCCAAACCTCGAGCAGGCTGGATTTGCCGGTATAAGCAAGTACATGCCTGATCAGGGTAAGATACCAGGAAGGGACTCCCGAGAAGCTTGTTACATTTTGGCTTACGGTTGCTTTTGTGATCAGCTCAAGCTTCTGTTCAAAGTCGTCAATCAGGGCAATCTCCTGCCGGGGAGTCCTGACAAATTCGATATAGAAAGGTGCATTCCAGATCAGGACCGCTGACAGATCGCCATATATTGACTTGTTCTCAGCCATGTTAATTTTGTTGCTCCCGCCCAGGGTGAGAGCTTTGCCCGTAAATACCTTTGTGGCAGGATTGTTAATGGCATAAAGTGTCAGAATGTCCTTGGCAGCCTGGTAATGGCATCCCCATAGTGATTCCTTGCTAATAGGAATAAATTTGCTTTTTGCTGAGGTCGTTCCCGAACTTTTGGCGAACCATTTAATTTCTCCCGGCCAAGCAATATTTTTTTCACCCCTCCTCATCCTGTCGATATACGGCTCCATGTCTTCATAGCTCATTACCGGGACACGCGACTGAAAATCTCCGTATGACCTGATGGATGAGAAATCATACTTTCTGCCCCATTCAGTGGGTAAGGCAGCTTCAATAATCTTCAGAAGGATTTGATTCTGAACTTCCTCGGGATGTATTCGGAAATATTCAATCTGCTTGATACGGTAGGCATTCAACAATTTTACTATCGCGGGTATGAATGGCATAAAAACACGTTGGCTTTGAGGCTAAAGATAGATAAAAATTATCCAGCGAATAATGGCTGTTCAGCTGAAAATCTCCTTTAGGACCTGCAGGGAGTTTACTTTTTTTAGCAAGGGAAGATGTGTAGAATAGTACTTTACCATAGTTTCAAGGACCTCGTTTCTGAGAGAACCTGTCAGCGGAATGGAGCTCATTGATTCGTATGAGGCTGAGAAAAAACCGGCAAGTATATCCGAGATCACTTCATTTGCGTAGTTACCGTGAACAGGAGGAATTGCAACGAATCTGCCATCAGCAAGGTCAAAATACCTGTTGTAGGCGACAGTCCGTTTTCCCGGCTCAAAACCAAGGTAGCTGCACAATCCGATAAGGAATGCTATGTGGAAGTTTGAAAATCCGGTTTTGATTTCGTTGAGATATTTTACAGAATTCCCGATGTGATCAAACAATTCATGATTCTGGCTTTCTTCCCTGAGCACATTGCACATCATCTCTCCGAGGAAAACGGCGATACAGCTTTTCCTTACATCTGAAAAGATCCCTGAAGGAGTGTAGGAAACTGAAAATTCCCTGAGAAGATGAATATTTCGTGATTCCTTGTAATACAGAATCACATCGAGCATCGACAGTGGCTGAAAAAGAGCATTATGCTTTCCCGATCTTTTGCTTCTCATCCCTTTAACCATAAAAGAAAGTCTTCCTGATTCACGGGTATATGCCTGCACAATCAAACCGGAATCGGAGTATTTGATCTGATGAAGTATGATGCATTTCGTCTTCAGCAGCATTTCGCCAAATGTTTGTGTCAAATATAAAATTATTATATTTACCTGCCAATCAAAAGGATCATGATCGCCACAGGTAATGAGGAACTGATTAAACGCATCGCCAGGCTGGCCAGGCTGAACCAGGAGCAGGATGATCATATTAAAAAGCTCGAAAAACAGATAGGAGACCTGACACTTGAGATCGGGAGATTGAAAGCTTCTCAGAATGTACCTGAAAGCCTTCAGATTCATCCGGTAAAGGAAGAAGCACGGGAAAAGTCGCTGAAGTTCAATATGGCGACGGTCCTTTTTGCCGAAGTGAGAAGTTCAGCACAAGCCGTTGAAGCGCTTAATTCCTATTCCTATATGGATGAGCTTGATGAGATCTTCATCGAATTCGGTGCAATAGCCGACAGGCTCGGAATCGAGAAAATAAAAACCATAGGTGACACATTCATGTGTGCCGGAGGCATTCCTTTAAAAAATATCACCAATCCGGTAGCTGTCGTTCTTGCAGCTGTTGAAATGAAAAATTTCCTGAACAGGTTCGAGACGGAAAAAAGGGGCAACAGGGAAAGAATATGGCAGCTAAAGATAGGGATTCACACCGGACCTGTCCTGGCATCGGTTTCGGGCAAAAAGAAGATCAGTTATGAAATAAAGGGCGATACGGTTAATAATGCCAGCAGGATCGTGGCTGTATCAGCAACTGAAACAATATTGATATCGGTAATGACCTATGAACTGGTTAAGGAATTATTTGTATGTGAATATTCGGGGATGCTGCCCGTAAAGTACAAAGGCAACCTGGATCTGTTCGGGGTTAAGGGATTGAAACCGGATCTGTCGGTTGAAGGCAAGGGCATGATACCTGACGATTTGTTCAGGATTAAATTCAGCCTGATACAGTTCACTGATATTCAGGAAATGATTCTTGATAAGCTTGAAAAGGAACTACCAGGATTTCTTTATTATCATAATATCAAGCATACAGTTGATGTTGTTACCGAGGTTGAACTTATAGGATGGGCCGAAGGCTGCACGGATGAGGAAATTCTTCTGCTTAAAACTGCAGCCCTGTTTCATGATGCCGGGCATACTGTTTCCTATGATAATCATGAAATGCACGGGGCGAAGATGGCCAGGGACATTCTTCCCGAATACAATTATTCAGCCGGCCAGATAGAACGCATCTGTTCGATCATCATGGCTACCAGGCTTCCTCCCGAACCGTCCGACCTTCTTGAGGAGATCATCTGTGATTCAGATCTCGACTATCTGGGCAGAAGTGATTTCATTCCTGTATCCAATACCCTTTTTGAAGAGCTAAGGGCACAGAACAAAATGACTGATATCAACGAATGGAATAAATTGCAGGTAAGGTTCATTTCGGGCCATCAGTATTTCACAAAAACTGCAAGAAGCCTGAGGGAAGTGAATAAGCAACTTCAGATCGAAAGGATCCAGAGCCTCATACATGATTGATTATCTGCTGACGACCAGAATTTTGGTCGTGCACGACTGTGAGCCGTCTGCACTGGTACAGAAGACAAGATACACTCCTGTGGTTACCCTTCTTCCTTTATAGGTTTTCAGGTCCCATGAAGCCTGGCCTCCTGTAGAGGTCGTTTCAAAAACAAGGTTTCCGCTTACATCGGTAATTTTTACATTGGTGTCTCTCAGCAAACCTGTTATTGTAACATTCCCCGGGAAATCATCCCTCACGGGATTGGGAAATGAATAAACGCCTGAGAATTTTTCTCCTCCTGATGTTGCAGATTCCCTAATTGATAATGTACCACGTGATGTGCCAAACCAAACTTCACCCGTGCGGTTATCCACTGCCAGAGCTGCGATTGAATCGGAAAAAACGGGAGAATTGCCCCTGTTATATGCTTTCAGTACCTTGTTACCGTCGGAAGATAAAAGATAAGCGCCTGATCCTGAAGTGCCAATCCATTTGCGGTTGTCACCGTCGACCGCAACAGAGGTGATCGTCTCCTTACCAAGCAAATAATCTGCCAGTCCTGATCCGTCGTCCCTTGGAATCTTAATCCTGTTAGCGGTCAGATCCTTGTCGAAGATCCTGCCCGGGTTGAAATATACAAGCGGACCCATATCAGTTCCGACCCAGATATTACCATCGAGATCCTCGGTTATTGAAAAAACGTTGAAGAAATTACCTTCAGTGTCTCTGACTGGAAGCCGGATATACCTGTCATCAGAAAGCAGTTCAGGAGAATCATTGTCATCCAGTATAAACAGGCTGCCGGATCCGGGTTGCATTATCCATTTCTGTCCGCCCGAAACCGAAATTATATCCAATGGCACTGACGCATTGACCGTGTAGGGGAATATGATCCATTTCCCATCTGGTTTAAGGACTTTTATCGTTGATTGTGAACTGCCCTGGGTTATCCACAGATTACCGTCCCTGTCAAATGTGATCCCGCATATTCTTGTATCCGTATTATTTCCGGAGCCTTCTCCAAGGGGTGAGTTCCCGTTGTCATAATGGTTTACCCGGATATTATTCCGGTATTCGAATAATCCGTGACCCCATGACGAAATGAAAAAATGACTGTTGTCAGTGGGATCAAAGCAGCATCTCATTGCATCCTTTTCATTTTCAGATAGAATATTCTCAAATTTTCCGTTTGCATGGACTGAGACCTGAAAGGTCCTTCCCGATCCATCCCATGAGCTGTCAGTCCCTCCGGCACAGATGACAGTTTTGCCGTTGTAAGAAGCGATATGCATTACTTTATCGGAAGCAGGCCCCGGAATTTCGAATTTTGTGAAATCAGCTGCATTTTTGCCCCGGATCAGACCGTAGCTTCTGTCAGCGATCCATATATTGCCATCTTCAATTTTTAACTGGCAGATATCGGGCGTGGCCCATCCGTACGAAGTGACTGTTTTTTCAAGAGAACCTTCAGTATCATAAATTCTCGCCATTCTGTCTGATGAAATTGTAAAGCCTCCCGGGGCAAGGTCAAAAGACCTGTTTTGCACTCCGTCTATTTTTGAAAAGAGCACTACATCTGTCCCGGCTGAATAAATCTCGTCTCCTTCAGTTATTGGCATCGGGAAATTCGCATAGAGTTTATCTTCTGAGAAAATCAACAAATCTGACCGTGAATCAGGGAACCCGGTAAGTTGTTTCCAGTTCCCGAAATAAGACAGTCCGGCATTTGATAATTCCCCATACCAGATACCATTATTTGTTGCGGCATAAACCAGGTCCTTTCCAAAGGCTACATCATAAATTATATTCCCGTCCGGATCCCTCCCGGGTTTCCATGTATCACGAATCTCTTTCTTTATCAGGTCAATAACAATTATTCCATGATCGGATGCAAGACATGCATACCTCCCGAAGGTCCTGATCCTGTTTATTGCAATATCGGTCTGCCCATACATGATATCAGGAATATTGAAGACAGTGTTGTCACTTATAAGGTCGATGTTTGCACTTTTGTAAGCCACCACAAGGAGATTATTCTCATCCGACCATGAAATACCACTAATACCTGTTTCTGACAGACCGTTTACCGTCGACATTTTTGTAAGTTCGCTGAAATCCTTGTTGTATATTATCAGCGCCTCACCTGTTGAGGCAAATATTTTTTCAGGACTGACGGCAAGATGAATAGCGCTGCTGTATTTCAGGTGATCGGACCATGATCCCACAGGTGTTTGTCCGTTTGCTACCGAAAGACAGAATATTAATCCTGAAATATAAACCAGAGTTTTCATCGTATGAATTCAAGGCTATCCTTTTTCAGGGGGGCCGGCATCCGGCTGTCCGCCCAAAAATATCCTGAGTTTTTCAAAAGCCATGGCTCTGTGAGAGATTTTATTCTTTTCCTGAAGCGACATCTCAGCGAAGGTGGCGCTGTAACCTTCAGGTACAAAAACCGGATCATACCCAAATCCTTCCTTCCCCCTTTTATCTGTAATTATCATGCCGTTGACAATCCCCTCAAAGAGGTATTCATTTCCCTCATATATGAGTGCAATGATGGTTCTGAATCTTGCCTTTCTGTTTGTGTGTTCCTGAAGAAGAGCAAGCAGTTTATCAATATTCGCATCAGAGTTTTTTTCTTCTCCGGCGAACCTGGCTGAATGAACTCCTGGCCTACCGCCAAGGGCATCTACTTCCAGGCCCGTATCATCTGCAAAGACATTATGTCCTGTTTTCCCGGATATGAATCTGGCTTTGTGAAGAGCGTTTGCTTCAAGGGTTGGTTCATCTTCGGGTATGTCATCTTCAAGATTTATGTCAGCCAGGCTGAGCAAATGGAAGTTTTTACCAATCAGGTTACTGATCTCGATCAGTTTATTTTTGTTGTTTGTAGCAAAAACAATCAGCATATCATGGATTTAACAGTTTGCAATATTACTAAAAATTCGCCTCTGCCGTGCAGATTTATGCTTCCGTTCAACAGGATGTGTATGCAGGTAGACGGGGTATATGAATAATTAAAGTTAATTGATACATTTGGGATACAATCAGGGGCTAAAAATGCAGAGGCTGTATATTATGAAGCTGAGATATTGGTTTTTGACAGTTTCCCTTTCCACAGGGATAGCTTCATCCTTGCAGGCTATGGTTCCACGCCAGCCCGGTCCATCCCCTCAGTTCTGGTGCTTTTCGAAGCTTGCCGTCATTCTTGTTCTTCTGTTCTTTATTCTTCTGGTTATTTCAATTTATTACTGTCTGAAGAACCATTTTGCCCGTAAACAGCGAATGCTTGAACAGCTTATAAGCAGGAAGACGGAGGATCTTGTTGCGGAAATGGAAAAATCTGAAGCCCTGCTGGCCAATGTCCTGCCAAAAAACACGGCAGAAGAAATAAAATCGACAGGGAAAGCGGCAAAGGTTAAATACAATTTTGTCACAGTTCTGTTTTCGGATATTCAGGGTTTTACCCAGATCGCTGAGGAGATGAATCCCGAAGTTCTGATAGATGAGCTTGACAAGTTCTTCTTTCATTTCGATTCCGTGGTCGACAAGTATAGAATTGAAAAGATCAAGACCATTGGTGATGCATATATGTGTGCCGGGGGAATTCCGGAAAAGAACAGAACCAATCCGGTTGAAGTTATTCTGGCAGGTCTTGAGATGCAGAGATACATGAAAAAGCTAAAGGATGAGTCAGCGGCAAAAGGGATCAAATACTGGGACATAAGGATTGGGATTCACACAGGAACGGTAATAGCCGGAGTTGTCGGCCATAAAAAGCTTTCTTACGATATCTGGGGAGACACTGTAAACACAGCAAGCAGGATGGAATCATCGGGTGAACCCGGAAAAGTTAATATATCGGGGACTACCTATGAGTTTGTAAAAGAGTTCTTTGTTTGTGAACACCGTGGGAAAATGCCTGTTAAGTACAAAGGTGAACTCGACATGTATTTTGTAAAGGGGATTATTCCGGAATTATGTGATGAAGAGGGCTTTCCGAACAAATTGTTTCTCTTCAGGATGCAGCTTATAAGGCTTGAAGATGTTGAAGAAGCTGTAATAAAGATGTTTACTGATGAAGCTCCTCCCAACCTTTATTTCCACAATATCTCCATGGCAAAAAGCATTTCAGCCCAGGTTGATTTGATCAGCCGGTCGGAACAGGTTCCTGAAGAGACTTACTTTGCAATCAAGCTTGCATCCCTCTTCCTGATAACAGGTTATATAACTGATTACGACCGGCCGCAAGAGGCCAGCCTTTCATTTATGGATGAGATATTGCCCCGGTATAATATCGATGACAGGTTCATCAGTGAGTCAAAGAGACTCATCAGCAACTCATATAATGAAAAATATGAAACCCTGGCTGACAAGATACTTCATGACGCAAGATATGAATACCTCGGGCATGATGATTATATACGTCTTTCCGGGAGGCTTTTAAAGGAGAAGGCTGAACATGGGATGGAGATCGGAAATGAAGGGTGGACAGAGATTCAAAGGCAACTCCTGGTAAACCATGATTTTCTTACTGAAACTGCCAGGATTTTAAGGAGTGTTTCTGTTGAGGAACAGATAAATGCACTGCAGGGTCACAATAAATAGTTCATTTTAGGAATATACTGCGGGAGATTGTCATTAAAAATGTACTTTTACCGGGAGTTTTAAAAAAGGATCGATTATGGAGAATTTAGAATGGAAAAATCTGCCATTCGGTTACATAAAGACAGATTTTAATATCCGTTGTTTTTATAAGGACGGGAAATGGGGTGATCTGATAATATCGGAATCCGAATACATTGACATTCATATAGCCGCGACAGGTTTGCACTACGGTCAGGAAGCATTTGAGGGCCTCAAGGCATACATGGGAAAAGATGGCAGGATAAGGTTGTTCCGTTGGGAAGAAAATGCAAAAAGGATGTTATCCTCCGCTGAGGGTATAAAGATGGCAACTTTCCCGGTTGAAAAGTTTAAGGAAGCTGTTTTCAGGGTTGTTCAGATGAACAGGAGGTTCATTCCTCCTTATGGTTCGGGTGCAACTCTTTATATACGCCCTCTCCTTTATGGGAGCGGAGCAGAGGTAGGAGTAAAGCCTTCTGCAGAATACGTTTTTATTGTATTTGTTACACCTGTCGGACCATATTTCAAAGGCGGCATAAAGCCTGTCGACATGCTTATATGCAGGGATTATGACCGGGCAGCACCCAAAGGCACCGGTATTTTCAAGGTGGGCGGAAACTATGCAGCAAGCCTGAGGGCAGGGATCGCTGCAAAGGAAAAAGGCTATGCAAGTACAATATTCCTCGATGCCAGGGAAAAGAAATATATTGATGAATGCGGGCCCGCCAATTTTTTCGGCATAAAGAACAATACCTATATTACTCCAAAGTCCGAATCAATCCTGAATTCAATTACAAATATGAGCCTGCTTGAGTTGGCCCAAACCCTGGGGATAAAGACAGAACGGAGGCAGGTGCCGGTGGAAGAACTGGCTGAATTTACTGAAGCAGGAGCCTGCGGGACTGCTGCTGTTATCAGCCCTATCAGAAAAGTTTTCGACCCCGATAAAAACCTGATCTATGAATACTGCAGGGATGGGAATCCGGGGCCTCTTACCATGAAGCTTTACAATAAACTTACTGCCATTCAGTTCGGAGATGCAGAGGATGAGTTTGGGTGGATTTCTATTGTTGAATAAGGAACAACAGTGAAGAATAAGCAATCAGGATTTGCCAAGGCAAAACTAAGAGGATCATACCTGACACTTGTGATAAGTGTCTCGCTGGTTCTTTTTCTACTTGGGATACTTGGCCTGGTCCTGATCAACGCAAAGGAATTATCGGATTATTTCAGGGAGAGTCTTTCATTCTCCGTCATGCTTGACGATGATGCCAGGGAGGCCGATATCAGAATGCTTCAAAAGGATCTGGATGCAAAACCTTATGTGAAATCAACTGTTTATGTATCAAAAGACGAAGCTGCGTCCAAAATGAAAGAAGACCTTGGCGAGGATTTTATAAGTTTCCTTGGCGATAACCCGTTGCCTCCTTCTATTGATGTATACCTTTATGCAGGATACACCAGCCCCGACAGTGTTGCAGGGATCGAGAAATATGTTCTTGAATACCCTTTCGTCAAGGAAGTCTATTATGAAGAGTCCCTGCTTTTCCTTATAAACGAGAATGTAAGAAAAGTCAGCCTGTTTTTGCTTGTTATAAGCGCTTTTCTTTTCCTTATTGCAATAACGATCATAAACAATACAATAAGGCTGGCTATATATTCAAAAAGGTTTCTTATAAGAACCATGGAGCTCGTTGGAGCCACGAAATCATTTATAAGAAAGCCATTCCTGATAAGGAGCGTTTATCACGGGGTACTTGCAGCACTGATCGCGATGACACTGCTTATGGGTTTGTTGTATCTTATTGAAAAAGAGTACTATATGATGTTTTCTTTCGAAAGCACAAAGCTCCTGGTTTTGCTTTGCCTTGTACTGATAATACTGGGCATTCTGATAAACCTGGTTTCGACATATTTATCAGTAAACAGATATCTTGTAATTTCTGAAGACAAATTATATAATTGAATCATGGCACCTAGAAATGACGATAAGGAAAAAAAGAATTTCGCCCTCGGCCGGGAAAATTATAAACTGCTCGCTATCGGATTTGCCATTATTGTAACAGGTTTTTTGCTTATGCTCGGTGGCAGATCGGAAGACCCCAATGTTTTCAGTGACAAGATATTCAGTTTCAGGAGGATAACCCTTGCACCTATTGTTGTTCTCGCAGGATTTGTATTCGAAATATGGGCTATAATGAAAAGGCCTAAAAATTCTGACAAATAAAATTAAATCTTTTCACTGTATATGGATCTTCTTGAAGCAATCGTCCTTGGACTGATACAGGGGCTGACTGAATTTTTGCCCGTAAGCAGTTCTGGCCATCTTGAACTTGGTAAATTTCTTTTTGGCATTAATCATGAATCAAATTTCTATTTTTCTGTAGCAGTGCATGGGGCTACCGTTTTGAGCACGATTTTTGTATTATGGAAGGAGCTTCTCGATCTTTTCAGAGGCGTTTTAAAATTCACCATGAACGAGGAAACGAAATACGCTCTTAAGCTCGTGATCTCGATGATACCTGTGGGCATAGTAGGTATTTTTATGAGCGACAAGGTAGAGGAATTTTTTAACGGGAACATGACCACTCTTGGAATTCTTTTTTTTATAACTGCCCTTTTGCTGTTTATGACGCTTGTCATAAGGCCAAAAGAGAGAGCATTGACCTATGCAGATTCTTTTATCATAGGGATTGCACAGGCTTTTGCTGTCCTTCCCGCTATTTCCAGATCGGGAGCCACTATTGCAACCGGCATGATGCTTGGCAACAAAAAATCAGAGATTGCAAAGTTTTCATTTCTGATGGTACTTGTACCCATCATTGGTGCCAACATCCTTGAAATGAGCTCAGGTGAATTTTCAAAGGAGGGGACTTCATTCCTCGTAATCAGTGCAGGATTCATTACTGCATTCGTTTCAGGATATATTGCATGCAGATGGATGATCAGCCTTGTGCGAAAAGGCAATCTGGCCTGGTTCGGTGTGTACTGCGTTGCAATTGGGATTTTTTCACTTATACTCGGACTGAATGGTTTCTGAAAAATCATCTCTCATTGAAGAGGGAAAGGTTTTTTTATTTGATAAGCCTCTTTACTGGACAGCATTTGATCTGGTAAATAAGATCAGGATCATGATCAAAAGTACCCTGGGGCTGAAAAATATAAAAGTGGGACATGCAGGAACGCTTGATCCGCTTGCTTCGGGTCTCATGATCATCTGCACGGGGAAAGCAACAAGGAAAATTGAGGAATACCGCGACCTTGACAAGGAATATGTTGCCGGAATACATCTTGGAGCAACAACGCCTTCATTTGATCTTGAGACAGAAGTGAATGAGCGTTTCAGCACTGATCATATCACTGATGCCCTTGTACTGGATGCCTTGTCCCGGTTCATTGGTGAGCAGGACCAGATCCCTCCGTTACATTCCGCTAAAATGATAAATGGCAAAAGGGCCTATGAATATGCGCGAAAGGGACTCAACAGAGAACTCGCTCCTGTTAAAGTAGTATTCAGGGAGCTTGAACTTCTCTCGTTCGAACTTCCTGCGGCCAGGATAAGGATGGTCTGCAGCAAAGGAACCTATGTAAGGTCGTTTGCAAGGGATTTTGGCTTAGCCCTGGGCAGCGGAGCATACCTGTCATCGCTTGTCAGAACATCAATTGGCAATAACAGGCTTGAAAATGCTTATTCGCTTGATGATTTTAAAAATTTTCTTGAAGATTTGAAACAAATTTGAAAATGATACGTATAAAGGGATTCTGAAAAATCAAAATATAAATATTCTTAAAATGAAACTGTCACAATTCAGGTACAATCTGCCACAGGAACTTATTGCTCTTTACCCTGCGGAGAACCGCGATGAATCAAGATTGCTGGTTGTTAACCGGAGAACAGGAGCTCTGGAGCATAAGGTATTTAAAGAAATAACTGAGTATTTCAGCGAGCATGATGTTCTGGTTTTCAACAACACAAAAGTTTTTCCGGCGCGCTTATATGGGAATAAGGAAAAAACAGGGGCTGAAATCGAAGTATTTCTTTTGAGGGAACTAAACAGGGAGCAGCGTTTATGGGATGTACTGGTTGATCCGGCCAGAAAAATCCGGATAGGCAACAAACTCTATTTTGGTGAAGATGATCTCCTGGTCGCAGAAGTTATCGATAATACAACATCGAGGGGAAGAACACTCCGGTTCCTGTTCGACGGGACATACGAGGAATTCAAACAGACTCTTTACAGTCTCGGAGAGACTCCTCTCCCAAAATTTATTAACAGGCCGGTAGAGCCAGAGGATAGTGAAAGGTACCAGACGATTTTTGCAAAACATGAAGGTGCTGTTGCAGCACCTACCGCCGGTCTGCATTTCAGCAGGGAATTGCTGAAAAAGCTTGAGATAATTGGCGTTGAATTTGCTGAAATTACCCTTCACGTAGGCCTTGGTAATTTCAGGAGCGTAGACGTTGAGGATCTGACAAAACATAAAGTTGATTCGGAAAGAATAAGGATAACAGAAGAAGCTGCAGAAATTGTCAATAAGGCTAAAGACAACAAATACAAAATATGTGCTGTCGGAACTACAGTTGTCAGAACTCTTGAAAGCTCGGTATCGACAAGCGGATATCTCAAACCATTTGACGGATGGACGAATAAATTCATTTTTCCACCCTATGATTTTAAGGTCCCCGACATGCTTATAAGCAATTTTCACCTGCCTTACTCAACCCTGCTGATGATGGTAGCTGCTTTTACAGGATATGATCTGCTCTTTGATGCCTATAAGACCGCCGTCAAGGAAAAATACAGGTTTGGGACCTACGGCGATGCCATGCTGATAATCTGACATTTATCCGTATTTCTTCATAGGAACTTCTGGGAAAAGCGATAATCTCTGAAATATAATTTTCTTAATTTTCAGTGATTCAGCTTAATATTGATATTCGTTTATAAGCCTGAGCTATCCCAGCACCTGTACCAAAGAGTTCCGCGCTGGTGATTATACCGGTAGGAAAAAGGATCCCTTGAGAAAGACGTAATCTTAAAAACAAGGCTGGAAATTTTACCATTCAGACTTTTGGGTCAGGAATGAAATACTTCTTGTGCCCCTGGGGGAAAATGAAAATACACTTTTTGTTGCACGAACTGGGAATAAATGGACGATTAAAGTATTAATAACAAACACGAAAAGCGCTAGTTTGCCGTTAGTAATTACGTATCTAACAATTTGACAGGGATATTACGGTTTCACGATAAAAAAAGGAAACCGGATAATATCCGTGTCATGTTTAATTTGAACGACGAATTTGATTAAGGGCGAACATATAGTTCCGGCAGTCAGCTATTCAAGTACACAACTGAGAATAAGGCGTATACGCAAACTGCTCTTATTCATCACCCTTATACTTTCATTTTCTTCAATAGATTCCCATGCACAAACCGGTCCAGGAGGTGTGGGAAACAGTTCCACCAACAGATTATGGTTAAAAGCGGATACAGGTGTATTCCGTGATGCAGGCATAACTCCCGCTTCGAATGGGAATTCAGTCAGAAGATGGAATGATTTCTCAGGAAACAACAATCATGCAAACCAGGCCACTGAGACTTACAAACCGGTTTTCCGGACCGGAATAATCAATAATGAACCAGCATTGGAATTCAACGGGACCAAATTCATTGACCCGGCTTCACTTGGGATTCCTGGCACTGGTGGTTTTTCGTATTTAATAGTTTTTAAGGTAAATCCTGGTTACGATGCGGGATCAATAAACAGTTCCAACGGCGACTTTATAATAGACAGATACCCTGAAACGGATGAACTGGCCAGCCTGAAAATTGTAAACAGCAATAGATATGGATTTCAGAAAAGGACAGACTGGGGCTCCGGGCTGGGAGGTCCGATCAGCGTTAACCCCGTAAACACATCTGCATTCACTTTGCTTGGCTACATGAGGGAGCGCGGTGTAGCTTACAGGTTGTTTGTGAATGGCGCGCAGGAATCCAATCTGGGAGACTCAGACGGAAACATTACTCCTCCAAGTCCCAGGATCGGAAGACACTATGATGAACCCAATAACGGATTAAACGGATATATCTCAGAGTTTCTGATATACAACTACAGGTTGAACAATGCTCAGTTAATCATTATCAACAGTTATCTTGCTGCAAAGTATGGATTGACTATAAGCAACGACAAGTATTCATACGATGCCACACATAAAAATGAAGTCGCAGGCATAGGAAGAGAAAGCATTTCACACCAGCATACCGACGCTACTTCCGGCAATATCCTCAATATCTCGAATCCATCATCCCTTGATGACGGTGACTATCTTTTATACGGACATAATAAGGGTTCAGTGAATTACTGGACAGACTCGGAATCCCCATCTTCCTCATTGGTCAGATTGCAGCGTGAATGGAGGATGGATAAGACAGGAGAGGTCGGAACGGTGACTTTAAAATTCAACAGCGTTCTTTTACCTGTTCCTCCTGCGGCAAGCTGCGGGAAATATTACCTTCTTGTTGATACGGATGGCGATTTCAGCACAGGAGCTGCAGAATATGAACTGACACTGAATGGAGGCTATTATCAGAGAGACGGAGTTTCAATAAACGATGGTGACCATATAACCCTAGCGCTAAGAAGGGGTCCGTCAGCAATCATTTCTCCCGATCCTGCAGTGATCTGCACGGGTGGAAGCATTAACCTCAACGGTAATCCTTCAGGCGGATCAGGAGTTTATGTTACTCATTCATGGACAGGCAACACCACTCCTTTGTCATCAACCTCAGTTCCTGATCCTGTTTTCTCAACAAATTCAGAGGGATCATACAACCTGACTTATACAGTAACTGATAATAACGGGTGTGCCGCTTCAGATAATATTACTGTTCAGGTTGCAGCACAACCCGTCGCACCAGCTCTTTCAAAATCTCCTGATGCTGCCACGGTGTGTGTAGGCACTACTCTGACAGCAGTTTTTACTCCGGGTAGTGGAGGAACCGGAACAATAACAGATGAATTCAGATATTCCACAAATAACGGCAGTTCATGGAGCTCCTGGAGTACAAGTGTACCTGAATTTGCGGCTGTTGCCGGATTAAATATCATTGAAAGCAGAAGACGAGCGTCAGAAGGCAATTGCAATACTTCACTTTCAAACAGTATCTCCTGGACTGTTGTAACAGGACCTTCATGGGATAGTTATTCATTTCCTGTTACAACTGTCTGTCAGGGAGGACAGATTACTTTTTCTGCCTCAGTGGTAGATGGACCTGGCGGCACTGTAACCTGGATAAGGTCCGTTACTCCCGGAGGGACGGGAACAACAGTTGCCAGCCCGGATATTGCTCCATCGCCCGGGATATATTATTATCGCCCTCAATATGTTCCTTCCGGATCTGGGTGCAACCTTTCAGACGGCACGGAGACGATGGTCACGGTCCATCCTGATCCAT
>CAZTDW010000058.1:0-3657 GCA_964611835.1 uncultured Rikenellaceae bacterium | reverse complement strand
AGGCACCTATTATTACCGTCCTCATTACACGGGAGGGTATGGAGGGTGCAACCTTTCAGACGGCACGGAGACGATGGTCACGGTCCATCCTGATCCATCATGGGGTACCATAGAGGTTACCCCGGCGAACATATGTCCAGGAGGCAGCGTCACCTTCTCGGCAGTACTTAACAATGCAGGCACGGGCTCGGTGGAGTGGATACGGTCTACCTCACCTGGAGGCACAGGCACGACAGTCACCAGTCCCGACGAACCCTTATCGGCAGGCACCTATTATTACCGTCCTCATTACACGGGAGGGTATGGAGGGTGCAACCTTACAGACGGCACAGAGACGGCGGTAAGGGTTATCCTGATCCCTCAGGTAAATATACCGTCTGATCAGGTGGTCTGCAATGGTGAATCCACATCAGAAATCAATTTCAGTACTTTGGTAACCGGAGAAACTGTTACTTTCAGCTGGAAAAATGACCAGAGTTCCATCGGATTAGCGGAAACCGGATTCGGGGATATATCTTCCTTTGAAGCAATCAACAATACAGGGTCACCTATAATCGCAAATATTGAAGTCACACCTCATATAACCTATGGTACTTTTACCTGCGACGGGCCTTCAGAGACATTTACAATAACAATTATTCCGACAGCGCAGGTCGATCTTCCTGCTAACCAGGTTGTATGTAATGATACTCCTGTATCAGAAATTATTTTTACGACAAGCAATGATGATGGATATACCACATACAAATGGGAAAATGATAATACTTCTATCGGATTGGATGCTGAAGGTTCAGGGAATATTCCTGAATTTACTGCATTAAATACGGGTGATTCACCGGTTACGGCAACCATTGTAATTACTCCCTATTTTACTTTTGGTGGTATCATCTGCGACGGTCCTTCAAAATCTTTTACAATTATTGTTGATCCGACACCTAAAGTAGTTCCCAGTACTCTAACACAAACTCTCTGTAATGACGGCAAAACAAATATTGTTATAGGAAGCCCAAGTACATTCTCTTCCGGAGATGTGACATTTGATTTTACTGCAACCACTTCAGGAGGGGTAACAGGTTTTACACCTTCAGCAACCAATCTGTTAAAAGGTGATAAAATTGAAGATGTGCTTCATAACTCAACTGATCTGCCACAAACGGTTACATATAGAATAGTTCCCGTAAATGCAACAGGATGTGCCTCTTCGCCGGCTCTTGTTATAGTTACCGTTCTTCCTACAGCAGGCATTGATCAGGTTGATGATGTTGTACTCTGCAACGGAGAGGCATCTGAAGAGATAGTATTCATTTCACCGTCTTCACCGGGAGGTGACGTGGAATTCAGCTGGACCAACAGTCAGCCCTCGATAGGTCTGGCGGCCACAGGGACAGGCAATATTCCATCCTTTGATGCCGGCAATGATACCGACGTTCCTCTTGTGGCTACAATTAACGTAATACCTCATTTCAAACTGGGCAGCCAGACCTGCGAAGGTTCCGAGATGACATTTACCATATCGGTAAATCCGAAACCCCGGATTTTCCCGGTTCCTGCTGATACAATACAATGTGACAGCAGCCTGACAAATATAAAGCTTAAGAGTCCGACCACCTTTACCTCGGGTGAGGTTAAGTTCAGATTTACTGCAGATTCACCCGGAGGTATAACAGGATTTACGCCATCGGCTACAGACCTGCCTGTGAATTATGCAATAAAGGATTTTCTTGTTAACCCTGCTGATGAACCGGAGGATGTAATATATACCATAACCCCTGTAAGCCCAGGAGGGTGTGACGATGGCCAGAATGTCGTGGTAAAGGTAACAGTAAATCCCACACCAAGGATTTTCCCGGTTCCTTCAGATACAATACAGTGTGACAGCAGCCTTACAAATATTAAACTCAAAAGTCCGAGTACTTTTACCGGCGGGGAGATAACATTCAGGTTCACAGCCTCAAGTCCCGGAGGGATAGCAGGGTATACTCCTTCAGGAACTAGTCTCCCTTTAAATCATATTATTAAGGATAAGCTTGTAAATCTGACAGATGAACCCGGATATGTGGTTTACACAATAACGCCGGTAAATCCGGAGGGATGCAATGATGGCCGTACTGTCAACGTCAAGGTAACAGTTAATCCTACTCCCAGGATATATCCTTTACCCGTTGATTCCGAGCAATGCGACAGCACTGAAACCTCTATCAGATTGCAGAGCCCGAGTGCATTTACAGATGGCAATATATCATTCAAATTTACAGCTTCTTCAACCGGAGGGGTGGCAGGATTTACTCCTTTGGCCTCCGGTTTACCGGAAAACCATGTAATACAGGATCTGCTGGTTAACCTGACTGACTCGCCTCAGGAAGTTGTATATAAGATCACCCCTGTAAGTCCTGTCGGTTGTAATGACGGCTTGTCATTAAGTGTTACGGTGAAGGTGAATCCTACGCCAAGAATCTTCCCTGTACCGGCTGATACCATTTTATGCGACAGCAGCTTTACCCGAATAAAGCTGAGAAGTCCCAGCCGCTTTACAAGTGGAGAGGTTTCTTTCAGGTTTGCGGCTGTATCACCGGGAGGCATTACAGGATTCACACCTTCCGGAACAGGGCTTCCTGACAATCATATCATCGAGGATTTTCTCGTTAATCCGACTGATGCACCACAGTATGTATTATATACAATTACACCGGTCGGACAGTCAGGTTGCAATGACGGCCGATCCGTAAATGTAAGGGTTACCGTGAATCCTACCCCGAGGGTATTTCCTGTACCTGAAAACACCGAACAGTGTGACAGTACTTCAACAAATATTTTAATCCAAAGCCTTAGTACCTTTACTTCAGGCTCCGTCTCATTTATACTTACTGCGACAGCTCCTGCGGGAATAACCGGATTCACTCCTTATGCTTCCGGATTAGTAAACGGAGCGGTTATTGAAGACATCCTTAAAAATTCTACAGATGCTCCGCTGACCGTAACTTACGGACTATTTCCAATAAGTGGCACAGACTGTAAAAACGGACAGCCTGTAAACTTTACTGTTACAGTGAATCCTACTCCGAGAGCCACTCCTGTAAACATTAAACCCGCAATTTGTTATGATGATCTGACCGAAATAACCCTGGTTTCACCTACTGAAATGACCCGGGGACAAATAAAATTCGACTACAACATTTCATACCCTTCAGGTATCACCGGGAATAATGCATCAGCTACTGATATACCGGAGGGTGAAAGCCTCATATTCGGTTACCGTAATTATAACGATACTGTAAGATCCGTACAGTTCTATATAACTCCCAAAGTTGACGGAATGACATGTCCTGCAGGAAAAACGGTGCTTGAGGAAGTACAGCTTCATCCTAAACCTGCAAGAGGCATTGAAGTTATCAAGGCATTTACCTGTGAATCGAGTTCGGGGCGGGCAGCATTGAAAGCAATTATATCAAAAGGTGCTGATCCTTACAAAATTGTCTGGACAGGTCCGGTCAGTTACTATATGGAAGATTCACTGGAGATCCGGAACCTTTATGCAGGTAACTATGTACTGAATGTTACAGACAATCTTGGTTGCATGGATGACACAGCATATAACATTGAGAATCTGAGCGCTAATCCGAGAATCATACTTCTGCCGAAGTCAACAGGCTTTCATGT
>CAZTDW010000057.1:0-19703 GCA_964611835.1 uncultured Rikenellaceae bacterium | reverse complement strand
CACCTCTGTTTATATCCAGCCAGCTTATAACGGGTCCTACCGAATGAGTGGGGTACTGGTCGCGGTTATATTTTAGAAGGTATTCCGCAGGCCAGCGTTGTTCTCCGGTTTTGCTGTCGAAAAACCAGTGGTCGATGCAGTCATGGGAATGAGCGCAATGGCAATGTACTATATCTCCCAGCATGCCAAGCCGCTTCATATTAAGCAGGGCCAGGTTGTCCTGCCTGAAGCTCCAGTTTTCAAGCATCATGCATGGGACGCCCGTCTTCTCTGAGGTCTCAACCAGATTCCAGGTATCATCAACAGTCAGGGCTGCAGGGACCTCAATACCCGGATAAATACCGTTTCTAAGAGCATGGAGGGCTATTGAGGAATGCGAATCCCAGTATGTCGCAATGATCACGGCATCCATTTTCTCCTTGTCGAGCATCTGCTTGTAGGAGTTCATATCGCCTGAATATACCGCAGGTTGCTTTCGTCCGGCTTTCCGGCAGATTTCCGCTGCATTCATGACCTTATTTTCAGAAAGATCGCACAATGCCACGACCTCGACGCCCTCTATCGTCAGGAGGCAGCTGACATGGCTTGTGCCCCTGTTGCCGGTTCCCACAACACCTACCCTGACTGGTTTGGCATCGCTTTCGGATGAAAAAGCAGACTTTGAGAGGACACCCATGCCCAGCGTTGCAGCTGCGCCTGTCTTAATAAAGTTTCTTCTTGTTAATGATTTCATTATTGTATTAGGTTTAGATTAATTTTCAGATCATATTAAAATTAGGAATTTTTAAATTAGTCTCCACCATAAATTAAATAATGTTCTATTAATTTTCAAAAATACCGAGGTTGTAGCATTTTTGGTTTGCGGGTCTATTTGAATTTACTGTCAATAGCATAATAAAGGTTAAAAACTATTATTCAATCAAGAAGATTATACACTTCTGAAAACAGGGAGAATGCTCAACCCACAGCGTGGGATTACAAATTACAATTTTGAGCTTTAATAGCAAATCCGTCCTGCTGAAGGAGATCCCTCTCACGCTAATGCGTGATCGGGATGACACGATAAACTGGGTGATCAGTGGGGAATGAGGGATCTCCCCTAACATACAGAATATTAAAATTAAAATCTACCATTTTATTCTGAAATTCTTTTCAGCCCCATAACCTTTAACCGATATTGAGTCTTTATAAATTTCTGCTGTTGCAAAGGAGTTTTCGTCCATCTCAACCATTCCTCTCAGCGAAACATAATGCACACCGTTATTCAGGCAGTAGTTGCTTCTGTGCGTATGTCCGTTCATGAAAACCATTTTTCGGTTGCGGGATTCAACTATATTTCTGATCTCATTTGCATTCCAGAGATTCTCTGACTGGTTTTCCGGGTATATCGGGAAATGACAAAACAGAATAATATTCTGGTTATCTTTATGAGAATTATCTATCTCCCGCTCCAGCCATTTCATCTGTGCCTTTCCAATGCCGCCGTTCCATGAATGTGCATTGGGAGCACCTGCTTTTTCAAGTGAATCCAGGATTGATTGCGCTCTTTGAAACTCCGGATCTTTAATACTTCGTGAGAAGGTGCTTATATCAGTACCATCAAGAAAAATGAATCTCCAGTTATTCCTGGTTAAGGAGTAATATCCTGAGTTGACATTCAGCAGATCGGGGACTTTTTGTTTCCTGCCTTCCCGTACAGAAAAATCATGATTACCCAGTACATAATATACAGGAATGTTTATTCCCCTGATAATCCTGATAAGCGGTTTGTAACTGGCATAATCATTATCAATAAAATCACCAAGGATGACAATGAAGTCGACATCTGTCTCACTGAATTTCCTGACAGCTTCAGAAAATTTCCCAACAGAGGCTCTGTAATGACGCGTACCATGATTATCGATATCGGCATACTGAACATCAGATATTATGCCCACCTTAAGAGGCTTTCCATCATTATTCTGACCCGTCAGACCGGACGCACTCAGAAAGAAAATCAGACACAAAACTAAAGTTCTGTAATTCAGGATTTCATTTGGTTTTATTTTCATTCAAGAAACTGATAATTCCTGTTAAAATAATTTTAAAAATATTGTGGTGATCTGTCAATTCTTTCATTTTGATGAAAACAGGTCAAATCTTCCTATTTCAGGTTGCAAATGTTCCCTCTCCATGACAGATTCAATTTTTTTTACAATTTCCGGGTATCTGTTGGAGATGTCAGTTTCCTCGGTTATGTCGTTATCGAGATCAAACAGCTTGATTTTTAATACTCCGTCACGCGTTGAATCCCTGATCCCTTTCCAGTTCCCAAGTCTTACTGCCTGCTGTCCTCTGCCCTCAGGGTATTCCCAGTAAAGGAACTCATGTTTCTTCTGGTTCCCCTCCTGCAGAATAGTTGGCATAAAACTTATCCCATCAAGTCCTTCAGGAGCTTTTGTATCCAATATCTCACACATGGTAGGGAATATATCCCAGGCCGCACAGACATGATCTGTGATGGTTCCCTTGTTCCTGATACCATGCCACGAAACGATCATCGGGACATGTATTCCTCCCTCAAAAACAGAACCTTTAAGCCTGTTGGCTGCCTGATTAAAAGGTTTTGCGTTCTCAAAAAACTGACTGTCAGCTCCGCCGGTTGTTACCGGGCCGTTATCGCTTGTAAAAAAGATTATTGAATTTTCGTATATCTCAAGTTTCTTAAGCTGGTCAACAATACAGCCAACCTGATAATCGAGAAAGGCAATCATTGCTGCATAGGTTGCCATGGGGTATCTGCATGGGAAATAGCCCTTGTCACCCAGGTATGGTTTTTCTTCTCCTATTTTGTTCCTGTATATCTCCACCCATTCGGCAGGAGCCTGAAGTGGAACATGGGGAATTGTTGTCGTAAAATGGAGAAAGAAAGGATTATCTTTATTACTCCGGATAAAAGACAGGGCCTCTTCAAGCATCAGTGCTGGCGCATAGTCTTTCAGATTGTATCGTGCATAACTCTCTGCTTTTAAGGGATCTCCGTCGAGCTGAGTTGTGTGCGGGGCAACAAAATCATTTTCAAGTTTGACAATCTCTTCATTTCTCCAAAGATGAGTCGGATAATAAGTATGGGCCTGCCGCTGGCAGTTATACCCGTAAAAGAGATCGAAACCCTGTTTATTTGGCGCACCTCCGGTAAAAGGGGCTCCCAATCCCCATTTTCCAATGCAGGCTGTCTTATACCCTTCCTGCTGAAATATTTTACTGAATGTAACAGTCTCCTCAGGAAGAGGGTACTGACCCTCAAGTGACGGGTCTTCTTCCATCATTTTAAAATTCCAGACATCTCCCCTTTCGGACCATTCATGATTACCTCTTATGAAAGAGTGCCCGGTATGTTTTCCTGTCAGCAGAACACAACGTGATGGGGCACTAACCGGTGAACCTGAATAATACTGAGTGAACCTTATCCCGTTGCGGGCAAGAGCATCGATATTGGGAGTTTCGATTATTTTCTGCCCGTAGCAACCAGGATCATTATAACCCAGGTCATCTGCTATTATAAAAATAATATTCGGCTTCATTTCCGGTTTTTGGCTCTTTCCGCCACAGCCTGCAACAAGCAAAACACCTGTTCCGGTTATTCCGGCAATTATACCTGCATTCATAAATCACTAATATTTGTCAATTCTATTCATATTTAAGCCAGGCTGTAGCCTTACAATTTCTGTCAGGTACAAATCGTATCCACCGCGCCTGAAAGTTTTCCGGGAAAGTGTGCTTAAACACTTCTCCTTCAGCCACGGCGACCTCAGTATACCTCATCCAGGTTCCGTCCCCCGAGGGATCTGCTTCGATCATAAACCTTACCGTACTGCGTGAGTCATGACTGATTTCGAGGCTTCTCCTGTCAAAAAAGCCTATCAGATAAGGATCTGAAGGAGTGCCGGCAGATACCTCCGAGTTTTTCCACGGACCACCTTCACCGGAAGGTTTGCCCATCTTCCACAGGTCATCGATAACACCGGCCCAAACTGCTGCTTTACCGTCATCCGATATTATCACATGAGGATTTTTCGCTGCATTATCAGGATCGATTCCGGTCATTATGAGCATGCCCCTGTAGGAGGCATAATCGTGTATGCGGAAATTATGTGATGCTACCGGACGGATCTTTGCAAAACCGTCAGCGTTGTTTGCCGGCAGTTCATAAAAAGTGCCTCCGCAATTGAACAGATCCCTTTCCGTAGCAACCTCCCTGCAAAGCCTTAATGCAGAAGCATTTGTAAGATCCGCAAAAGTTCTGCTTTTCACAGGCAGCCGCCATCGCCTGCCCATGTCATCGTCAATGACAGCCGATGCCTCATCAAATCTTACAACTTCCCCAGGAATGGCGAACCTGTATCGGATAAAATCAGCGGTGGTGTCATTTACTTTTCTTGACAGCACCATTCTGCCGTCGAGCTCATAATAGCCTTCTTCGGTGAAACTATTTCCTGTGAACTTCCCGGCAAGGACACCCAGTGCCCGCCTGTCGTTCCCGAGTCCGTACAACAATCCTCCTGATAATGAGATGTCATAGGTAGAAGACAATCCCTCAAAAATATCATCCGGAGAGGAGCCTCTTTCTTCTTTTCCTGCATATGAGAAATGAACTGTAGCAGTAACAGCTTTTTTTGACTTTACCCTTATCCATTCTCCGGGGGATTGAGGATCAAACTCAACCAGTGATGAACTCTTTTTCCCAACAGCGACCGTTTTTAAAAGTTCCCAGTTTCCGTTGCCCGACCTGTCAATTTCAAAAATGAATTCATTATCAGAGTTCCCTTCATTCCTTATCCAGCACACCCGTACTGGCCAGCCTGCAAACAGGAAAGGTTCAGAAGATTCACCCCCGGCAATATTCTCATTGAGCCATACTGCTCCTCCTGCATTGACAGGTCCAAGATTGTCGGGCTGTGACAGTGATGTGAACCATAAATTCGAGTTGGACTGGCCCGGACCTTCTATATTTCCCTTTTCCTTCCTCTTGTTAAGGAATTCTTTCTGAGCTGAATCGTCACACCCGAACACCAGGGAGGTGTCGTTCCATCTGGTAAAATCCCCTATTACTTTAAGGTATGCTGAGCGGGGCCTGATGCCGGCACTATTTGATGAACTGAAAGTGCCGGGAAAGCGCCAGAACATCCCGTGCATGGTCAAAAGATATTCAGGATAACCTGGTTCTCCGACATCCCGTATCCGGGGCCATTCCGTGTTCCATCCGTGTGCACCGTCGTAGGTATGGCTTGCCTTGGGCAGGCGGTAGAAACTCCATTTGCCTTCATCCCTGACCCCCAGCAGCAGTGATTTGTTATCCCAGCCGGTGGCCCATAAAGGATCGGTTTCAGGATTCTTGTTTCCATACAGTCCGCCCGGACCTGTGACTTCCACAAACTGATTCCTCCTTATCAGCTTCCATTCCCTGCCATCCCATTCTGAAAGAGATCCGCTTTCTATATTGGGATTTTTAAGGGCTTCCTCTCCATATTCCCCGTTATTCGAGTACACTGCGACACCCTGTCCCGAATAAAAGCCTTTCCCGTGATCACCCTCCAGAAGTGCGTTTTTAAGATTAGATGTGACATCGTCGCTTTTTTTCGAAGCAACATTTGAATCTTCGTAAAGCATCTCTACGTCAAGTGAATTCACATCCACCTCATAAAAACCTTCCTCCATGGTCGCATAGTAAATCTTCCCTTCCGGATCTGTCAGATGACGGGCATTACCGGTCAGCCGGCCAGGCATCCTGTCATAGGGAATCACCCTGACATTCCTTTCCCTGTCGATAACATAAGGCCCTATGAAAAGCTGGCTGCTTTCTTCATGGATCATCCTGTTTGCGGGCGTCCCCCCGATGCTTTCCTTTCGTGTTATCTGCCTGAGATCAGGTGTTATTTCATACAGTTTGTCGGAAGAACCGAAAGGAAGATGAGGGCCGTATGTCACGACCCATAAACGTCCGGCCCATGGGACAACTGCACCTGTGCCACATTCGCTTTCATTATTATAGTAAGCAAGGTGCGGGTAAATGCCGCTGAATGAAATGTAATCCTGATGTCCCTTTTTGCATGAGGAACCTGCAATTATGATGCTTATCAGGAGGATTATCGATCTTTTAATTTTTGTCATAACAAAATCTGAATTATCGAAGTATTCATGATCAGGAAAAGTATGCTTCTCAAGGTGGCACGATATTCAAATTTAAAAATAATTTCTTTTGGAAGTCGGGGAAATTATGTCTCTTTAAATAGATCCGCTTTAATAAAAGACCTCTTATAAGACTCCTTATAAGACTCCTTAAAAGACCTCTTTATTGATAAAAATATTTTGAAAATTCCAGTTCATTAAACTATTGTCACACAGAGACCCACAAAGAAGACACTGAGATCCACGGAGTTGAATTAACTTTCTCTGTGGAACTCGGTGATTCTTCCTGGAACTCTGTGTAATTTAAAGTTACCTGTTTAATTGTACCCAGTTGATATTTCAGGCAGTGGTTCATGAGATTATCGGTTTTCATTTCAGGAAGAAATCCTGTCTGTTTTATCTGATATTTAAATGCCATACCCTTAATTTTTATTAAATTCGATACTTTATACTAATCCCATGAAACCATTATTATTTAAATCCGCCATCTCTCTGATAATGATTTTGTCAGCCTGCTCTCAGAAGGATGAATCATTTACCGTGAATTTCGGAGATGCTTCTCCGGAGAAGAAATGGGCCATAAGTGATCTTAACCGTGATCTGCCCTCCGACTGGTCAGGCGCCCGCTACCTTACATTCGATATGAACTCGTCGACCCCGCAGCGATTCGACCTGAAGATTTATGACGCTGAAGGCGTGAGGATCCTGTCGATACATCCGTTTCAGGGAGCCTGGGTGCGGGCATCAATTCCTCTTGTTCATTTCCAGAAGATGAATACCGAAGGGATGGACATGGCTGAAATCTGGAAGACTCCGAGGCCAGGTTACTGGATCGGATTCACCCGTGCTGTCGGTCCAATAACTGATATCGACTCCCTTGGAGTATCAATGCGGATGCCGGTGGGCTCTCCGACACTCGGGATGAAGAATTTCCGTCTTACGATGGCTCCGGAGGACTCCATTCTCAGTCCTGTGCCCCTGGTAGATGAATTCGGGCAGTGGATTCCCGGGGATTGGCCGGGAAAGGCCGGATCGATCGGGGATCTAAGATCTTCATGGGATAATGAAGACCAGGAACTTGGATCAATAAATCCCGATATTTCAAAGTATGGCGGTTTTACCGCAAAGAGATTCAGGTCCACAGGTTTTTTCAGGGTAGAAAAGACAGATGGAGTCTGGTGGTTCATTGATCCGGACGGATATCCGTTTTTTTCTGCGGGCAGCACCTGTGTGAATCCCAGTGCTGAATCCGCCCGCATCAATGGACGTGAATACATTTATGCAGAAATGCCGCCACCCGAATTCAGAAGCCAGGGCCGTCAGGGCAGGGGCGACCAGGTTTCATTCTATACCTGGAACCTGTACCGCAGGTATGGCGAGGACTGGTACAGCAAATGGACCGACATGACTGTAAAGAGGATGTTAAGCTGGGGGCTCAACACGGTAGCCAACTGGTCGGATCCAAACCTGGGTAAAACTCAACGTATACCATATGTAGCAACACTCAGAGGATGGGGCATTGAGACAGGGATAATGGGGATGCCTGATATTTACGAGCCCGGATACAGGGAAAAGGTTGATTCCGCTGCAAAGTTTCAGTGCGAACCATTAAGGAATGATCCGTTTCTCATCGGATATTTTATCGGCAATGAGGTCCCATGGCCCGAGAGGGAGCAGGAGCTGGTCATTGAGATACTTTCAGGTGAGGAGACATATATGCAAAAAGAACTCAGGAATTATCTTGCAGGAGGCGACACGCCTGAGCGCCGCAAGGCTTTTGTTTACGATACCTTTTCGAAATTCCTTGATGTTGTGAACAGTGCCGTAAAAAAGCATGATCCCAATCACCTGAACATGGGGATCAGGTATGGAGGCTCCGCACCTGATGAGATCATAAGGGCTTCAAAAGGTTTTGACGTCTACAGCCTGAACATATACGCATATGAGCCTGATCAGAAAGTCCTGCAGAACATATACAATATTTCAGGGCTTCCTATCGTGATCGGAGAGTTCCATTTCGGAACGCCCGGACGAGGCATGGCTCCCGGCCTGGCCCAGACAGGCAATTATGAAGAGCGGGGCGTAGCCTACCGCTATTATGTTGAGAATGCGGCTTCGCATCCCGCCCTGATTGGTACACACTGGTTCCAGTGGATCGACCAGCCTTCAACCGGCCGTTTTGACGGGGAGAATTACAATATAGGTTTCCTTGATGTCACCGACCGCCCGTATCAGGAGATGGTCAATGCATCAAGGGAAACCTTCAGGAGACTGTATGATGTTCACTCCGGCAAGGTACCGCCGGTCAGCCGAAAAGCCCTGGTCAATTAAGGCCTGATTATTGTTCCGTCAAACTTGCGGACTGTCCAGCCCGGAGCCCTGTTGTGGATTGGATATTTTACAGCTTCCTTTTCATTGATGTCGACTCCAAGTCCTGGCACTTCATTTACATAGAGATAGCCATCCTTGAATGTAGGACATCCCGGAAATACTTCTTTTTCTTTATCAGTGAAGAAATAACCACCTTCCTGGATTCCAAAATTCCACACAGCAAGGTCGATATGTGCGTTGGCAGCATGGCCAACAGGCGACACATCCCCTGGGCCGTGCCATGCGGTCCTTACATTGAACCATTCTCCCAGCCTTGCCACCTTCATGGCGGGAGTAATGCCGCCAATCTGCGATATGTGGATCCTTATGAAGTCAAAGTAATGATTGGCCATTGGGTCCAGGAACTCATTGATGTTGTTGAAAAGCTCACCCATGGCAAAGGGAACTGTAGTGCTTTCACGAAGCTGCTTCCACCAGTGAGTGTTCTCGGGTGATAGAGGATCTTCGATAAAGAAGGGCCTGTACTGCTCGAGTCTCTTGCACATATTAATTACGTCGATCGGCTGGTTGCGTTCATGGATATCATGAAGAAGCTCGATCTCATCCCCGCAAGCTTTGCGGACTGCCTCAAACAATTTCGGAACATTAGAAAGATAGGCGTATTCGTCCATAAAGTTATCGGACTCCGCACCAAAACCTGCAGCCTTGAAATCGGGTGTTTTGGGAACGGCTCCAACGCCACCGTATCCTCCCAGCTGGATCCTTACATATTTGAATCCCTGGTCCATATATTTTTTAACATTGTCGACAACTTCTTCAATGGTCCTGCCGCTTGCATGGCCATAAACCGGAACTGCAAACCTGCATTTGCCCCCAAGAAGCTGATAGACCGGCATATTTGCCCTTTTACCCTTTATATCCCACAGAGCTTCATCGAGGCCGCTGATCG
The DNA here is from genome assembly GCA_964611835.1 of uncultured Rikenellaceae bacterium. GTDB lineage: Bacteria > Bacteroidota > Bacteroidia > Bacteroidales > VadinHA17 > LD21. The sequence continues at coordinate 10,255 of CAZTDW010000057.1, read as the reverse complement.
CGTTGTTCAGAACAGGGCCGTTCCTCCAGTATGAGCTCACGTAGAAAGCCTGCCACATATCTTCGATATTGTCGGCATCCCTTCCCACGCAGAATTCGTTCATGTATTTTTCGATGGCAGTAACAACCGGGAAAGCCCTTTGGGTATATGTGGCACAACCAAGACCGTACAATCCCGGTTCGGTGGTTTCCACCTTGACCACGATCAGGTTTGAATAGGATGGCGCGGTAGGGATAGCCTTTACGCTCTTGATCTTTATCGGCGGCATCCCTTTTGCATATGCCGGAGGTTCATACGGGGCAGCGTTTGCCCTTGATCCCGCAAAACCAAGCAATCCGGCTGCCGAGCCCATTGCCATGGTCTTCAGGAAATTCCTTCTTTCAGTTGAATAGGGAGGATTTTCTTTTTTCATGATATCAGTATTAGTGAGTTAGCTGTAAAATCCAAATGGTAACTTTATAACCTCATTGTCTTGTAAATATATCAAAATAAGAATTTTTAGTAACTGTTTTTTGAGTTCTTTAACGATTAATTTTTTGGTCCGGTATCTTCATCGATATGACTACTCTTCTTTTTGACACAAAATGTACTTTTTCCTTGAGCTTAATTGTAACTGTGAGGCTGCTATGGGTATTTTTTCACTGCATTTAAATCTCTTTGACACGATCGGACAGCTTTTGTTACTCAATATACGATTGCTCTGACTAATTGTCAACCATCAACAATATGAACTCCTGATTGCTCTTATTACTTTACACAACATCTGAATGGGAAAACCTACTATTTTTAGTTAGCCGGAGATAATGATTTTAATGTTTAGAATAATACTGTTCCTTGAATTAGTAAAAAGATTGTATATCAGATAAATATAAATGATGTTATTTCCAATAATAATTCAAATTATGTTGGATTCTCAATAATAATTTTATAAATTGATACTGTCAAACACTACCCGAAAAATATAGTAGTCTTAATTGTTAAAATTGTTTTAAATGTCTGTCCAAAGTATTTATCATTCCGGGATTTTAATAATGTTAAACAAAAAGAGCCACCATTTAAACAACAGGGGAACGTTTTTTATAGGCATGCTTTGTGGAATATTAAATTTACAGAATATATTTGCCCAACCTGGCATTGAATTGCAAAGTAATAGAATTACCGGAGTTCAATATCTTGCTGGTGTTCCTTTGCCACGGGAATTACTTACATGGGGTAATGTAATTTACAAAGGCCCTTCTATAATTGTAGCTGGCAGCAAAGCATCGTTTGAAGTAAAAATTGATATAAAAAAAGAAATCCCTGCAGGTAAGGAGATTGGACTTTTTTTACATTTCATGTCTGACAATGAGCCATTTCAAACTGTCGATTCTTTAAAATCCGGTTATCTGACCTGTATTTCCAATCAGGCAGATTTTGATATTATTACCTATGCCAATCCAGGAGTTCATGGCAGGGGATCTTTTTTCCCTTACAGCAAATATGCTGAAATCAAGTTGAAAAATAATGCAAAACCAGGTACAAGTTTCTTAATCAAATTTAAAGATTGTGTTATTCAGACTTATGAAGAAACATTATTTAATATCAGATTCGCTGTTATATCGGACGATACAATGATAGGCTATCTGGGGGATGCTGATTTTGAGGTTGTAGGTGACGAAATGTACAATTTAAAACTATTTGCACCTACATGTGTAGATTGCTCTGAAACAATTAACTGCAAAATTATTGTTCTGGATAAAAATAAAAATAAAAGCGGGCATGATCTGAGTAAGCTGATATTCAACCTAATAGAATCCACATCAGGAATACCATTGTCTTATGGTAAAATTTCTTATGATTCAGATAAACGATATCATCTTGTACAAGGATTGAAATTCATCAAAGAAGGCACATATTATCTCGAAGCCAGCATTAAAGGAAATGAAAAAATAAAAGGGATAAGCAATCCTATTGTTGTCCGTAAAGTATGGGATGAAAGAGTATACTTTGGAGATCTGCATCAGCATGCTTATCTGTCTGATGGCAGAGGATTTCCCGATGCAAATTATGAATATGCCATATCAACAGGATGCATCGATTTCCTTTCAGTAATGGACCATCAACAGAATTACAGACGGCCCAGGAATTTTCTTACCGGAACTCCCATGCAAAAAGGATGGGAAGAATTGTTTGAAGGGGCAGAAAAATATAACGGACCTGATCTGGTTACAATATTTGGGACTGAATACGGACCATCCAGATTGGTTGGTCATTCGAATATTTACTATAATAATCTGAACAGGGAAAATCTAAGGAAACTGGAAAAAATATGGGATATACCAGAAAAATCAATCAATAGCTCCTTCCAGAATTTTATTAATATACTTCAGAAATGGGAAGGTGGTTACCTGTTTTTACCACACGCCCATGCCGGTGTTGGAATTATGAAATACAGAATACCTGAAATGCCTGATAATATGACAAATGTTGAGATTTGCTCATTGCATGGGATCTTCGAGGATTTCTACAAAGGATGGCTGGAAGAAGGACATTTAGTTGGCGTGAACGGTGGTGGCGACAATCATATGACCAATGCAGGTAATGCCAAGGGAGGGTATCATTATCCGAATACAAACGGTCTGGCCGCAGTTTATGCTTCTTCCAAATCGCGAGAACAGATCTGGAATGGAATTAAAACACGTAAAACATACGCAGTGACTTCGAGCCAGCATATTTTCCTCGATTTTTCAATAAATGAGGCACGCATGGGAGAAGTAAGCAATGATGTTCAAGAATCAAGAAAGATCAACCTGGAAGTGGCTGGTACCGCTCCGATTTATAAGATTGATTTAATAAAGAATAATGAATTGATTGAGAGCTATGGACCTCAAATAGTAAATAATAAATACATCAGAATAAAGTGGTATGACGATATAACCGGAAGACGTGTAAATGATTCAAGAACAACCGGATATATTATTCCACAAAAAGGCACTCTTGAACTAATAGGTGTATTAAATGCATTAAATAAATCGGATTCATTTGTGGCACATGAAAATGCTATTAATTTCCGAACGAACGCATATTCCTGGACAGCAAGAGGGGCAATAATTAAATCCGAAGGAGTAAACTCCCTCAATTTTAATATTGAAGATAAATACCTTGATTCAATAAGGCTGAAAACTACTATTGAAATAGATCTCAGAAAACTGCCTTTTAAAAGTAAAAAAGGTCTGATTGAAAACTATACCAATATGTTTACATCTGAAAAAGGAGCTAATTTCTATCTTGATGCTGACTGGATTGATCCGCAATCACCAAAAACTGTTACTTTGGAATGGGAGGATCAAGGAGGTGAAGAAGCCTTTTACTTTGTTCGCATTGAACAAATAGATGGGAATATCGCCTGGTCAAGCCCAATCTGGTTTAAGAAATAATTGCCTGTCCTGCATTCCCAAGTTTTCATAAATAATTTAAATCCCCGGTATTCTTACATTTTCCAGAAGGATATTAAAAAAATATCAGTTTTTTAATAATCCCGATAGGTGTATCAAGGTGAAAATGGATATAATTTTAATAAAATCCAGAATTCTGTAAATGATCCAGAATAGTCATAAAATGATTCACAAAACATAATATACGTATTGCTAAATCAGGAAAATTATCCCCTGAGAAGAACAAAAAAAGGTATAATAATATTCGACACAAATTGTATTCCATTGGATCTGAATATCGCTGGAAATGTACCTGGATATGATCAATAATCAGGATTGTTTTAATATTCAAGACAATGGTGCTATTTATTGTTAATGGAGTAAGGTATATGAAACAAAGACATATCAAATTTTATTGAGTGAATAAACGATGGAAAATTCTTTAGCCATGAAAAATAAAACTACAAAAGCACTTAATCGAAGAACTTTTTTGCGGACATCTTCTGTAGCATTAACCGGGATAACCATTATCCCAAGAAATGTCCTTGGAGGATCAGGCAACATTGCCCCGAGTGATAAGCTTACAGTGGCATACATTGGTTGTGGGGCACGGGGATTAGCTGAACTTATTGAATTGGTACCGAACTCTGAGACCCAGATTGTTGCCGTCTGTGATCCGGAAAATTATGCGGAAAATTATCTGGAGTTTGTCAACAAATCAATGGTTAACAGCATCAGAAAAATCCTTGAAAAACCAGGCTGGGGAGGATCAATAAAGGGGTGTCCGGGTGGCCGTACAATTGGTCAGGAGATAGTTAATACCTATTATGCAAAAACCAGATCTCAGGAGAGTTATAAAGGATGCAAGTCATACGCCGATTTTCGTGAGTTGCTGGAAAAGGAACATGATGTGGATGCTGTTAAAATCATGACTACCGATCACCTGCACGCAACAATTGCTATTTCAGCAATGAAAAAAGGAAAGCATGTTGTCATGCATAAACCACTTGGAAACAGAGTTTATGAATCAAGACTGGTTGTTGAAACCGCTCAAAAGACAGGAGTTCAGACACATTTGCTTGCATACCTTAATGGTCCGAATCTGAAGGTAAAGGAAATGCTTTACAATGGAGCAATCGGAACACTTAGGGAGATTCACAACTGGACAGACAGAGCGTTCTGGCCTACCTATCATTCAGTTCCAACTGAAAGGCCTCCTTTACCGAAAGATTTTAGCTGGGATTTGTACCTTGGTCCCGCTACGGATCGTCCTTACCATCCACATTATACTCATGGGGTTTTTCGTGGATGGTATGATTTTGGTGCCGGAGCAATTGCTGACATGGGATTTTATAGTCTTTGGCCCATTTTTAACATTCTTGATCTGCCGGTTCCGGCAAGTATTGAAGCAATAACGAGTACAGACTCAGTAATAAATGACCAGATAAGTGTAATAAAAGAGAATGATTTCTCATTTCCCAATTCATCGCAGGTTAGATTCAGATTCCCAGATTTTGGGAACAATGTACCTAAAACACTTTATTGGTATGATGGGGGTATGAAACCTTATACGCCTGGTCTTTTGGAGTCAGAAGGCAAAGAGATGCCCGCAACCGGTACCATGTATGTAGGCGATCTGGGAATAATCCTTGGCGACAAGATTTATCCGGAAAAGAGGAGGAATGAATATTTCGAAGGGAAGGAACCCAGTCAGGCAAGACCTGGTGGAAGTGGGGACAGTTTATGGATTAATGCATTCAAAGGCGGGAATCCGTCTCCGGGGAATTTCATTAATGCGGCAAATTGTGGAGAAACGATATGCCTTGCTGGAGCTGCAATACGTTATGCCAGGAAAAACTTCAAAACGATTTTTACCGAACATACAACACCTGTTCTGAAATACGACACACAGAACATGAGATTCACAAATGTCCCTGAAGCTAATAAATATCTTGTCCGTGAGTACAGAAAGGGTTGGGAACTTTGAATTATTGTTAACATTTTCTTACTGATAATGACGGTTTGAAAGTTATTAACGATTTATTAATTCCATTGCTAGTCAGAGATTTAATCCCAATATAAGTATCTGTTTCAAAATTATCCTCCCTGATAAAAGATCAAACTGTCAATGTTCATATCAGTTATGGAAAGATTATTAAACACGGAAAATTCTAAAAATCATTTGTCAAATCAACCTAATTACAATCCCTCAATAACTAATATATAAATTATGAAACGAAGAAATTTTGTCCGTGAGACTGCAATTAGCGGCCTGGCATTAACAAGTTTAGCAGGTGCTTTTATACAAACATCGTCTTGCTCCAGAAAAATTGAACCTAAAATCGCAAGTAACGAGTTTATAAACTTGTCCGGATTTAAACCACTGAACATGGAGGAAACCCAAACAGAGATCATAATAAATGGCAATACATTCAAATATACCCTTTGTAAAATAACAGGGCTTATAATAAAAGCTCAGGTATTAGGTGATGAATGGCTGGCAGGACATATTCCTGATCTTTGGGCTTCAACTGCAAATGATCCGCGGAACAATCAATATTACGCCCGATATACGCCATCTTCAGAGGTAAAAGTAGTAGAATCCCGGCCGTATCAAATTGTAATTACCTCACAGGGATCATTCTCACTTATCAACAATACTACTATTCCATTAACTTACAACCTACGATATACATTTGAGATAGACGGTACTGTAAGAGTTGACTTAAAGGTTACAGCAGAGGAAGATATAGTTGTACGATGGCTTACTTTAATGGAAGCAAGTATTTCAAAAACATGCCGCTTTGTTTCACATGATTATGATCTGGGCGAAGATTCCCGGACCTGTAGTCCAACGAATTATGATGTACTCGATGAAAAGGGAATAGATGTTGAAGGGAAATTTATTCCATGGTTTCATTTTGGGAATGACAGGGGTGGACTGGAACTTGTATTTCCCTATTCAGACAGAAGGCACGGCAGTTATACTGACAGCAGTCCATTTCGGACTGGTGATCCACTGGGTCACGCATGGGAAATGTTTACATTAAAGAAAGTCAGATCCAATCTTCTTTGTACGGCTTTCGGCATTCGCAATCACAGAGAGGTCATTGGACCGAATTACAGCTATGAGGATACGTTTTTTATTTCAGCATTACCCGGCCGTACTATACGTCCAGATGCTAACTCAGTCCAGATACAATGGATAGGACCACATCAATTCAGGAGTAATTGGAAACATCCGGTGGAGGAAGAAATAAAGAAATGGGCAGCAGGTGGCATCAATACAATTGTTGGGGGTGCTAACTGGTTCTCTGGAGATTACGGGAATTGCAGTATGCCTGAGGAGACAAAGCAGTTTCTGGAAACTTGTCACCGATATGGATTACGAGTAATCCCCTATATAACATTTACTGATCAGGAATATCCAACTCCCGGATTCAATGAAACTGGTCCTAATTGGCGGATTGAACCTGTTACTGAATTTAATTACAGAAGTCAACTAATGTGCTATGGCGCTGAGGATTGGCAAGAACACTGGCGCAAAGAGGTAAGCCGGATATTTGACCAGTATCCTTTTGATGGGCTTTACATTGATTTCTGGGCAGGTAAGGTTAATTGTTACAATACAAAACATGGTTGTATGGGACCATATGGACGTTTTACCATAGAAGGTCTGCGCAGGATGGCCCGAATAGCCAGGGAAATCGTAGATACCAAAACGAAGAATGGATTTATTCTCTCGAATACCAATATTCTTCCTCTGGCAATGATCAATAACTGGATGGATGCAAGATTATACGGAGAATGGCATAATCTTGAGGATACTGATCCGCTGGCACTACGGATTTATTATAATGCACACAGGTACGGAACTGGTAACGTACTGCTCGTCAGCAATGTACCAAAGATAACCGAGCGCACATTAGCTTTATCAGGGCTTTTTCAGGGAAATCCGGTTATAAGTCATGCCCGGACACCTGATGAGAGATACATTCTGGAACGTAATGCCCTGTTCTTAAATGCCTTCGGTGCAAATAAATCTATAGCATTGAATAAATTTGAAATGGATGAATTATTGGGTCCCCAGACAGTAACTGATCTAGCCGGCGTATCATTATTATATAACAAGGAAAGCGGGGATTTACTTGTTTGTCTGTCTTCTTTTTCAAAACCGGGTTCAAAGGTAAAGTTAGGGGCATTCCTGGAAAATATAATGACAAAGACTTCGAATCTTCCTGAAATTGGTGATACAATTCTAAAGCAAGCTCCTTACTACACGTTCATTTTTGAGAATAAGATCCTTATAGGTGGCAAACCAATGTCATTGGCCGAATTGGCTGAATACACGCTGGATCTGCCTGCTGAAGGTTACAAAAATATATGGATAAAACCTGCTAATGACCAACCAACTGTCCTGTATGCTTTAAATAACGGAGAAGCACCACAACAGGAATATAAATCTCAAGAAGCAACACTGATTGTTACAATTCCTTCAAAAGCACGACAGTCAGCTGAAACAGCATTTCTGGGAAAAATTCCAAAATCTGTCGGATTCTCTGACGGCCCACTTACTTTTTCTGCATACAATGGCTGGTGGGAAGCAGAACTTCCCTGCAATGCAGAAATTACGGTCAAATATTAATTCTTATTTGCACAGAATGTAATAATGTAATAATGTTATAATATTTTAAAAAGAATAAAATGATGCATCTGATTCATCTGTTAATAGTTTCTTTGCTTTTTCTGATTGTTAATATCAAAGGGGAGCTCCCTTTCAATAATTATATTGTCAATGGAAGCTTAAAAAAAAGTGAACAGTGTCTGGAAAACATAAAATCTGTCGCAGATGAGAGATGGACTATTGGAGTTTATACCGGAACTTCACCATTTGTACTTTCATCACCTGACGGTTTGACGAATCCGGTCCTGACAGCAGCCGATGTCAATGATTTAAAAGTAGATATCGTCGCTCATCCCTTTATGATAGTGACCGATTCCATGTATTATATGTTCTTCACAGCAAAGGATGAAAAGACCGATAAAGGAGGAATTGGTCTGGCTGAAAGTAAAAATGGTCTGGAATGGAAATATAAAAAGATTGTTATACTGGAACCATATGTTTTAGCCCATCCTTATGTTTTTAAATGGAACAATGACTTTTACATGATACCGGAAGCCCATACTGAAACATCCGTTATTATCTATAAAGCTGTAAAATTTCCTGACAAATGGGAAAAATCCGGGGAAATTATGTCGGGTGATAAGTATTATGTACCAACTGTCATTAATTACAACAATTTATGGTGGATGTTTACAGTTCGTCCCGGCAATGAGACCCTTCGACTTTTTTATGCTGACAGCCCCATGGGTCCGTGGATCGAACATCCCCAAAGTCCAATTGTTGAAAAAGACCTCAATATTGCAAGACCTGCCGGCAGACCATTTATTTATAACGGAGAACTTTACCGTCTTGGCATGGATTGCTATCCAACATACGGATTGCAGGTGTATGCTTTTAAAGTTATAGAAATAAGTACAAAAAAATATAAGGAAGAAATCGTTAGTGTACCCTTGTTGAAAGCTTCTTCAGATGGATGGAATGAAAATGCCATGCATCATATTGATGTTCAAATGGTGCATGGAGGTAAATGGTTAGCAGTAGTCGATGCATTAGGGAATTGATTTATAAAATATACCATATGATCCAAATCTAGATTTACAAGGTATTAGCTCAAATTAATAGGAAAATTCATAAAAAATACTAATTTAGTCTGAAATAAACCTAATGCGCTGAAAATGGTTGACAAATTAATTATTCTAAAATTGACAATTTATTAGTAGAATTATTGCGTGAATACAGTTAATTTAATAAGATTTGAGATATGGACAAATGCTTTTAAAATTGCCATATAAAATTGTTCTTTGCGTGGTGTGATTTTATTGCTCTTTATAATTCTGTTAATAATCTGTCTTCACTTTAGACTTTTTATGCTGAATAATATACTTAGTATTTCTATCAAAAACTATCAGCGTCTTTCAAAGCGATTGGTTTATTGCTTCCTGGCCGTCTTTTTGTTTTCCTGCAACAATAGGTCTGATATTGAGGATTTATTCAAAACATATAAGGAGACCCGACAAACACTGCAAGAATTAAGTATTGTATATCCTAGGGAAGGAACCATTTTCCCCCCTGAATTTCCAGCTCCTGAATTTTCATGGTGTGACTCATTGAACCGAAACGGGCGCTGGCATATCAGGCTACAGGGGAAAGACAAGAAGGAGTTTTATCGAACAATCGTAAAATCAGCTAAGTGGAGACCTGATTCATCTTTATGGATGAATATCAAATCCGTTTCAGGGACAGATATAATTGATTTAGTAATTATAGGGGAACAAAGGAGTTTTCACGGGCATAAATATTCATTCGGAAGTAGTTCTTTTTCCTTCTCGCAGGACTCAGTTGGCGGATTGATATTTTATAGGGCTGTACCTCTTCCTTTCGGATATGCGGTGAAAAATGTAAATCAAATAGAATGGTATTTAGGAAATATTGACGGCAGCAAACCTAGAAAGATCCTGGACAATATTCCGGTTTGCGCAAATTGTCATTCATTCTCAGGAAATGGGATCCTTGCAATGGACATTGATTATGCCAATGACAAAGGATCTTACATCATAGCTGATATCGAAGACACTATTCAACTATCATTTGATAAAATAATTACATGGAATGATTTTAAAAAAGAAGACGGAGTCTTTACCTATGGATTATTATCTCAGATTTCACCTGATGGCAGATTTGTCCTCTCCACTGTAAAAGACCGTTCTGTTTTCGTACC
>CAZTDW010000056.1:0-19753 GCA_964611835.1 uncultured Rikenellaceae bacterium | reverse complement strand
ATTCTTTTCTTAACCACGGTTGTCCTGTCAGGACCGGCATGGTGCAGCCAGCTTTGCTATTTTGGTGCTATCGACAATCTTGCCTCATCGGGGAAGACTTCGAGGAATCCTCTGCGGGGCAAACTGGCGCTGAAATCCACTTTTCTCATCCTTGTTATATCAGCAGCACTTATATTAAGGTGGTTTAATGTTCCGCCAGCTGCCACCACCCTGATTGCGGCCTCATTCGGAGTTGCGGGCCTGGGGATCATGGTAATCTTCTCCCGCAGTAAAAAAAAGATGGTGCATTGTGTCCTGTATTGTCCTGTGGGAACACTGGTAAACCTGTCTCGGCATGTAAATCCTTTCAGGATGTATATCGATCAGAGCTGCACCCTGTGCATGCTATGCACAAAACACTGCAAATATGATGCGCTGAATGAGCAGGACATATACAATAAGAAACCGGGATTTACATGCACTATGTGCGGAGACTGCCTTGCAGGTTGTAAACATAATTCCATAAAATACAAATTTCTCAGACTGAAACCCGATACTTCAAGAAACCTGTATATCATAATAACCATTACCCTTCATTCTGTTTTTCTGGCCCTGGCAAGAATCTGAGTTTTTCGATGAGGTCTACCATAATGGAACAAAAAGATATCAACAGTCACTGGTGCTTAATATATTTCAGAACTTTTTAATTATCAATTAAATTTATTTGCGAATAATATTGGTTGTTAATAAAACGTTATTATATTCGCAGGGAAGTTGTCAACAAATTATTAACACCAGCCAGCCGGTATGCCTTACAGAAGATTGCCGAATACTGATGCCGCACGTATCAGAGCAATGAAGATTGCCCTTGAAAAAGGCAGGGATGTTCCTCCGAACCAGATGCCTTTTTCGGGTAAACTGATTGTCAGACTTCAAAGATTTCTCCCTCAGTTTGAAAATATGATCCAGCTCCAGAGGCAATCATATGCTGCACAATATGACAAAAGCCGCGATTATTCGGAAATAATCAGAAAAGCCAGGCTTTACCTTACCCATTTCGTAAAGGTCATGAATATGGCAATTTTCAGGGGAGAACTGTCGCCTGAGATCAGGTCATTCTACGGTCTGGCAACAAACGAAGCAACCGTTCCCTCATTAAACACTGAAAACGAATTGATAAGCTGGGGCAAAAGAATTATTGAGGGAGAAGAGTTCCGGCTCAGAAAAGGAGGAAGTCCAATAACCAATCCTACCATTGCAGTGGTCAAGGTCAGATATCAGAATTTTCTTGAAGCCTGGACATTTCAGAAAACACTGGCAAAAAGGACTCTGGATTATATTGAAAAAAACAATGACCTGAGGAAGGAGGCAGATGAACTCATACTGCAGCTCTGGAATGAAATTGAAGAATCCCACAGCGTGCTTCCCGGTGAAAAAAGGATTGCTGCCAATGAACAATATGGAATTGTGTATTTCTTAAGGAAAAGCGAACTTAACGATATTCCTGCCGAATCGGAATCTAAAGGCAATATCTGGCCATAAATAACTCATTTTGAAAATAGGGAACATAGCACTGGGAGACCGGCCCTTGTTTCTTGCACCCATGGAGGATGTAACTGATCCTTCCTTCAGGTTGATATGCAAGAAAAACGGCGCCGATTTCATGTACACTGAATTTATCTCATCCGACGGACTGATAAGGGATGGAGAGAAAAGTGTAAGGAAACTTGACATTTATGATCATGAAAGGCCCATCGGAATACAGCTTTACGGTCACCTGCCTGAAGCAATGGTCGAAGCGGCAATAATTGCAGAAGAATCAAATCCCGACCTTATTGATATCAATTTCGGCTGTCCGGTTAAAAAGATCGCCAACAGGGGAGCAGGAGCCGGAATGCTTAAAAACATACCCCTGATGATCGAAATGACGAGAATGATCGTCGATTCCGTAAAGCTCCCTGTCACTGTTAAGACCCGGACAGGCTGGGACGAGACATCAAGGAATATAGTTGACGTTGCTGAAAGGTTACAGGATGCAGGAATTGAGGCTATTACGATCCATGGCCGGACAAGGGCCCAGATGTACAAAGGCACTTCCGACTGGACCTTAATAGGTGAGGTGAAGAACAATCCCAGAATCAGGATCCCGGTCATTGGAAATGGCGATATCAACAATCCGGTCAGAGCTAAAGAAATGTTTGACCGTTATGGCGTCGACGGCATTATGATAGGCCGGGCCGCTGTGGGCAGACCCTGGATCTTCAGGGATATCAGGCACTTTCTTGATAAGGGAGAACTGCTTCCCGAACCGACTGCGACAGAAAAGGCGGAGCTTGCACTATTTCATTTCGAAAGATCACTGGAGTATAAGCCGGGGAAAAGAGCGATTCTGGAAATGCGCCGGCATCTTTCCAACTATTTCAAGGGACTGCCCGGTTTCAGGGAAACAAGGCTTAAGCTGCTGACCTCAACCGAACCCGCCGAAATAATGGATCTGATCAGGGATATCGGTAATAAATGGGGCGACTATCGGAGCGATGACAGAACATCAGTATACGGTGACTGATCATCGGGCTTCGGTCTCTCAACTCTCCCTGTAAGACCTGAAAAACTGCCCCATCTGAATATCATCCTCAGCACAGCAATGAAAATAATGCCTGAAATGAGCAAGGCTGCAAACTCCGTCCACGGGTAAACATTATGCTGCGTATATACAGCCTGTGTCTGAAGCGCCGATGACTCATGGGTTACCATAATGCAAAGAAAGATATTGTTTGCAGAATGAGCCCCTGTTGCTGCTTCGATCCCGTCGTCCATTATGGTAACTATACCGAAAACTAGACCGAAAATAAAATACTGGGGCATCATGGTCAGAAAACCGAATTCATCAACTTCAGGATTGAATGCATGCATGAGCCCGAAAAGCAGTGAAGTCATCAGCAACGGGATCCATTTGTTCCCGGCGAGCGCTGTAAAGCCCTGCATAAGGTATCCTCTGAAAAGGACTTCTTCAAAGGCTGCCTGAAAGGGAACAAAAACCAATGAGATGATTATAAGAAAAACCAATGTCCCCGATGTGTTGCTGATTGTGAAGTTCGATGGATCAAGCTTCAGGTAAAGGAACAGATAGACTGCGGAAAGGATGAGCCACACCAGGGCTGAAGTAAAGAACCTGTCCCATCTGAATTTGCGGTTTCCGTTTATTGTCAACGCCATTGTTCTACCATTCAGGGGCTTGATCATCAGTCCAAACGCTAACAGACCTGCCATAAACGGGAAAAGCATCAGAACAAGTCCAAGATTCGGGTCAAGTCCGAGGATGCTGAGGTCGGAAGGATTTGATGCCATTCCTGAAACCACTTCCGGATCTGAGGCAGCTCTGACCGAATAAGCTATCAGCAGAGGAAGCGCCCCAAGAGTATTGGATATTATCAGAACAGCGGCAAACATTACTAAATAGCGCCAGAAGTTGTTTTTACCTAAAAAAGATGATTCAAGATGGTTCATAATGAAGTCAGTTAGAATCCGGGGTTAGACTTTTTCGGATAATCAATCGAATAATGCAGGCCAATGCTTTCCTTTCGGTTCATCGCCATCTTTATTATGAGATATCCTATATTGATAAGATTTCTCAGCTCGCATATCTTTCTGGATATCAATGATTTTTTATACAGGCTTTCAGTTTCCTTGTAGAGTATCTCAAGGCGTACCAAAGCACGGTCAAGCCTTAGATCAGATCTTACTATCCCTACATAATTGCTCATGATCGTCTGAACTTCCTTCTGGCTCTGGGTGATAAGAACCATTTCTTCAAGATGGGTCGTGCCCTTATAGTCCCAGTCAGGGATCTTTTCCTCGAAGTCGAGCTCACCAATCCTTTTAGATGAGTGCATAACAGCACGGTGCGAAAATACGGCCGCTTCGATAAGCGAATTGGAAGCCAGGCGGTTGGCTCCGTGCAACCCGGTTGAAGATGCTTCACCAAGAGCATAAAGCCTGTCGATGGAACTCTGTCCGTCGGTATCCACCTTAATTCCGCCGCATGAATAATGGACGCATGGCACTACAGGGATCATATCCCTGGTTATGTCGATACCCCTTTGAAGGCAATGTTCATAAACATTCGGGAAATGATCTTTCAGCCCGGCGGGATCCAGATGCGTGCAGTCGAGCCATACATGATCCTCTCCCCAGATCTTGAGCTCGTTGTCGATGGCTCTTGCAACAATATCCCTTGGAGCAAGTGAACCGCGACTGTCATACCTGTTCATGAACTTTTCACCTGCTATGTTCTTAAGGATGGCTCCATATCCTCTTAATGCTTCAGTGATCAGGAATGATGGCTTCCTTTCAGGATCGTACAGGGAGGTGGGATGAAACTGGATGAATTCCATGTTTTCAATTGTACCCTTGGCCCTGTAAACCATTGCAACACCATCGCCTGTGGCTACCTCCGGATTGGTTGTGGTCTGATAAACATTTCCAAGCCCCCCTGTTGCTATCACCGTGATCCCTGAAAGAAAGGTATATACCCTCTGACTGGCAAGGTCGGCCACATAAGCACCATAACATCTTATTCCGGGGAAATTCTTTTTGACTTCAACACCAAGATGGTGCTGCGTCAGAATCTCTATTGCAAAATGATTTTCAAATATCTCAATATTCGGATTTTTCCTGACCTTATCAATAAGGGTTTCCTCTATTGCCTCGCCGGTCTTATCCTTGGTATGCAGGATCCTGTGCTCGGTATGCCCCCCCTCTTTTGCCAGGTCATAGGTTCCATCCTCCTTCTTATCAAACGGGACACCCAAGTCAATCAGATCCTTTATCCTGTCTGGGGCTTCCTGAACCACCAGCCTCACAACTTCTTCATTACAAAGCCCGTCACCGGCAATAAGGGTATCCTTAATATGCTTTTCAAAATTGTCGGGTTCACTGAATACGGCTGCAATCCCTCCCTGGGCATATCGTGTGTTCGTATCATCAAGTTTGGATTTGGTAATAACCGATACCTTTCCGTACCGGGCAGCTTTTATGGCGAAAGTAAGCCCGGCAATTCCTGATCCGATAACAAGGAAGTCCGTCCTTTTTCTCATTTCTAAAAATTTAGAAGGCTAAAGATACAAATTATAGTTTTACGATTGCCTGAATGCCGTCAGTCCAATGTGTTTCAGAAAATCATAAGACGAAAACAACTATTGTCAAACCAAACATTTCAATTATTTTTGCTCACCTTAATAACAACAACTCAACTTTATGGCACAGGAGGATGTTTTCAGGAAGCTGGTTGCCCACTGCAAGGAATATGGCTATGTTTTCCCTTCAAGCGAAATATACGACGGACTGAGTGCCGTTTATGACTATGGCCAGTACGGCGTCGAGCTGAAAAACAACATAAAGAAATACTGGTGGGACAGCATGGTCCTGCTGAATGACAATATCGTCGGGCTTGATTCAGCCATTTTTATGCATCCGACCATCTGGAAAGCATCGGGCCATGTTGATGCCTTCAATGATCCTCTCATCGACAACAGGGATTCCAAAAAAAGATACAGGGCTGATGTACTGATTGAGGAGCATCTGCAAAGGATAGAAGAAAAGATAACAAAGGAGGTTGAAAAGGCAAGAGAGAGGTTCGGTGAGGCCTTCGATGAAAAGAAATTCAGGGAAACCAATCCCCGTGTGCTGGCCAACCAGTCTAAAATAGATGAACTTAATAAACGGTTCTCAAAGGCGATGAATGATACCGACCTGGCTGAACTCAGGCAGATCATCCTTGATAATGAGATAGTATGTCCGATTTCCGGCAGCAGGAACTGGACCGACGTCAGGCAGTTCAATCTCATGTTTTCAACAGAGATGGGATCTACCCTTGAAGGATCCAATAAGATTTATCTGCGGCCTGAGACAGCCCAGGGCATCTTTGTGAATTTCCTGAATGTTCAGAAGACCGGCAGGATGAAAGTTCCCTTTGGCATTGCGCAGACCGGCAAAGCGTTCAGAAATGAAATAGTGGCCAGACAGTTCATTTTCCGTATGAGGGAGTTTGAACAGATGGAGATGCAGTTCTTTGTCCAGCCCGGAACCGAGCTGGAATGGTTCAGTCACTGGAAGGATGTCAGGATGAGATGGCACAAGGCGCTGGGGTTCGGTGAAGGGAACTACCGCTTCCATGACCATACGAAGCTTGCACATTACGCAAATGCCGCAACAGATGTCGAATACAGATTCCCCTTTGGATTCAGGGAGGTGGAAGGGATACATTCAAGGACGGATTATGACCTTAAGCAGCACCAGCAATACAGCGGAAAGAAAATGCAGTATTTCGATCCTGAAAAGGGAGAATCGTATATTCCGTTCGTTATTGAAACCTCGATTGGCCTCGACAGAATGTTCCTTCAGGTGATATCCGCAGCCTATGCTGAAGAGGAGCTGAAAAAGGAAGACGGTTCAACCGATACCAGGGTTGTGCTCAGGCTCCCTGCCTGCCTGGCGCCGGTAAAGCTTGCAGTGATGCCGCTTATAAAAAAGGACGGCCTGCCCGGGATCGCTGAAAAGATCGTCCACGACCTTAAGTTTGATTTCAACTGCCAGTATGACGATAAGGACTCGATCGGGAGGCGTTACCGCAGGCAGGACGCCATCGGAACACCCTATTGCATAACAATTGATCATCAGACCATCGAAGACAATACTGTTACAATAAGATACCGCGATTCGATGGAACAGGAACGCGTAAACATCCGGGGTCTAAAAGATATTATTTATGAAAAGGTGAGTATCGGAGCTTTGCTTAAAAAGCTGTGAAATGCCAAAAGTTCTCATAATAACCTATTACTGGCCGCCCGGTTCGGGAGCCGGAGTTCAGAGATGGCTTAAATTCTCAAAGTATCTCCCCTATTACGGATGGGAACCACTCATTCTTACGATCGATCCGCATTTCGCCACCTACCCTGCCCTTGATCCGACACTCGAAAAAGAGATCCCTCCTTCCCTGAGAATCTGGAAAACCAAAGCAACGGATTATTTCAGATTATACAGAAAAGACAAATCACGGATCCCTTCTTCAGGATTTGCAGTTGGCGGGGAAAAAGGGTTGACCGGCAAAATCATAAGATTTGCAAGAGGCAATTTCTTTCTGCCCGACCCCAGAAGGGGATGGAATAAATACGCCTTCAGAAAAGCCTGTGAAATAATTGAAGATAACGGAATTAATCATGTAATTACCACAAGCCCGCCTCATTCAACCCAGCTGATAGGCCTGAAACTCAGAAAAAAATATCAAAACCTCAGATGGATAGCAGATCTGCGTGATCCGTGGACAGATATTTACTACTACAATTATTTTTATCCGGCAGCCATTTCGCGTAAGATCGACGCGATGTATGAATCGGAAGTTTTGAAAAACGCTGATAAGCTTATCACCGTAGGGAAGTCTCTCAAAGGACTTTTTACAGCCAAACATCCGGAAATTGAGCAAAAAACTGAAGTCATCTTCAATGGTTATGATGATGATGATTTTAAAGTGATGGATGAATCTGAACCCGATATATTCACTCTTTCATACATAGGAACATTGTCCGATCCGTATCCGCTCGACGGATTGTTGAAAGCGCTTTCCGGACTTGAAAAGAGAAGCCTCGAATTCAGGCTCAGGTTTGTCGGATATGTTTCGGAGAAGCAAAAGAGCCTTATTTCTTCAGCAATAGACAGCAGCATACTTGAGTTCGTTGAATACACCGACCATAAATCGGCGATCAGGTATATGGCAGGATCCTCAATGTTAATCCTGATAATACCCGATCATTCCACTTCAGGAAGCATTATCACAGGAAAGCTGTTTGAATACCTTGCTTCCCGGAGGCCGGTACTTTGCCTTGGCCCGGCCGACGGTGATGCAGCCGAGATATTGAGAGCTTCCGGTCACAAATCGGTTTTCGCGTGGAACGATCATGCCGGAATAACCGGCTTCATTTCAGGGGTAATGACCCATCCCGGGGAAATTATTCTACATAAGCCGGAAAGCTATTCCAGAAAAACACTGACCGGGAGGTTAACGGGGATATTGTCGTCTCTTTAGGCTGAAAGATCCGGCGGGAACTTCTTAATTCCTTTTTCGGATATAAATAAGTTTCACACGAAAATAACATAACTATATTAATGAATACTAAACATTTCGTGTGGAACCTTTATGATCATGAATCATTTTCATGATCTTTTCTGTTTCTGTAACATGAAGGTTTTATAAATTTACACCAGGACTTACAGCATGAAAGCAGGATTCATACTTAACGGAGATTTCGTCAATGATCCAAGGGTTATAAATGAAGCCCGCATTCTTGCCCGCCGGGGGCATCAGGTATATATCCTGAATTTACCGCATAAAAAGGGCCCGGAATTCACTGAGTTCGAAAACAATATCTTCCTTGTGCATGCGCCGGTACCGGAAAAAATCAACAACTATCTTTTCGCACTGGAGAACACTCTTCCGCTTTTTGACTGGGTCTGGTATAATTACGTAATTAATTACGTAATTAAATACGAGATAGAGATCCTTCATGCGCACGATATGTATATGGCCAGACCTGCCAAATGGGCTGCCGGTCGTTTAAATATCCCCCTGATACTCGACCTTCACGAAAACTACCCGGCAGCAGTGAAAGAATACCTCTGGGCAAACAGGTTCCCTTCGAACCTGATTGTAAGACCGGGAAAATGGAAAAGAAAAGAAAGAAAATACCTTTCGTATGCCGACAGAATAATTGTACTCAGTTCCAGTTTCAGGAATCAACTGCTGTCGGAATATCCCGGGTTGGGCTCCGGCCGGTTTGAAATTTACCCCAATGTCCCGGATTTAGAAAAGATGTTATCTTACAGGATAAACGATAATATATTGCCCCTGGATGGAAGGAAGACAGTTTTTTACTTCGGGGTAGTCAGTAAAAGAAGGGGTATTCTGACAGCTTTGGAGGCTGTCGAAAAAGTGGCTGCCAATAATCCGGCAATTCATCTTCTGTTGATCGGGCCTGTTGATAAAGCCGAGAAAGATATTTTCAGCAAGGTATTCATGAAAGAAACCATCAGGGAACACATCACATACTACCCGTGGAAAGATATTGGCGAATTTCCTTCTTTCGCCAATGCATCTGCTGTATGCATATCACCGATCCTTAAAAACCCCCAACATGATTCAGGAGTGGCCAACAAGGTATTCCAGTACATGCTGTTCGGCAAGCCCATCCTTGTATCAGACTGTGAGCCGCAGGTTGAAATTGTCAGAAAAACAGGGTGCGGACTTACGTTCAGAAGCGGCGATGCCAATGATATGGCGATGAAGCTCTCCGAACTACTGAATGATGAGGACAAATGCAAAATGATGGGAGAAAAAGGTAAAAAAGCTGTTTATGATGAATATAATACTGAAAAACAGGGAGAGGCAATAATAAAAGCTTATGAAGGGCTGTTAACATAATGGAATATTTGGCACTACAGCTAAAAAGGCTACAGATGGAATATATGCATTTGATCATAACGCAATTCAACCTGAGGAGTAACTCTCTTTCAGGAAATGCCGGTTATGATGAATGGCTGGAATGGACCAGAAACAGGATCCGGTTATTCAGGAATTACTGCCTGCCTTCCGTATTAAACCAAAGTAGCATGGACTTTAAATGGCTGATATTTTTCGATTCAGGGACACCCGAAGAATTCAGGGAGTTCATAAGCTCCCTTGCTTCTGTTGGCATGATCGAAATATGCTACAGCCGGGGAATGGATGATTTCAATACAAATTATGCAAAGGAAGTCAGGAAAAGGATCGGAAAAACGACAAAATGGGTAATCACAACAAGGATCGATAATGATGATTGCCTTCACCGGGATGCAATAATGTCTGTAAAAGACAACGTTATCCCAAAACACCGGTTTTTGATTTCCCTTGCTTCAGGATATGTGTTGAACATCCGGGAAAAAACCCTTTCCCACTATTTCTATCCTATGTCCCCGTTTTTAAGCCTTGTTGAGGATACCGGGAAGGAAGTTGAGGGAGTATTTCTAAGAGGGCACACAAAATGGGACAACCTCCGGCTTTTTGTATTAAGGGAGTTATGGCTTGAATACTTTAACAGAAAATCGCGCACTTCAAGGTTCATACTGCGAAAACCCTTATGGATTCAAACTGTACATGGAAACAATATCAGCAACAGCTTTTTCAGGGGATTCCCGGTTTTAAAGGAAAAAGATCTCAGCGATTTTTCGCTGGATTTTACCACAAAAGGAATGACACTTAAATCAATTCCCCGATATTGTCACTATGTAACATGGAAAAGGTATATTAAAAGCCTTATTGTCAAAATTTTAATAAACAAATAGGTTTCGATGCAAAGCCCGGGATCTTTATTAAGAAATCACTTTCCGAAAATCTATTATTTTCTGGTATATCTGTTTAACGGATTAAGGAAACTGATCACTCCATACTCCATTTATATTACCGACACTCTTGGAGGCAGTTTCAAGGAGTATATTTCAAAACCGGAAAATAAAAACAGGCCATCTGAACTTATGCAGGGCCTCGATGCCGAGTCACAAAAAACAATAAATACTATACTTGAAAGAATAAAGGCATATCCTGATGAAAAGGACAGACGTAAAGTTTCGAGAAGGAAGCCTGTAGCCGGTGGCTTGTTGACAGTCGAAAGCAACGAGATGAAAAAAAAGATAGAGAATTCTTTGTCATCTGTCTCGAAGAAATACAAACATTCATTCAAACACCTTGAAGAATCGGTATTTTATTATTACCATGGCCTCAGCTTATTGCCGCAAAGTGTTTTAAGTTACCTTAAAGACAAGGACTTTATTGATGTCGGTGCATATAACGGGGATTCAGCCATTGCACTTCAGGAATTTGGCTTCAGAAAGATCTTTTCAGTAGAAATATCGCATAAGTCCATCGGGAAATACAAAAAAAACATGGCCCGCCTTGGAATAAATGATGAAAAATATGAGCTGATAAACGCGTGTATTACAGACACTGATGGCAAGGAACCGGTACTGATTGCCGACACGGGATCTGCAGGATTATCGCTGCTGAGAAACAGGGGTAAGTATGATAAGATCTTCGTTGAACGGAAGACAATTGACGCAATAGCAGATGAATATCATATAACTCCCCGGTTTATAAAAGCAGATATTGAGGGAAATGGCCTTGTTTTCGCCAGGGGAGCAATAAATACACTGAAAAATCACCGCCCTGTGGTATCAATTGCAATTTACCATAATCCATATGAGTTTTTTGAGGTTAAACCCTTTCTGGAATCTTTCCTGAAGGACTATACTTTTTTAATCAGAAAACTATCGACCGGGATAAAGAATAATCTATGTCATTCTGATGTGTTTCTAATAGGATTTCCAAATGAGACCGGCAACCTGGACAATGCGTTTTAATCTTATATTCAAGAAGTCTGTATAACGAATCAGAAAAACTCACACCTGATGTTAAAATCCATAAAAGTATCTTTCAGGGATAGTTTTATTTACGGCCTGGGAAATATTTCCGTGAAGGTAATAGGGTTTTTGCTAATACCCCTTTATACAGATCCCAAATACTTTTCAGTTGATGATTTTGGAATTATTGCCCTGCTCGACATCTCAGGAATCGTACTGATATCGCTAATGGCTTCAGGCCTTCCGCAGAGCCTGATGAGATGGTACTGGGACAATGAATTCAAGGATAATCAGAAGGGTATTTTTTTTATTTCGGTCACCAACCAGGTAATTGTAAGCCTCTCTTTCTGCGTTCTGCTTATTCCATTTACAAACCAGATCTCCACCCTGATCTTTGGCAACGAAGGATGGAGCAATGCGTTGAAGATCCTGATACTCTCCACGGCTTTGCAGGCTGTAAACAACATTGTCAACTCACTCATGCGGATCCAGTCAAAGGCGATGTTGTTTTCGGTCACGAACTTCATCAAACTTGCGGTTGTATTGCTTCTTACTGTTTATCTTATCGTGTTCAGGCATGCGGGTGTAAAAGGGATTTATATCGCCCAGGCCACAGGGAATCTGCTTTTTTTAATACTGATTTCCGGTTATGTGATAAGAAATTCCAGATTCTATTTCAACATGCAGGTTTTCAAATCAATGAGCGGATATGGATTCCCACTTCTGCTGTCAAACGTTGCAGCAGCATCTCTGGCGGTTATCGACAGGTACTCCCTTAACACCCTCGCACTGCTTAAATATGTTGCAATCTATTCATTGGCTTATAAAATCTCATCCGTCCTGAAACTGGTGGTGGTTGATTCAATAAAAATGGCAATTACCCCCATGGTGATGCAAAAGATGAATTCGCCCGATAATAAAAGGTTTTACTCAAAGACATTATTGTATTCATCATTTGTACTGATGCTGGGCATCATTGCATTATCGCTTTTTTCATATGAGATCATTAAGGTCATTTCCAGATCAGCCGAGTTCTGGATTGCCTTTATTGTTGTTCCTCTTCTTTCATTATCGGTCTTTTTTACAAACATGAGGGAAACAAGCACCTATGGCCTGATCATAAAAAAGAAAACCGGCATAGTGGGATTTAATGTCGTTGCTTCAAGCATACTGAACATCATTCTTAATATTATCCTTATCCCCAGATGGAATATAATGGGAGCTGCAGTGGCAACGATTATCACGCAATTTTTTTACTGGCTTCTCAACTATTATTTCTCACAGAAGGAATATTACATACCATATGAATTGAAAAAAGTTGCACTTATGTTCCTTTGCGGGGCAATATTATCTTTTGCAGGGCTTCTTATAAACGACATGCATATCGTTTCCCGTCTTTTGATAAAAACGGCATGTGTTATCAGCTTTCCCCTTATCCTTTTTCTGTTTAAATTTTATGAACCTGCCGAACTGCAGGCAATAAGAGGCTTCATTTCAAAATGGTCTGACCTGAGGAATTTCAGGAAGAACCTGAGATCACTGATAAATAATCAGGAGAGTAAATACTCGAATTAAATCCATATAACTGTTTTCGTTTGAGGTAATTCAATACTTTTGCATTGAATTGTAAAACGGATTTCAAATTAATTACTTATGGATATAAATATGCGTTTCAGATCATTACTGCCTCATTTTCTGGCAGTAATAATATTCATAATCATTTCTTTTATTTATTTCTACCCCGTTCTGGAAGGCAAAATTTTAAAAGCAAACGACTCCACCGTTTCTACAATTAATTCAAAGGAGATACGTGATTACCGGGAAAAATATGGCAGGGAACCACTGTGGACAAACTCGATATTCAGCGGAATGCCCGCTTATCTCATCTCAACCAGGTATCCGGGTAACCTTATGAAACATGTTGATACAGTTCTCCGGGTATTCCAGACACCGGTTTCCGTATTGATCCTTTCAATGGCCGGTTTTTATCTGCTGCTGCTTATTCTGGGAGCCAGTCCTCTAATCTCAGCTGCAGGGGCTGTTGCATATGGATTCTCTTCATTCCTTTTTCAGATCCTTGCCGCCGGACATAACACACAGGCGATAGCACTGGCATATATGGCTCCGATGATAGGGTCGGTATATTATGCCTATAAGCGAAATGCCCTGAAGGGAGCAATCCTGACAGCAGTCTTCCTGTCACTTGAGATTCTGGCAAATCATCCTCAGATAACTTACTATTCATTGTTATGCCTCATGGTTTTCTTTATTGTTGAATTCATCTATTCAATCAGGCAGAAAACGGTGGTGAAATTTCTGAAGACCTCGGCTTTGCTTATTGTTCCGGTAATCATTGCTGCAGGTATCAATTTCGGGAATCTTTACACCGTATATGAATATGGCAAGTATTCGAGCAGAGGAAAATCGGATCTAACAGTTGAAGACAGAAACATTTCCAAGGGACTGAACAGGGACTACATTACCTACTGGAGCTATGGAATAGACGAAACTTTTAATCTGCTTGTGCCGGATTTTAAAGGAGGCTCAAGCAAACCATTTGACAGAAATTCAGAGACGGTAAAGGTTCTGAGGCAGAACAATGCGTCATCAGCTGCCGGGCAGGTAATGAAATACTGGGGAACCCAGCCAGGTACAGATGGACCTCATTACATGGGAGCGATCGTGATATTCCTGTTCGTACTTGGCCTGTCACTCGTAAGAGGTCCTGAAAAATGGTGGCTGCTCTTTGCTGCCATACTTTCTGTAATGCTTGCCTGGGGTAAGAATTTTATGGCTTTTACCAATCTTTTCATTGATTTTTTCCCTGGCTATAACAAATTCAGGGCGGTAACCATGATACTGGTCATAGCACAGTTCTGCATCCCGCTGCTGGGATTTCTTGCCCTGAGGGATCTTTATTCCGGGGATCTGCCAAAAAAGAAAATAATCAAAGGATTAAATATTGCTGCCGGGATTACCGGAGGACTGCTGATTCTTTTCCTGTTGTTTCCCGGCATCGCGGGATCATTCCTGAATCCTTATGAATCCGACTACCCCGACTGGCTCAGATCGGCTCTTGTATCTGACCGGAAAGGCCTTTTAAGAGCCGACAGCCTGAGATCTCTGATCTTTATCGTCCTGAGCGCAGGTGTCATATTTGCCTTCCTTTATGACAGGCTCCGCAGGGAATATTCAATCATCCTGATTGGTTTACTGATCTTTGCCGATCTGTGGAGTGCCGGAAAGCGCTATCTCGATTCGGATAGATTTGAAAGGCCTTCCGTAATTCAGAAATCATTCACACCATCCATTGCAGATGAAATGATTCTTCAGGACACCTCATATTTCAGAGTACTCAATCTTTCAGTTTCTACATTCAACGATAATTCTCCAACCTCATACTTCCACAAATCGATCGGCGGATATCATGGTGCCAAGCTGAAAAGATACCAGGAGCTTATTGACACTTCAATAACGGTTAACATCGCGAGTTTTGTTGAAAGAGCCAAAACTGCAAATACTATAGACGACCTGACACCTGTATTTAATAACAGCCTTGCTATTAACATGTTAAATGCAAAATACGTGATCTACAATCCTGAGGTGCCACCACTGATAAATAACAGGGCCCTTGGGAATGCATGGTTTGCGCAAAAGGTGAAATTTGCGGCCAACGCCAATGAGGAATTGTCATCAATAAATTCCCTAAATCCTTCGTCCGAAGCGGTGGTTGACGTTATATTCAGGGATTTTGTGGAGAAATCAGATTACCCGTCGGATGCAGGCGATACGATCTTTCTGGTATCGTATCAACCAAATGAGCTGGTTTACAGATGTTCATCATCGGGAGAAAGGCTTGCTGTTTTTTCTGAGATTTATTATCCTGCAGGTTGGAAATCCTTTATTGACGGAAAAGAATCACCTCACTTCAGGGCCAACTATGTTCTGAGGGCAATGATAGTCCCGGAAGGCAAACATGAGATCAGTTTCAGGTTTCAACCTGATTCATATATCAAAGGTAACAAGGTTTCTCTGGCCAGTTCGGTTCTGCTCTTATTAATTGTTGCAATTTACGCAGGTTCGGAAATTAAGAAAAGATTTAAGCCTTCCTGAGATGATCCGACATAATCAATGCCCGCTCTGTCATTCCGGGAGTATCAATCCTTATTTAAGTTGCACTGATCATCTTGTAAGCGGAGAAGCTTACGAATTATTCAGATGTGAAACGTGCGGTTTTATCTTCACTCAGGATCACCCTGATGAGAAGATGATAGGAAAATATTATGATTCGGAGGATTATGCGTCGCACAGCGATACAAAACCGGGATTAATGAACTGTCTTTATTCGGCTGCCCGCAACATAATGCTTCACAAAAAACTAAAAATCACGGAAAACACCTCCCTGCTGAAGAAAGGAAGGATACTGGATATCGGCTGTGGGACCGGTTATTTTGCCGCAAAAATGAAGGAAAACGGATGGATCGTAACAGGAATTGAGCCGGCCGGGAAAGCAAGGGAGACTGCAATTAAGCGGTTCGGGCTGGATATTGTGGAACCTGAAATGATTTCGTCGCTGACAGGTGGCAGTTTCGATGTAATAACCATGTGGCACTCTCTTGAGCATTTACATGATCCGCATAATTATTCCCGTGAGATCCTGAGGCTTCTCAAACAGGATGGAGTGCTCATTTCGGCACTTCCAAATTGCGGTTCATACGACGCCAGACACTATGGCGGGTCATGGGCAGCTTATGATGTACCCCGTCATCTGTGGCATTTTACTCCAGAAACCTTTAGCCTGTTTGCTGAAAAGACCGGTTTTAAGATAACAGGTATAAAACCGTTGCCTCTTGACGTTTTCTATATCTCAATGCTGAGTGAAAAAAACAAACAAAGAAGGTTATATCTTCTGACTGGTTTGATCAAGGGATTGCTTTTTGCTGTAAAAGCGACTTTCAACTCCGGGAAAAGCAGCTCGCTTATCTATATTTTAAGGAGAAAATAAAGCCACGTCTTCAGGATCTTAAGTTTTTGCAGGAAGGTCTTTCAAGATCTGAAATTCCGTTGAAAATCCTGATTTTCCTTTGTTTTTATAAATCCGTCAATAGCGGTCGAGCCACCGGTATTTTCTGGCGCTGTCACCGAATTTGACTGCTACCGTGAGTTCGTGTGTCCCATATGTAACCCGCTGTATTTCGGCAAGAGTAAAATCAAAGGAATAGCCCATGAAAATGTTTGTATACTTAACACCAAAATTCGCAATCAGTGCTTTGCTTGTCCTGTATGCAATGCCTGCCCATATCTTCTGGTCGTAAATATATGTAACTCCCAGGTCAGCCATTGGCTTTGTCTGTTCCGACATCATTAATATGGCTGAAGGCTGAATTTCGGTTTTAATGTCAGGTTTGAAGATATAAGATCCAAAAAGGTAATAGTGCCTGTCCATTGAATAGTTTTTGTATCCTTCACCTCCAATTTTGGCAGCAGCGCCAAACAGCTGGGAGCTTGAAAATCCCAGACTATAATTTGGATTAAGCACATAGATGCCAAAGTCTGCGTCCGGGACAAAAATTCCCCTTCTCAGTTCATTGTTAAGCCATGGTTCATTGGGATCTTCAAAATTTATTTCCCTTTCATTGATTTTGAAGTGATATCCTGTAAATGCAAGTCCCAGGGAAATCTGGGTATTGTTCTGAACCCACATGTGGTAAGCATATGTAGCCTGGAAACCTGTTCTTTGGACCAGTCCATGCCTGTCGCTGAACACATATCCCCCCAGTCCCACTCTTCCGTCACTTTTTGGTCTGAAGACATTTTTTCGTGATCCGTCAGTTTTTATTGAATAATTCTTCTTTAAAATACGGCCCTGCCCGCTGAATGAAAATGTTCGCGGCGCACCGGAATAACCTATCCATTGCTCCCTGGCAGTAAGGTTAAAGCTTGTAAAGCCATCGCTTCCGGAAACCGCAGGATTGATCAGGAACTTGTTGTAAAGATACTGGCTGTACAATGGGAGCTGCTGACCCATACAAAAATACGGGTAAATAATTGTGATCAATATAAGTGCAAGCTTCCTCATTGAGCCAGCTATTTGACAATAGTTATGTGGCCTATAACAGGCTTTGATCCATTATTAAGATCGATTATATAATGATATGAATCGACCGGTAGAATTGATCCGCTGCTTCTTCCGTCCCAGGGCCTCGGATAACCTTTATCCGACTTCCAGACTATTTCTCCCCAGCGGTTGAAAATTTTAATCTCCATCTGAGGATATAACTCCTTCATTCCTATATTCCAGACATCGTTTATCAAGTCGCCGTTTGGTGATATTGCATTTGGAATCTCCAGACAGACTGAATTCACCGGTTCAAGTACAAACGATTTTTCAACGTAACAATTGTTCATGTCAGTAACCCTGACACTGTAAAGACCGCTTGGCATATTGGTGAGATCCTTATCTGTGGAATTGTCAGACCACAGATATGTGTATCCCGGTCCGGTCCCTCCCGTTACAGTCAATCTTATCTCTCCATCGGGCATATCGGTACAGAATGGACGTATTGTTTCGGATGTCACCAGTAATGAGTCGGGCTCGGTAATGGTTACAACAGAATCTGCACGGCAATTATTTGAATCCGTAATTATCACTTTGTAGTCCCCTGCCGCCAACCCGTTCCTTATTTTGCCCAGTGCTCCGTCAGACCATAAAAAGGTTACAGCTCCTGCATTATTGACTGCCTCCAGGCTTATTGTTCCAGACCTGTCTCCATTGCATTCAAGGTTATTCAATGATGTTATTACCATGGAGATCTCGCCCGGCGGTTCCTGAAGCACTATTGTTTCAGTACCTGTACAGAAATTGCTGTCTGTTATCAGCAGAACATATTCACCTGCTTTCAAATCCGAAATATCCTTTGTGTCCTGAGAGAAGCCGTCCGGACCCTGCCAGCTGTATATATATGGAGGAGTTCCGCTTACTGGATTAATCTGTATAGATCCGTCTGATCTGCCAAAACAGCTGATATTGAATTCGCCGTAGGCTGAAATCACTTTTTCAAATGCCAGCGGTGGCGGCAGATTTATGCTCACTGACTCATTTTTGATACAGCCGTTGGCATCAGTTACACTTACTGAATAGACTCCTTCAGTAAGGTTGTCAATGTCCTGTGAATTTCCCCCGTTCGACCAGCTGTATATATATGGAGCAATGCCTCCTGTTACAGTAAGATCAACAGCACCGTTGTCATAAGTCCCCGACTGGCATGTTATGTGGGAAGGAGTAAGCTCCAGAAGCATTTCAGCAGGTTCTGTCAGGGGAATATCTGTCTCCGCACGGCATCCGTTGAGATCTGAAACCTTCAGGTGGTATGAACCGGCAGTGAGGGCCCCTTGATCTTCCTGGCCATCAATTATCCCCGACCCCCCGGTTGTGCTCCATGTATAACTGTAATTCCCTATGCTTCCGCCCGTAATGGTTGCATCTATTGATCCTGTCCCTCCATGGCAATTTATATTGAATCCACCATCAGCAGAGGTCGAGCTTTGAGTTGAGATCTCAAGTTTATCAGGCTGCTCCAGCATAAAAGTGGGTTGAGGCATCAGGATGCAACCATTAATATCAGTAACGGTACTTGTATACAAGCCTGATTTTAAACCGGAAATATCCTCCGTGGTGGCTTGATATCCATTGGGACCGATCCATAAGTATTGATAGTTACCCGAACCACCGGTTATTGTAAGATTTATGTACCCGTCACTTGCCCCATAACATGATATCTGATAGTTACGGTCAGGGCTTTCCGAGACCTGACTGCCCGCAAGTTCCATTCCCGGAGGATCTGTTAAAATTACGCTGTCGGTTTTTAGACAACCAAACGCATCGGTGATATTCAGATAATATTTTCCGGCAGGGATGCTGTCAAGCAAACTTTCTGTGTTTTCCACATCAAGTGTGCCAGATGCAGGATACCAGTAATATGAATAACCTCCGTTAGCGCCGGTAACTGTCGCTGACGCAAAACCGTCACTGTAGCCCCTGCAACTGACATTTGCCCCGTTATAATTGCTTGGAATGATTGTTACATTCATCGGAGGAGGCTCTGACAACACAGCTGTCCTGACGACCTCACATCCATTTAAGTCGCTGATAATGAACTTGTAATTTCCTGCCCTCAGGTCTGGACAAATCATATAGGTTGAAGGATCGGAAGGAATATGATTATTCTGGAATTGTCCGCTGTACACCGTATCCGTTTCATTGTAAACCAGCCAGTATCTGAAAGGAGGAGTACCTCCGTCCCTGACATACAACCTTGCAACGCCGTCATTG
>CAZTDW010000055.1:0-19931 GCA_964611835.1 uncultured Rikenellaceae bacterium | reverse complement strand
TTATTTGCTACGCCCGAACCCTCCATCGCGGTAAGCTGTCTGAGATAATTTCTATTTATATCCAAAACGATAAGAAATCCCAAGCGAGAACTGATTTTCAGGTAGTTTTACTGCATAGTTGGTCCTTTCATCACTACCGGTAAAGAGAAACAATGGTTCAATAACTATCTGATCTGCAATCGGGAAGTATCCTGAAAGATAGAATGAGGTTGGTTCAAGAAAAGACAATCCGGCTCGAAGGTTTAAACCATTCTTCAATCCAAATCCTGATCCTATTCCAGCTTGGAATGCGAGTCCCGGAACCGATGCAGGAAACTGATCAGCCAGATGAAAATCGCCGAAGAAGAACCGTTTAACACCTATCCGGAGATCTAATTGCGGCATGAGAAAAGTATAAAAATTTCCCTCCCGGGGCATGGGGGGATTACTGTCATATTTCTTTCTTCTGTCACCTGTTGTAAACACCATATTACCAAGGTGAAGGCCCGCTCCAATTCCCACCCACTTTGTGTCGTATTTTACATATGGATTTATATCCACCAGAGTCCTTTTTCTTTCAAAATTATCCGATTGTCTGAGCTGATTATAGCCGCCGGCTACAATGTTTGCCCCGAACCTGGTGGTCACCTGTCTGGACGGATCATCCTTTGTAAAAGAATAACCGGCTCCCGCAACAGTATATTTCTGACTGAAGTACTCTTCATTTGAGACCATGTCGCACCCGCCACCTGAGTAGTTGACCCTGTGATCCGTATAACTTCCTGTTGCAAAACCTGTTCCGATTGTGTGCCAGGTCCTAAGATTTCTATCTTTTCTTTCATCAATCTGAGTCTGAGGCAATGTCTGGCTCATAAGAAAGAGAGGAAGAACCAGGCTGCACAAATAAACCCATCTGTATCTGTGTGATGCATACCGTATGTAAAATTCAGATCCCATAAAAATCACAGCGGGCAGCAAAGCAATATTAAGCGCAATGACCTCGGACAGGGTAAACCAATTCCGCAGCATCAACAGCAGGAGTGTCAGGAAAAAAACTATTGAGACCTGTGTTGCAAAGGCGGGCTGATCGCCCCTGACCAAATGGGTTTTCACTTTGTAATTCCTTTCCCTGTAGAAAAGAACCACGGCCATAATCAGAGCGAATATCAGATATTGCCACTGCACCTGTTTCATCATCCAAAGCACCTCCCCGCCGGTCTTGTTGGAAAGCGGATCTCTGAAAAATTCAACAGACAACCTTACAAGAGAAAATATAATCGCGGAACATAGAAAAAGACTTCCCTGCGCTCTCAGAAATTTCCGGAAAAAAAGCACAAGAAACACCACAATCAAACCTCCGGCAGTTTCATAGATCTGAACAGGATGTACAGGCAATGACCAAACATCATTTAAGCTTATCAGACCTGATCCGAACTGATGGAAATGGGCCAGGCTCATAACCGGATACTGGACCGCCCATGGAAGGTTTGTGGGAGTCCCGAAGCAGCACCCGTAAAAGAAGCAACCCATGCTTTGAATTGAAACGGCGGCAGGAAATGCAATTGCTACCGTATCCCATACCGGGTATTTAAACTTAAGGAGGTGCCTGCCAAGGAAATATCCTGCCACACCAAGGATCAATCCACCGAACATGGTTTTTTCATCATTGTAAATGAAGGATCGGCTCTGAAACATGGCAATCCAGTCCTGCAGGGTATAGGAAAAAATTTTAGTACCGGTCACTAAGAAGAACCTGATCAGGGCCAGGAGTATAATCCATCTGAAAACAGGAAATTTCCGCCTGATGCCTTCAATGATCAATATCATATAAGCTGCCAGAAAGGCCATCATATAGAAAAGCTGATACAGAAACTCACCTCCTGAGATATCAACTAAAAGATGCTCGTTCATTTTATGAGAAGTTAAAAACCGGTTACAGGGAACCTTTAAAAATCTTCTGCTTAAAGACAAAGTTACAAACCGGATCAGGCGAAGTCAATTTTATTTTTGTGTATAAAAGAATTATTGGCCGATCTAAGATCGCACGGATTTTTTAACTTTATGAAACCTTCATGTACAACCTTATACAAAAAAAATTTTAACAATGAAGGTTTCAGACGAACCACTTATTATAGATTAATTCAATAAAGTGATTTTGGTGTGAAAACTTATATTCCAAGGATAACTATTGCACAGTTAAAATAAACCCTACATAAATACACATGAAGAAAATCAATCTTCTGCTATTGCTGTTATTGCTGACAAATCCCATCCAACCGCAAATCGCTGAAAAGGAGGCAGTTTCTCCTCTGATAAAGGATCTGATTATTGTTTTCAAGATGCATTTTGACATCGGCTATACTGATCTGGCTGAATCGGTATTAAAAGGCTACACCACAAAAATGCTCGATGGCGCTTTATTATCCGTGGATGCCACCTCAGTTCTTCCGGAGAACGAGAGATTCATCTGGACTGTTCCCGGATGGCCCATAAAATACATGCTTGAAAACAGCAGCGGCAAAAGAAAGCATGGACTGGAGAAAGCACTTTCGGAGGGGCGCTTCACGGTTCATGCCCTGCCGTTTACTATTGAAACCGAATCAAGTGATCTTGAAAACCTCGTAAGAAGCCTTGAATTTTCAACAAGGATCGCAAGGGATTATAATCGGCCCCTGCCGCGCGATGCTAAAATGACGGATGTGCCGAGTCATTCATGGATAATACCAACCCTCTTAACACATGCAGGCGTAAAAATCCTGCATTTAGGATGCAATCCGGGATCTGCCTCTCCCGATGTGCCATCACTCTTCTGGTGGGAAGGTCCCGATGGTTCGCGCCTGCTTACCTTTTACTGGGCTGAGTATTATGGTTCAGGTCTGATGCCTCCCGAAAACTGGAAACACAACACCTGGCTGGCCATGATACATACTCATGAGAATACCGGCAGCCCCCTGCCCGGAGAAGTTGCAGCAATTCTTGCCGAAGCAAGGGAGAAGCTGCCCGGAACAAGGATAAGAATAGGCCAGCTCTCCGACTTTTACGATGCAATCATGAGGGAGAATCCTGAAATACCTGTGGTAAAGGGCGACATGCCTGATACCTGGATCCATGGCTATATGTCAATGCCCAGGGAGGTAAAAAGGAACAAGATGCTCCAGAGAATTGTATATCAGGCACAAAACCTTAATACCCTTCTTGCGGCATGGAAAGGAAATACGGAGAGGACCGAAGAAATAAAACCATTTGTTGAAAAGTGCGCAGAAAACATGATCCTCTTCGACGAGCACACTTTCGGCCTTGCAATGAGTCACGGCCAGGGAGGATCATTTGCCTACGGAGACAAGTTTATCCGGAACAGGGCATTGGGATATTATGACAGGATTGAAGCCTCATGGAAGGAGAAAGCAGCCAGGATTGACAATGCCGACAGAATGGGGAAAATGATCATGGATGAAGAACTTCAGGAGCTGGCAGGTTCCGTAAAAGTCAGGGGACCCAGGATAGTGGTGTTTAATCCCCATCCCTGGACAAGATCAGGAGAAGTTACCCTCTTCATGAATATTTACATGAAACAAAAAGATGTTATAACCCTGAAGGATACTCTTGAGAATAAAATGATCAGGGCATATAATGATGATAACCTGCTGAAATTTTATGCAGAAAATGTACCGCCTATGGGTTATAAGACTTATATCCCGGTTTTTGGGAAGGAAGCCGAAGCCGGAGAAGATATTATCAAGGATGAATCCAGCAATACCATTGAGAACAAGTATTTCAGGATTAAGATTGATCCGGCGAATGGTTCCCTGATTTCATGTGTGGAGAAATCAACAGGAAGGGAACTGGCTGACACTCAAAACAGGTATGGTTTCGGGGAATACGTTCATGAAAGGTTTGGATCGGAGGATCTGCAGCGGTATAACACCGCCTATGTTAAGCCAGGAGCTCATGAGTGGGCAGACCAGGAAATGGGAAGGCCTTATCTCGACACCGGTTACAGCATGTCTGAACCGGCCGGAGGGAGAATGACTTTTTCAAGGAAAGGTCATGAAACATCAGCCTCATGGCATGGTGAAATGCCTGCAGATCATCCTCACAGGTTCTCCATAAGCTGGATACTCAACGACGATCTGCCATATATCAGGCTTCTCTGGAACATAGAAAATAAGCAGGCTGAGCCCAGGCCTGAAGCCGGCTGGATAGCACTGCCATTTAATGTAAAAGATGCCAGGTTCCATCTTGGACGAACGGGGGCCGTTGTTGATCCGGTCAGGGAATTTGTTGCCGGAACGAATCATGATTATTATTTCGTGAATACAGGTCTGGCTATCACCGGTCATGAGGGACATGGCGTGGGGCTGAACAGTCCGGAGGCACCTGCAATCAGCATGGAGCGTCCAGGACTATACAGATTTTCAGGTAGTTTTAAGCCGGAAATACCCACCGTCTTTATTAACCTATACAATAACCAGTGGGGCACGAACTTTACAGAATGGATTGAAGGCAGCTGGTCGGTAAACATCTATATATGGGGTATTGATGGATATGATAATGAATCCGGATTGATCACTCCCGCGGAAGAGACCCGGCAACCGCTGACCGGCTGGTATTTCGACGGCAGCGAAGGGGAAATGCCATTGAAGGCTGATGGAATACGGATTTCATCCAAAGGTATTCTGGTGACTTCATATTCACACGACGGAGAATCTGGCTCATATCTTTTGCGATTATGGGAACAAGCAGGCAGGTCTGGTATTTGCGAAATAACCCTGCCAATGAAATCGGTCAGTACCGCAATCTTATGCGACCTCAGGGGAGAACCCTTGAAGGGGACAGAACCATTAGGGATCAGTAACGGCCGGCTAAGCATAAATATCAATGCATATCAGCCTGTTTCGCTGAAAATTAAATAACAAGGAATATAATACTGATCCGGGAGGTGAAAGGAATTTCCCGGGATCACCGGGTACTTATCAATGAGATAAATGCAGCAGGATGAAGGGTAAATTCAATTGTACCGTTTACAACCCTGGCCTGACCGGTTTTTTCCATGTCTTTTTCCTTATCGGTTACAAAAATGTCAAAAGATGTTACGTCTTCCGGAATGCCTCTCACAATTGCCTTGCATTCCGCACCGTTGTTCACCATGTGAATCGCATATTCGTTACGGCTTAGATTCCCGAAGGCAGCGCAGTTGACCAGCGCTTTGCTGCAGGTAAAGGGAATGGCAAATGCATCCTCCGGCGTTGAGGCCAGCTGTTTCAGGTTCCAGAAGCGCTGAGTAGGTTCCAAAGGTCCGGTCGTACCGAATACACCCTGGCCTGTCAGCACCGAGTAGTCGGCCGTTAACTGCCATTGCAGTATCGAAAGAGGCTGGCAGATTGCAAGTATTCTTGTATAAAGGTTAATCTCGTAAAAGGCAAAGGTCTGTTCGGAAAAAATTTCAGGATAATTCCATGCTGCTGCATCAGTGCTTCCTTCTGCGACTAACAGCGGGAGGTTAAGCTTCTGAGCGGCGCCGGCCCATTTTTTGAGGGTTTCATCATCGCAGCCACGCCACGAATGGAATGATACAGCCAGTATATACTTATGGGTTTCAGGATCATTCATTGCCGGGATAATAAAATCAAAAGTTGTTGCATCGGAATTGTCTCCCAGCAGCAGCTTTGTTGCAAGTCCCCTCGATGCCATGTGTGCTCCCAGTCCCTTTATGAATTCAGCATGTTCCATGCCTGTATGCCTGACATTGATTCCGAGGTCTGATTCATTGAATGAAAATGCGACTGTCTCCACACCATATAAATTCTTGAGATACTCCACATAATCACCGATGGATCTGTAGATTTTCTCTGTTTTTTCAGGATTGAGCTGGTACCCGTAGATACCTTTTGACCTTAGTCTGAAAGCATCGCGCGGATCACCGAGTATTGCCCAGTTAGGTGCAGACCAGGCGCTTATGATCACTGGCATTCCGATTGCG
This sequence comes from uncultured Rikenellaceae bacterium, assembly GCA_964611835.1. Classification (GTDB taxonomy): domain Bacteria; phylum Bacteroidota; class Bacteroidia; order Bacteroidales; family VadinHA17; genus LD21. The sequence goes on along the minus strand of CAZTDW010000055.1, from coordinate 13,972 downwards.
GTAAGCCTTTGTGCCATTTTCATTGCCGCATCAACACGCGGATTAAGTTTTCCTGCTTTTGCAGCTTCAATGGGATCAACATTCTCATCAGGATGCCAGAAATTCCAGGGCATCTCCACTCTTCCCCATGCTACCCTCAGATTTTCAAGGCAATAATCGATAACAGGCGGATCAGTTTTCGGATTCTGCAATCTGAAATTGCCACCCAAACCATCAAATTTCCGGTCCGGTCTGTCTGCATGCAGAACAATTTCAGCTGAGGAATTGTCGATCTCACCTGAAGCTTTTACAGTAAAAGTATCCTGTGCCTTGCTTCCTTTCCTGATTTTCGAACCCATAAGTTCTATATAGACCTGGGTACCATTGTCATTATTTTCCTTCCTGAGGAGTACTGTGGCAGCAGTTCCGAAAACCACCTCTATCTTCCTTTTTGCTGATTCAATGATAAAGCCTTTTGATCTGACCTTCAAAGGCTTATTATTATTTGACGGACTTATTGAAGCTTTACTGATCTTGCCGATTCCTGAACCGCCTGTGAAATGCAGATTTGCTTCAGAATAAAGAACGCCAGGAAAATCAAGGCACAGGAAAACACCTTCCACGATAGTGTCCCTTTCTGAAGATGTATTAACCCTGATCACGGCACATCCTTTTCCACACTCCTCGACAACCTCTGTGAACTTTATACCCTGTATTTCAGTTGTAACTGTCTGTTTATCAACTTCCCTGTCATATTTTGGTCTCTGTCTCTCCTTTCCTGTCGCGGTTAGACTGTTCCAACCCTTTTCGACAACACGGAGGCTGGATTCAAATTCCATCAGCTGCCCGTCAACCCTGATCCCGGTGAGATTTCCCCATGCCATTACCTCAGGCTGGGCACCAAGATGATAACAAAAAGCCGATACGATTATGATAAACAGAAGAAGTGAAAGTTTTCTCATGATCTGCAATTATTTGTATTTAAAGTGATTAGATTCTCAAGAACGAAATCATTATGGAAATGAACGTGAGACTGTAAAATAAGTCACACTCTTTCGTTCACCCTATCCTGAAAGCTTTCGGGAGCCCTAAAGGAGACTTGCTGATTATATTCTATATAAGCACCCCCCGCAGGCCTGTCACGGCCGAAGCGTCATAAGGTAAGGGGGTAAAAACAAAGAACTTTTTTTTATTGTCTGATATTCTGCTTTAATGATGACCTTATTCTTCAGAAAGCACAGGGATTTGCCTGTTGATGGATTCTTCAAGCGAAATGAGAGTTTCAGTCCTTACAACTCCCGGAATATTCTGGATTTTATCGGTAAGAATATCCCGGAGATGTTCATTATCGCGTGTATAGACTTTAAGGAACAACGAGTAATTGCCGGTTGTGTAATGGCACTCGATTATTTCCGGTATCTCCCTGAATTTCTTTATTATATCACGGTAATGCCCCGGGTGGTCGAGATAGACTCCGATATAAGCGCAGGTTTTAAAGCCTACAAGAACCGGATCGACCTTGAATTCCGAGCCCCTTATCACCCCTATTTTTATAAGCCGCTGCACACGCTGGTGAATTGCAGCTCCTGAAACGTTGCATTCTCGTGCCACCTCCAGATAAGGTATTCTGGCATTTTTTGTGATAATATCCAAAATCTTCCTGTCAAGATTATCAATCTGAATATTTTCTGTCATTTCTAATGTATTTGATTAATGGACTGAGGATTTATGGTTTTGGTAACTACAAATTTAAAGTAAAAATTTGACGAAATACGATTTTTAAAAACTTTAATTCCTAAAAAAAGATTCAATATTTAGTGTTATGCGTTACTGAGTAAGGTAAATAGTCTATGCGGGATCAGCCACGGTTGATAAATCCGGTAATTTCTTTTATATCTCCGAATTTATTGTCTTCAAGATATTTTTCAATTCCATCCAGTATCTTAACAGAGCTGAGAGGATCTATAAAGGATGCTGTCCCCACCTGAATTGCAGAAGCGCCGGCAAGAAAGAATTCTATGGCGTCCGATGGCTGCATAATTCCTCCTATTCCTATCACGGGAATACTGACCGCCCGTGCGGTCTGCCAGACCATCCTCAGAGCAACCGGTTTCACTGCCGGTCCCGATAAACCTCCCGTAATAGTTGAAAGGGATGGTTTCATAGTACGAATGTCTATTGCCATTCCCAGCAGTGTGTTGATCAATGAGACAGCATCAGCACCTTCCTCTTCGGCGATTCTTGCAAAATCCTCAATACTGGTAACATTCGGCGATAATTTTACTATAAGTGTTTTTGAATATGCTGACCTGACTGCCCTGGTAACCTCCCTGGCTGAGTCGGGATTGGTGCCGAAAGCCATGCCTCCCATTTTCACATTCGGGCATGAGATGTTAAGTTCAATTGCAGCAATATTATCAAGCTTGTCAACTCTCTCAGCCAGTGCCACATAGTCTTCAAGGTAACTGCCATTTATGTTTACAATGACATTTGTATTGAAAAGGGATACTTTAGGATATATATATTTTTCAAAGTAATCGATCCCTTTGTTCTGCAATCCCACAGCATTAAGCATCCCTGCCGGGGTTTCGGCCATCCGGGGGTACGGATTTCCTTCCCTTGGTTCGATAGTCGTTCCCTTCAGAATTATTCCTCCAAGCCGGGAAACATCAAAAAAATCCTCATACTCAGATCCGTTCCCAAAAGTGCCCGAAGCGGTCAGCACCGGATTTTTAAACTTCAGATCCCCTATAGATATTTCCAGATTTACCATTTCAAATCCTTTGTGTTGAATACCGGACCATCAATACACGTACAGAGATTTCCCCTGACGGAATCGACAACACAGCATAAGCAGGCTCCGATTCCGCACGCCATAAGGTTTTCAAGTGAGACTTCGCATCCGATCCCCGCATTCCTGCAATGAGATGCCACTGCCTTCATCATCATTTCAGGCCCGCAGCAGTAAATCCTGTCAAATGGATTATCCTTCATCACCGGATGGCCGGTAACAAGGCCTTTCAATCCCCTTGACCCGTCTTCGGTTGTAAGATACACATTCCCAATATCCTCATAATCTTCGTATTCGATTATCCTGCTTTTGTTGCGAAATCCCAGAAGGATGTCAGGCCTTATACCTGCTGAAACAATACACCGTGCCAGATAAAGCAAAGGTGCAATGCCACATCCTCCGCCGACAAGAAGAACCCTCTCTCCTTTTGACGGCAGTGAGAAAGAATTGCCGAGCGGGTAAATTAAATTCAGTGAATCGCCCGGATGCAACCTGGAAAGAGTATCTGTCCCTTTTCCGGCAATCTGGATCAGTAATTTCAGTATGTTTCTCTGATAATCAACATCATGAACGGAAATGGGGCGGCGCAGGAATGTTTCAGGACTACCTTCCACCTTAACCTGAACAAATTGTCCCGGCTTAATTTCAGGAAGAGAATGCATACCATCAAGTTCAAGAACAAAAAAATCATCATTGAGGCTTCTGCTCCTTCTGATGATAAAATCCTCTATTCTCTTTGGCATAAACAGGCTTTTGGAACAAAGATAAAAAAGATTATCAATGATTGTTTTTAATGAGGAAAAGTTCAGCCTTTACCCGGAATAAATTCTTCGAAAGTGTTGTTCTCATAAAACCAGATTATTCTTGTAATTTTATTGCGGTGCGTTTCTTTCTCAATCGTATCAAGCACTTTAGTATCAATCTGGTTTTCAATTAACTGCATCTCCTGTTCATTTGATTCCTTTTCATTGCCCCGCTTAATGCCGATATTATCGCTTTCAGTAATAAATTCATCAAAAAGGGAGCCTTCATACTGATCCTTGTACATCGGACCCCTGCCAAACAGCAGCCAGTCAGATGACAGGTACGGATATTTTTCAAGCATTTTGATAATAAAGTCAAGACTCGGATTATTTCGTCCGGAAAGTATATGTGAAATACCTGAAGGCTGAACACCGATTTCTTCAGCAAACTGAGCTGAAGTTTTGTTTTCCTTTTTTAAAAAACCAAGTATCCTGTCCCTTAAAAGCATGCTTTTCATTTATTACAAATGTAAATATAATTGAATTCACATTGCTAATCTTTTTGTATTTACATTTGTAATTCATCTGCAGGCAGGTCAGTCTCCCCTATTCCAGTCAATTCGTAAAGCATTAACTGATAGCAGGTTCATTTCATGAAATATCACAATAAATACTTAAGATTAGTATTTTTTAAGCACTGGTATATAGATATTTAAGCATATATATATCCTAAATCTAATAAGTTTTACTCAGGAAGCAAGTCTTTATCTTAAGTTTTGGTTCATTTGATAATTTATATATAACTGATTAGTTGATTATTAAATATTATATATTTTGGTATGAATATAAAATTCACTTCTGTAATGTCTGATTGTTTATTTTTGTGTTTACACCTGTAATCAGGATGATTGTTTTGTGGTTTTACAACTGTAATCCCATACAGATTGTGCTAAAGGGCATCTTTGTTTTTTTGCTGTTTTAACAATGTCCGTTAATTTTTGAATATTTACCTCCCCCTGGCCGGTAACGAACCGAATATTAAATTGTAGAAGAGTTAATAATCAGAAAAATTTAATTGAAATTTGTCCCCAGTTATCATAAAGTTTCAGTTTCTTTAAGCTTTAAAATACCGAATTCATGGCTCGATCCAGATTTTCCATCCCACTCCACTACCAGATCATAATAATGCTTTTTGCCGGAGGATTCTTCGGGTATTATCTTACCGAGGCTACATCATATACAAACTGGATGGGAGATCTTTTTCTCCGGGCACTCAACATGATAATCGTACCTCTGATACTTCTGTCAATAACAACCGGAGTTGCCAGTGTAGGCAGCAGTGGAAACCTCGGACGTCTCGGGCTGAAAACAATCGGATTCTATGTTATATCAACTCTTGCAGCTATATTGACAGGTTTCATTCTTGTGAGGGCAATAGAACCGGGAACAGGGGCTGATCTTGGATTCAAGGCTCCGGTTGAAGGAATTGCCGCTGCATCTGAGTCATTCGGCCAGACCCTTATAAAGATAATCCCACAGAATATTTTTGAAGCATTGGCACAGGGGCAGATGCTTTCAATAATATTTTTCTCCATACTTTTCGGGTTCTTTATGACGAAGATAGGGGAAAAACCAAGGGATAAACTGAGTGATATATTCAATGCAGCCCTGGATGTTATAATGAAAATCACACTCTTTATAATAAAATTTACTCCTCTGGGTATTTTCAGCATAACAGCCAAAGTGATAGCCCAGCAGGTGGAGATAGGCAATGACATAAGTGAGGTTGTTGGAAGGCTGGGCCTCTATACCGTCACAGTTTTGTCAGGACTTCTGTTTCATGGATTTGTGACGCTGCCGCTTTCTGTAAAGTTCCTGGGAAGGGCAAATCCCATAAAACATTTCAGGAACATGGCAACTCCTCTGCTGACTGCCTTTTCAACCTCCTCATCAAATGCAACATTGCCACTCACTATGGAGGCCGTGGAGGACAAGGACGGCGTATCGAATAAAATAGCCAGCTTCACATTGCCGCTGGGAGCCACCATAAATATGAACGGGACAGCACTTTACGAATGCGTGGCCGTTCTTTTTATAGCACAGGCCTACGGGATAGAACTCACCTTTGGAAAACAGTTGGTCGTTGTCTTTACTGCCCTTCTGGCTGCAATAGGTTCAGCGGGCATACCGATGGCAGGACTGGTAATGATGGCGGTTGTGCTCAAAGCTGTTGGCCTGCCTCTCGAGGGTATAGGTCTTATTCTTGCTGTCGACAGGATACTTGACATGTTCAGGACAGCCATAAATGTCTACGGTGATACATGCGGAGCCGTGATAGTGGCAAAGTCCGAAGGTGAAATATTAAACGTCTGATATAAAATAATATAATCGTGTTTATCTAATTAAATTGTGTAGGAAAATCCAAGGTTCCACCTGAAACCAGGTGAAGGTTCTATATTACTTTTTAAAGGCTGGATAATCTGAAAATAAAGGTTTAGTGGAAGGTCTTTCACAGCCACGGATAATTTCGGAGAAATAAATAATCCGTCATTGTTTCCATTGTAATCAACGTAGAACAACTGAAAGTAACCGGAAAATAAAATACTTCTGCCAAGAGGGATATCGTTTTTCTCTGCAATAAAATTGAAAAAATGGCCTGTAAGGCTTCCTTTCTCCTGCCCCCTGTCGTTCCAGTAGGAAACCAGAAGTGAACTGGTGGGTGATAATTTATGGATCCCGGTGAGTTCAAATGCAAAATATCTTTCAGTTCTCCATATTTCATCATCCGGGAGTTTGTATTCGCTGAAAAATGTACTGAAATTAACTCCTGTCCTCAGCTCAAATTTAGGTTTATCTACCAGTTTATAGCGTAACCAGTTGTCAATGAACCACCCCCTCATATTGAGTCCGTAAGCAAGCACCGGTTCATAACTGAAGCGTATTTTTGAAAGCTTTATTTCGGCAATAATTGCCGGTTTACCTAGTGAAAAAGCAGGTATGGAAGAGATCCCGTTGCTGTTAAGGCTGAATGTGGCTGTTGATTTAAGTTTTGCCTTCAGACTGTCGGGTCTTTCCAGTGAGATTGCCCGGACACCCGGAACAACAAAAAAGATAATCAAAAGTGCAATCCGCCGCATCATATATTACAAAATATCGTGTATAACCGGAATATAAAGCAGAAATGAAAGTATATCAATATAAATATCAGACAGTATGTGTTTTATCAATTCATAAAATATCAGAAAATAAATGATATCCGTATTTCGGGACTTGAATAAATTCCATATCCGGCATCATTCACAGCCCACAGGAAACTCAGGTTAAATGAAGACCTCTGGGAGATATATTGACTTATGCCGCCTCCGATCAGAAAAGTACCTGACAGGAACCTTTTTGAATCGAAAGATTCGTCAAAAAAAGCTGTTTCCAGACTAAGGAGCTCATATTCTCCATGAAAGAACAATCCCGAGTGTATTCCAAGAGGGATTATATTATCGATATCCTGAATAAACATGTACTCAACATATGTTCTTCCTCCGAAGATTACTGTTCTCCCAAAATATGGATGCTTGTAATACCTGAAAGTGGGCCCTGCTGCAATTCCTAATCTTGGAAGTACCCATATCCCTGCCAGAGGAGTGACTTCAATATCAGTTATTGTTCCGAATGCCAGTCCGATATTTCCTCCATAAAACATTCTCTCACGTAAAGGAGGTACCTCCTTGTCTGGCTCCTGGCTGTAAACCGGAACTACCGACAAAAAAAACAGTAAAAAAACCAGTCTGGTTCTGCTTGTTGCACCCACAGGTTTTCAATTATAGAATTGAATAAAACAAATTTATACCTTTACAAAAACGAAAGAGAAGGCAAAATAAGCAAAATATTCGTATTTTGACTGATACAAATGAAATGTAAATAACTTCCAGATCCGGCTTTCTACATCAGGGAAGATGCATAAAACGGCTGGAGGACCATTTATTACACAAACCAAACGCTTCGTATCAAACAGTTTAACAGCAGATTAACGATATCTGTCATTATCTGCAATGTAAAAACACTTAAACATGAACATACTCATTAATGGCGGTTCCAGGGGAATAGGAAGGGAAATTGCAAAAATCATGTCTGCCAACAGGGATAATCAGATACTTGTTACTGGAAGGGATGAACGTGCCCTTAAAAACCTGTCAGACTCGATTACAAACAATAATGTTTCATACCTGGTCATGGACCTTACGGATATTGAGAAGAGTTTTGATTCAGTAAAGAATCATATTTACAGCCGTTTCAGCAGAATAGACATATTGATAAACTGTGCGGGTGCACTCACTGTAAAGGATTTTATGAAAATATCGGAAAGGGAAGCCAGGATAATGATGGAAACCAATTTCTTAGGTCCTGCGTCATTGATAAAAATGGTGGTCCCGATCATGGGAGATGGTTCTCACATTGTAAATATCTCAAGCATGGGAGGATACCAGGGCAGTACGAAATACAGGGGAATGGCCTACTACAGCGCGTCAAAGGCTTCTGTTGCATGCCTTACCGAATGTCTTGCCGTGGAGCTTTCAGGATCAGGTATAAGTGTAAACTGTCTCTCACTTGGTGCAGTTCAGACTGAAATGTTTGAAAATGCATTCCCCGGTTTTAAGGCACCGGTAGAGCCGGCTCAGATGGCTGAGTTTATCACTTATTTTGCTGTCAGCGGTAACAGGTTTTTCAATGGGAAAATATTGCCAGTTGCCGTTTCAAATCCTTAACTATAGGCCTTGATATCTATTTTGCCTTCAAGAGCAAGAAGTCCATTGAATGCCAGGGCTTTTATTTCATCTTCACCAGGAAATACATATACACCGGCAATGAACCGGACCATCTTTTCAATCCTCCGAACATGGTCCTCCTGATAGGCAAGTCCTCCTGTTAAAATAATTGCATCAACTGCACCTTCGAGCACGGCAGCCATTGCACCTATTTCCCTGGCCACCTGGTAGGCAAGGGCATCCCTTATGAGCAACGCCTCAGCATCCCCATTTTCTCCCCGGCTGCAAACTTCAACAAAGTTATTTGTTCCCACATAGGCAACCATCCCTCCCTTCCCGGTTACCATCGATTTCATCTCCTGGTGCGAGTATTTACCGCTGAAACACAGGTCAATAAGCTGCCCCGAAGGTAATCCTCCCGACCTTTCCGGGGAAAATGGCCCATCTCCGTTAAGTGCATTGTTTACGTCCACAACCTTGCCTTTTCTGTGCGCTCCTACGCTGATTCCCCCACCCATATGGGCAATTATAAGGTTCAGGTCTTCATATTTCCTTCCTGATGATGCAGCGTATATTCTGGCTACCGCTTTCTGATTAAGGGCATGAAAGATTGACAAACGATTTATGGAAGGATGGCCGGATAACCTTGCAACAGGCTGAAGCTCATCAACCACAACAGGATCAACAATATAAGCCTTTGCCCCGGGTAATGCTGATGCAATATCGTCTGCTATCAGTCCTCCCAGATTACTTGCATGTTCTCCCATTATGCCAGCTTCAAGATCATGCTTCATTCTGTCGTTGACCTCATAAATACCAGATTCAATGGGTTTAACGAGTCCGCCGCGCCCCACGATGGCCACTATTCGCGAAAAATCTACACCTCGCTGTGTTAATTCTTTCACAATCAAATCTTTCCTGAAATGAAACTGGTCTGTAATCTTTTTGTAAGGTTCAAGTTCCTGAGCTGAATGCCTCAGTGTTTTCTCAAATAAAAGATTCTCCTCCTCAAAAACTGCAAATTTTGTCGAAGTTGACCCGGGATTTACTGCAAGGATTAATCTGTTAGCCATGAGCTGAAACAATATTTTGATTTAAATCCGTAAAAAAGAAGATAAGTTCATGCCATAAGGCAGGCCAGAGCAATGCAATAGAATTTCGATCTTTCACTTTCACTGCGTGACATAAGGATAACCGGTTTTTCTGTTCCTCTGATCAGTCCACCAAGCTCTCCGCCTGCAAAAAGCATAAGTCCTTTGTAAAACGGATTTGATGATTCAAGAGACGGGAAGAGAAGAATATCCGCATCACCATCAACAGGAGTCTTAACTCCTTTTATCTCAACGCTTTTACTGTCGCAAGCCAGAAAAACATCGAGCGGGCCATCCATTATGCAATCAGAGATCCTGCCTTCCGCTGCCAATTTTTTCATCGTCTCATAATGCGCAGAACTTTCAAAATGACGGCTTGGCTTTTCAGAAGCGCCTATAAGGGCAATCTTTGGTTTTTCAATACCGAACCTGGAAGTCATTTCGATTGCATATTCTGCCATTGCGATCTTTTGTTCCAGAGTGGGAAAAGGTATTACAGCCGTATCGGTGATGAAAAGAAGCTTATGGTATTCCGGCAACTGAAGGGCACAGACATAGCTTAATACCGCTCCGGGAAGCATCAATCCGTTTTCCTTGTCCATGACAGCCTTAAGGAACTTGTCGGTACCTACCAGACCTTTCATTACAATGTCGGCCTGACCGGATTTGACCATTTTTACGGCATCTGCTGCAGCGGAAACCTCATCGGCCGACTCAACAATGGTAAATATGCCGGTCATTATGCCTGCCCGGGAGCAGTTTTTTATTATTTCCGATTCAGTTCCGATAAGTATAGCTTCAGCGATGCCCTCATCAACTGCTTTTTTGACAGCATGGAGAGTATTGTCATCATGTGCCCATGCGACCGCAATTCTGTACCTTCGTTTTCCTGAAAGTACCTTTTCCACCATCTGGTCGAGTGAGCGGATCATCGGAAGCTAGTTGCTGGCTGCTGCTGAAAGCAGAATGCTGTCGTATTTGGCTTGCTCGGAATCAGACCTGGAAGTCAATACTATGGGTACCTGAGCACCCAGTATAATAGATGCTACTTTGGCCTTGGCAAAGAAGACAAGTGACTTATAAAGCACATTTCCTACTTCAATATCAGGCATCAGCAGGAGGTCGGTATCACCGGCCACTTCACTCCTTATGCCTTTATGATGGGCACTCTCGTAGCTTATGGCATTGTCGAATGCCAGGGGTCCGTCGATGATGCAGTTTTTAATCTGATCGCGCTGGTTCATCTTAGACAGAAGTGCGGCGTCGAGGGTGGCTTCCATGTTTTCATTAACCATTTCCACCGCACCCAGAACAGCCACTTTTGGCATTACATATCCCAGCTTGTGAAGGAATGACACCGAATTGTTCACGATCGATATTTTATCCTTAAGGTTGGGCGCAATATTCATTGCAACGTCGGTAACAGCGATCAGCTTGTGATAAGTTTCCACTTCAAAAAGGGCTATATGGGATAGAAGGTTGCCGGTTCTGAGCCCCCATTCCTTGTTAAGCACACATTTCAGAAGAACTGAAGTCCCCACTTTTCCTTTCATAAGCACGTCGGCCTGTTTCCCGCTGAGCATTCTCACTGCCATTTCGACAGATGCCTCAGTACCAGGCTCATGGATTATGCGCAATCCATCGATATTATAACCGTTCTCCCTGCATATATTATGTATGCCATCGGTATCACCTATCAATACCGGTTCAATGATATTATCCTGCCATGCTCGTAAAACGGCTCCCAGTGAGTGCTGATCCTGAGCTGCGGCAAGTAATAGTTTTTTTCTTGGTTTTCCTGATACAATATTCTTCAGATCAGAAAGGCTCTTTAGTACCATATCGTTGTTTTTTGCGGGGGATTTATTTTCATACAGTATGATGCTCAACTATATATCGCGTGTCGGAAGCAATAACGAATTCCTCGTCGGTTGTTATGCACATGACTTTCACCTTTGATTCAGGTTTTGAGATCTCAAGATCTTTTCCTCTTACGCCGTCATTTGCCTTGAAATCAAACATAATTCCCAGTTTTTCCATATCCGAGCATATCATCGCTCTCATTTTGTGGTCGTTCTCCCCCACTCCGCCCGTAAACACAAGCAGGTCAAGTCCGTTAAGCGCTGCTATATATGATCCTATGAATTTCTTGACTTTGTAGGCATACATATTCAATGCAAGAATAGCTTTTTCATTCCCCTCTGCTGCGGCAATTTCAAGATCGCGCATGTCGGAAGATAGCTGTGAAATTCCAGCAACGCCGCTCTTTTTATTGATAAGATTGTTTACGCCGGAAACATTAAGGTGCTCCTTGTTAGCAATATAAATAAGAACACCAGGGTCTATTTCTCCGGTCCTGGTACCCATGATCAAACCATCAACCGGTGTAAATCCCATGGATGTATCGATTGATCGGCCTCCCTGGATTGCAGTGATTGAGGCACCGTTTCCAAGATGACAGGTGATGATCTTAAGGTCCTTTATATCCCTGCCAATGAGGTTGGCTGCCTTTGAAGCTACAAATTTATGGCTCGTGCCGTGGTAACCGTATTTTCTGATCTTGTATCTTTCGTAGTATTCGTAGGGCAACGCGTACATATATGCATAATCGGGCATTGTCTGATGGAAGGAAGTATCAAATACAGCAACCTGGGGTACTCCCGGAATCAGCTTTTCTACCGAAAGTATACCTTTGAGATTGGCGGGATTGTGAAGCGGAGCCAGTTCGCTGCAGATTTCAATCTGCTGCTTGACTTCATTATCGATCAGGACACTTTCCTTATAGCTTTCTCCTCCATTTACTACCCTGTGACCGACAGCCTTGATTTCACTTACATCCTTAATAACTCCGTGCCTGGAATCAGTAAGGGCTGCCATGACCAGATTTATGCCGGTTGTATGGTCGGGGATATCATTTATTACCTTGTATGGTTCATTTCCGGTCGGTTTATGGGTCAGAATACTGTCATTAAGGCCAATACGTTCCAGAAGTCCTTTTGCCATCATCTCACATCCGTTGCCCATATTGAACAACTGGTATTTTATGGAGGAACTGCCACAGTTAAGTACGAGAATAATCATTTTTCTTCAGGGGATTATATAAATTTTAATTCGGTTACTTTCTTCCTGCAGCCTGATTGGCAGTTATGGCAATCATACTCACAATATCGCTGACTGAGCAGCCACGCGAAAGGTCGTTTATTGGTGCAGCCATGCCCTGCAAAATAGGACCAATAGCTTCAGCGCCGCCAAGACGCTGAACAAGCTTATAAGCTATGTTTCCGCTTTCGAGATTAGGGAATATAAGGACATTGGCCTTTCCTGGAATATTACTTCCCGGGGCTTTTTTCCTCCCTACTTCTTCCACCAGAGCCGCATCTACCTGAAATTCACCGTCAATTACCAGATCTGGTGCCATTTCTTTAGCCATCTTTGTGGCATTTACAACTTTATCCACCATTTCATGCTTTGCACTTCCTTTTGTTGAAAAGCTAAGCATTGCTATAACGGGCTCAAAGCCTCCTATAGTTCTGGCTGTATGTGCGGTAGCTATAGCAATCTCAGCAAGTTCCTTATCAGTCGGATCAGGATGCACTGCGCCATCGGCAAAGATAAAAACACCATCTGCACCGAATGATTTGTCGGGATGGATCATCAAAAAGGCACCAGATACAACCGAGATGCCGGGTGCTGTCTTAACATACTGAAAAGCAGGACGAAGCACGTCGCCAGTGGAATGATCTGCACCTGAGACTTCTCCGTCGGCATCGCCGGCTTTGATCATCATAACACCAAGATACAGCGGATCCTCAATAAGGCGTGATGCCTCCTCAACGGTCATACCCTTGTTCTTCCTCAGCTCAACCATCATATTGATGTAATGATCCTTTCTGTCATGCGACCTGGGATTTATTACCTTAGCTCCTGAAATATTGCGTAAGCCAAGCTTTGCTGCATGTTCTGAAACCTGGTCAGGATCACCGATGAGAATAATTTGTGCCAGCCCTTGCTCAATAGCTATATCAGCTGCTTTTAAATTCCTTTCCTCATATCCTTCGGGAAGAACAATCCGCATATTGTGTTTTTTGGCATTAAGTTTGATTCTTTCTAACAATTCCATTGTGTATCAATCATTTAATATATTTAACATTATGGCTTAAATGTACAAAAAAAAAGTCCTATTAAACAAAAATGTTAGTCATGTTTCTTAAAATCTGTCTTAATTTCAGTAAAAATCCATCAAATTGCCAGGAAGGTCAGGGCCTGTTCAAATCATTTTATAAATTTGAGGCTTTTAAACCCGAATTATAATGAATTCTGTAAGCTCAAAGCTGGATTTGCTTAAAGAAAATCTGGAAGGTGACCTGAAATACGACATTGTAACACGAACAATTTATTCTACTGATGCTTCCGATTATAAGGAGATGCCGGCTGCTGTTGTCTGGCCGAAAGGGATTTCCGATCTGCGCAAGGTCCTGAGGTATGCATCCGAGCAGAAAACAGGTCTTACACTTAGGGCTGCAGGCACTTCAATTGCAGGACAGGTTGTAACCTCAGGGAAGATCGGAAGAGCACACGTCTGAACTCCAGTCACAGGATAGCATCTCG